>NZ_JBHJUV010000016.1:0-183426 GCF_042268025.1 Streptomyces sp. NPDC056161
GGGACGGAGCGGGAGTCGCGCGGGCAGTGCCCTCCCGTCCCGTTCACGGGCCGGGCGCCCCCGATGTCCCTTCCACGACCACGTCCGAGCAGCCTTCGACGGCCACGAGGTCCGTCTCTACGAGGGCTTCGGCGTCGGCGCCTGTCAGGTGGTTGCCGGTGAAGGTCGGTCCGCGGACGGCGCGGGCGTGGACGACCGGGGCGCCGGCCCCGTCGAAGACGTTGCCGCTGATCGTCACGTTGCGGTGCACGGGGTGCGCGGGGTCGAGGACGGTGTTGGTCGGGGCGATGAGGATCGCCGGGGTGGACGGGCGCAGGATCCCCGCACCGGCTCTCGTGCACCCGACCGGCCGACCACTGGCAGGGGGCTCTGCCGCTGGACAACGGGCGGACTCCTTCGCGTCGAGCGGCTTGCGCCCGGTGACCTTGCGCAGGAACTCGGCCCGGTCCCGGCCGAGTTCACGCATCGAGGTCCTCCGGTCCGGGCCGAGCAGCAGGCCCAGCACGGATTCCGCGGCCTGCGAGGTCAGCCATGCGCCCCTACTCCGATTCCGCCCGCGGGCGCCACGTGCCGTCGAGTGGGATGCCGGCGGCCACCGCGATCCGATTGCGTGATTCGACCAGTCGGGTCCTCAGCGCCGCCAGGTCCACGCCCACCAGTACGCCGTCGCGTTTGACCACGCGGCCGGCGACGAGGACGGTGTCCACCAGGCCGGAGTGGCCGGCGCTGACGATGGTGGCGGCCGGGTCGGTGACCGGGAACACGGTCAGGTCGTCGGCGCGCAGAAGGATGACGTCGGCGTCCTTGCCGGGCGCGAGGCTGCCGGTTCGGGCGCCGAGTCCGCACGACCGGGCGGCGTCGACGGTGGCGAACTCCAGCAGGTCCCGGGAGCGCAGGCCGCCGTCCAGGCCGCGCTGCACGGCGAAGGCGGTACGCATCGTGGAGAACATGTCGCCGCCGACCGACGGGACGTCGTCGACGGACAGCGTCGGGCGCAGGCCGGCGGCCAGCGCCCGGCCGGTGATCGGTGCTCCGAACCCCATCTTCAGCTCGACGTCCGGGCTGATCGACACCGAACTGCCCGCGTCGGCGAGCATCCGCAACTCTTCGTCACTGATCCCGTTGGCGTGCACGAACGTGGTGGTGTCCCGCAGCAGACCGTGCTCGCGCAACTCGGCGACCGGGCGCCGCGTCCCGCCGCCGTCGGCGTGGAGGCTGGTACGCAGGCCGAGTTCGGCCGCCAGTTCCAGCTCTCGGGCGACGGTGTCCATGCCGGTGACCTCGGGCCCGCGCAGTCCGAGTGCCATGGTGACCGGGCCGTCCCCGGCCATGTCGGCGCGGACGCGGCGGACGGCGGCGTCGACCGGGTCGGGGGTGCCCCATCCGGCGCCGAGGCAGAAGATCGACCGCCCCGGTGCGTCCCGCAGCGCGGCGACGGCGGCGTCCTCGTGTTCGCGGTCCTGCGCGACGTGGTACCAGTCCAGCATCGTGGTCACGCCGGAGTGCAGGGCCTCCAGGCGGCCGAGCAGAGTGCCTACGTAGACGTCCTCGGGCTGGTAGTGGGGCTTGACCGTGCCGTGCATGGCCACCGCCCACTCGGGGAACGTCCAGTCCGCGCCGATGCCTCGGAACGCGGTCTGCCAGGTGTGGCGGTGGTTGTCGACGAAGCCGGGCATGACGATCCGGTCGGTCGCGTCGATCGGCTCGGCGTCCGGCGCGTCGATCCGTTCGGCCACCTCGACGATCACGCCGTCTTCGATGAGGACGTCACCGTGGTCGAGATCGCCGACAGCCGGGTCCATGCTGACCACGGTGCCGCCGGTGAGCAGGGTCTTCATCGGGATGAACTCCTTCACGGACGCGTTCGGATTGCTCAAGATCGTGTTGTGGCGACCGCTCCTTCTCTGCCTGCCGCCGTGCAGTTCGGCCGCGGGCGGTCAGGCACGGCTGCCGCAGGTGACCGACGGGGAGAGGGGCACCGCGAGGCCGCCGGGGACATACACCTCGGGTGGCCGGCAGTAGCTGAGCAGCACGGGGAGGATGCCGAAGCCGGACGGGGCGATCACCGCGAGCCGTGGCATTCCGCCGGAGACCTTGCCGTCCCGCAGGCCCCAGCAGGCGTGCAACTGGTCCGGCCCGCACCAACGGTCGGTCAGGTGCGCACGGCGTCGGCGGCGGCGAGTGCGTCGGCGACCAGGTCGGCCGTGTCCTCGGTGCCCGCGGCCAGCCGGACCAGGCCCGGCGGGACCGCCCCGGCGATCTGTTCCGCACTGAGCATCCCGCGCCACATGGACGCCGGGTGCACGGCCAGCGATTCCACGCCGCCGAGGCCGGCCGACCGGCGCGGATAGGTCTGAGCAGCTTTGGCAGCAAATTGCGCGCGGTCTGAGGCGAACGATTGTGGTAGGTGGTCTAACGGCGCAATAATCTGCCACCATGGACGAGGTCGATCGGTCGATTCTGGCTGTGCTCGAACAGCATGGTCGGATCAGCAACGCCGAGCTTGCCGCCCGGGTCGGGCTGTCGCAGTCGCCCTGCCTGCGGCGCGTGCGCCAACTGGAGGAGGCGGGGGTCATCCGCGGCTACCGGGCGCTGATCGACCCCGTCGCGGTCGGTCGTGGTCTGCGGGTGTTCGCCGGGGTGCGGCTGATGCGGCACACCCGCGCGGAGGTGGTCGCGTTCGAGCGGGAGGTCACCCGGCTGCCGGAAGTGGTCGCCTGCCACCACATCACCGGCAACTTCGACTATCTGCTCCAGGTCGAGGTGGCGGACCTGCCCGCCTACGAGGACTTCCACGCCCACCAGTTGGCCGACCTGCCCAGCGTGGCCACGGTGACCAGCTACGTCACCATGAAGACGCTTTCGCCCGACACCGCATGACGCTTTCGTCCCGACCCGGGTGGTCCGGCGTACGCACGGCGGTCGGCGGCTCGGACAGTGAGGGTGCCGTGTCGGTACCTCAGGGCCGGTGCTGGACGGACGTCGGATCCGACGCGCCGCTGACCCGTCCAGGTCGCGCCTGGGCCGCGTTTGAATTGAACCGCGGACGCCCGGAAGGTCCAGCGGCCGAGCCGGGAACAGCCGGTCCGACCGGCACTGTTGAATCGACTGAGGGACCGGCGCCGCCCAGGCGGGGAACACGGAGACCACGAGGTCGTCCACCCCGCCAGGAGCCGGGCCCCGGGTTCGCGGACGCCCGCCGTGGACTCGGACCAAGCTGTATTTCTCCAGGAGGACTGTTTCATGACTGACCGGCCTTTGACACTCATGGCTGTGCACGCCCACCCCGACGATGAGGCCACCGGAACCGGTGGGGTTCTCGCGCGGTACGCGGCGGAAGGCATCCGCACGGTGCTCGTGACGTGTACCGACGGCGCTTGTGGCGACGGACCGGGGGGTGTCAAGCCGGGTGATCCCGGGCACGATCCGGCGGCCGTCGCCTTGATGCGCCGTCAGGAACTCAAGGCGAGCTGTGACGTCCTGAAGGTCAGCGATCTGGAGATGCTGGACTACGCCGACTCCGGGATGATGGGCTGGCCGGGCAACGACGCCCCCGGATCCTTCTGGCAGACCCCCGTGGCGGAAGGCGCGGCCCGGCTCGCGGAACTCATGCGGCACTACCGTCCTGATGTGGTCGTCACCTACGACGAGAACGGCTTCTACGGCCATCCCGACCACATCCAGGCCCACCGCATCACGATGGCGGCGCTGGAGATGACCGAACTGAGGCCGAAGGTGTACTGGACGACCATGCCCCGTTCGATGATGCAGCGGTTCGGCGAGGTCATGCGGGAGTTTCATGAGGACATGCCGGAGCCGGATCCGGCCGAGGCCGCCGCGATGGCCGAGATCGGCCTCCCGGACGATGAGATCACCACGTGGGTGGAGACCACCGCGTTCAGCGGTCAGAAGTTCGACGCGTTGGCCGCGCACGCCAGTCAGGGCGAGAACATCTTCTTCCTGAAGATGGGCAAGGAGAAGTTCGGCGAGTTGATGGGCATGGAGACCTTCGTACGGGTACAGGACGCCACCGGCGCCGCCGTACCCGAGAACGATCTCTTCGCCGGACTGCGCTGATCCGCGCGGCCGACCGGGGCCCCGACGCCGGATGAAGGACGGCGCGGCCCGGCTCGGCGCGCCGTCCGATCAGACCGGCCCCGACCGCGGTCGGCGGGAGAGCGCCGCGATGTGCCCGCAGGTGTGCCTCCGGCCGGCCCACCGTCTGGTCGTCCAGGGTCCGTGCAGGGTTGCAGGGCGATGTCCACCCGGGCATCGGCTTCGCAACCGACGCGCGCCTCCGACCAGGGCGAGCGGGCGATCCCGGACCGTGCCGACGCGCGCCTCCGACCAGGCCGAGCGGGCGATCCCGGACCGTTCGACGGACAGGATCGCTCGGGGCCGCCCTGGGTGTGTGGCAGACCCGGTAACCAGCAAATGGGGCATATTGACAGGGGGATAGGATTCGGTCGAGACGAATCCGTACGGTGCCGCGCGAGATGCGCGGGGGCCGGACACGGTGGCCGCCCAGGAGGAGCCGGATGTTGCAGGCGCTGGGCTTGAGCCCGGCTGAAGAGGCCGTCTACACGGCACTGTTGACCCGTCCGACAGCCTCCGCGCGGGATCTCGCCGGGCAGACCGGAACGGAGGAGTCGGAGACCGCCCGCGTTCTGCTGGACCTGGCCACACGTGGCCTGGTGGCGGTCGCCGCCGAGGCCGGGAGCGGGACGCCTGACCCGGCCGACCGCGAGGTCGGCCGCCGGCCCGCCCACTACCGGCTCACACCGCCTTCGGTGGCCTTGGCCCCGTTCCTCGTCGAGCAGCGCAACGCGCTTCAGCGGGCCGAGGTCGCGCTCTCGATGCTGACCGAGCAGTACCGCAGTGCCGCCGTGCACACCGCCGGCAGCGTCGTGGAGGTGGTCGTGGGCGCGGAGCAGGTCGCACACCGCTTCCATCAACTGCAACGGGGCGCACAACGGGAGTTGCTCGTCTTTCTCGTCGGTGTGCCCATCGCGGTGTCGCGCGAAGAAGCCGACATGTCGGAGAACTCCGCGCTGGACCGAGGAGTCGACTTCCGGGTCGTGGCCGCCAGGAACTACCTCGACGGTCACGACGTGGCGCGGGACGTGCAGGCGTCCATCACGGCGGGCCTGGAGCTCCGCCTGGTCGACTCGCTGCCACTGAAGATGGTCGTCTCGGACCGAGAGCGTGCCATGGTGCCGCTGGAGACGGCGGATTCCGGCGACGAGCCGAGCGCCGTCGTGGTGCACCGCAGCGGCCTGCTGACGGCCCTGGTCCACCTCTTCGAGAAGGAATGGGCCCAGGCCCGGCCGCTGTACACCACCGCCAAGGGCGTGCGCGTGGAGCAGGTGACCGACCAGCAGCCGACCGAGGGGGAACTGGAGGTCCTCGCCCTGCTGCTGGCAGGGTTTTCCGATCGGCGTACGGCATCCCAGCTCGGCCTCTCCATACGCACCGTGGAACGGCGGACGCGCCGTCTGATGGACCTCGCCGGGGCGGATTCGCGCCTGCAACTCGGGTGGCACGCCGCGCGTGCGGGCTGGCTCTGACCTTTCCTTCTCCTCGGCCCGAGGCCGAGGAGGCTTCCCCTACCAGCGATCCGCCTACGAGGGACGCCGGGACGCTGGTCAAGGAGGCGGAGGACGGCACCGGCGCGTCCCTTCCTTGAGTTCGCCTCGGCATGCCTCAGCGCGGCAGACCGTCCCGCCCGGGAACCTGCGCGAAGCCTCACCGAGCCGACGTACCAGGTGAGGTGACCGTGTGACGGAAACCCGTCATGCGGCAAACCCGCCATGTGTGACATCCCTGTGAACCCCGTATGTCTGCCAGGCTGCAGCCGCAACATGGCATGTTCACGGCCTCAAGTAGGGAGATTCATGCGCCCCATATCGCTCATGGCCTTGGGCGCGGCGACCGCCGCCGTCCTGGCCGTCTCCGCGGTCACGCCTTCCGGGGCGGCGGATACGCCGCCTGACGGAGCCTCGGGGACGAGGCCGGTCATCGGGAGCGGGACCACAGCAACGGACGGCAAGCAGGTGACGGTCACTCTCGTCACCGGCGACAAAGTACTGGTGACCACGGACACGTCGGGTCGCAGTTCTGCGGCGGTGCTGCCGCGCCAGGACGGTGCGCAGCCGATGTTCCAGACCTATCAGAGGGGCAAGGACCTCTACGTCTACCCGGACGACGCCTCCCAGGCGATCGCCGACGGCAAGGTCGACGAGCAGTTGTTCAACGTCACTGGGCTCATCCGCCAGGGATACGACGACACACACACCGACTCACTGCCGCTCATCGCCACCTACCGCGAGGGTGTGAGCGTCGCCGACAGCGTGCCCGCTTCCCCCCGCGGGACCGAGCGGAGCCTGAGCCTCCCGGCTGTGAACGGCGTCGCGCTCAAGGTCGGCAAGACCACCGCCGCCACCTTCTGGCAGGACATCACCGGTACCCGCTCACGTTCTGCCTCCACGGTGCGCAAGCTGTGGCTGGACGGCAAGGTCGAGGCCACACTGGCCCGGTCCACCGCGCAGGTGCACGCGCCGGAGGCATGGGCGGCCGGCTACGACGGCAAGGGCACCAAGGTCGCCGTGCTGGACACAGGCGTGGACGCCGAACACCCCGACCTGGCGGGCCGGGTCACCACGTCCAGGAACTTCACGGACTCCAAGACCACCGACGACCGGGTGGGCCACGGCACCCACACCGCCTCCACGGTCGGCGGCTCGGGAGCGGCCAGTGGCGGCCGCGAGAAGGGGGTGGCCCCTGGTGCCTCCCTGCTCATCGGCAAGGTCCTCGACGACCAGGGCTACGGCCAGGACTCCTGGATCATCGCGGGTATGCAGTGGGCCGTGGACCAGAAGGCCGACGTCGTCTCCATGAGCCTGGGCAGCGCCACGATCGGCGACTGCACCGACCCGATGGCCGAGGCCACGAAGCAGTTCTCGAAGAACACCCACACCCTGTTCGTCGTCGCCGCCGGCAACTCCGGCTCGAACACCGAGACCGTCTCCTCGCCCGGCTGCGTACCCGGCGTGCTGACCGTCGGTGCCGTCGACCACGACGACACCACCGCGTGGTTCTCCAGCCGCGGTCCCGTGGCCGTGACCCACACCCTCAAGCCCGAGATCGCCGCCCCCGGCGTCGACATCTCGGCGGCCAACGCGGGCGGCCGCGGCGTCTACGCCTACCAGACGATGTCCGGTACCTCCATGGCCACCCCGCATGTCGCGGGCGCCGCGGCCGTCGTCCGCCAGGCCCACCCGGACTGGACCGCGCAGCGGATCAAGGCAGCCCTCGTCGCCTCGGCCCGCACCGACGGCAAGGTCGCAGGCGCCGACCAGACCGGCGGTGGGGTCCTGGACGTGTTCGGCGCGGTGAACCAGAAGGTGCTTTCCGCGCCGGCCGTCCAGGCCGGCAGCTACGACTGGCCGCAGGAGGCATCGGACCGCACCACCGTGCGGGTGCCCCTCACCAACACCAGCGGAACCGACCTCACCCTGAATCTGAAGGTCAGCGGGGTGCACGGCAACGACGGCAGCGACGTCCACTCCGGCATCGTCAAGCTGGAGCAGGGCAAGGTGAAGGTCCCCGCGGGCGCCACCGCCGAGGTGCCGCTGCGGATCGACCCCACCGC
The DNA here is from genome assembly GCF_042268025.1 of Streptomyces sp. NPDC056161. Classification (NCBI taxonomy): domain Bacteria; kingdom Bacillati; phylum Actinomycetota; class Actinomycetes; order Kitasatosporales; family Streptomycetaceae; genus Streptomyces; species Streptomyces sp. NPDC056161. The sequence goes on from NZ_JBHJUV010000016.1 coordinate 7,652, forward strand.
CCGTCTGAAGGACGCCCAGTACGGTGCGGTCACCGGCCGGATCCTGGCCACCGGCGACCACGTGCACGTCTCGGTGCCCGTCACGCTCTACGTCCAGCCGGAGACGGTCACCCTCCGGGTCAAGGCCATCGACCGCGACGGCAGACCCGCGACCGGCACCTCCTCCCTGGACCTCGTCAGCCTCGACACCAACAAGGGCGAGCGCCGCAGCAACCAGGGTGCGGCCGAGCAGACGTACAGCGTGCGTCCTGGCGACTACGCCCTCAGCGGCTTCGTGGCGACGTACGACGCGAACAACGCACCTGAATCGGTCAGTTACCTCGCGCACCCGCAGCTCCGGATCACCCGTGACACCACCGTCGTCCTGGACGCCCGCAAGGCCCACCGGCTGAGCCTGCACACCGACCGCCCGTCGACGGTGGACAACACCACGATCAGCTACGACCGCACGTGGGACGACACCTGGCAGACAACCGGATCGGTCTCGGTCGACGGCACCGTCCAGGAGTTCTACGCGGACATCGACGGGCGCGCCCAGAACGGCACCTTCGAGTTCCGTCCCACCTGGCGCGCGACCGGCTCCGAGGACGGCTCCTCCTACGTCTACAACCTGTCGTTCCCGACCCGGGGTCCGCTCCACTCCGACCAGGTCCACCGGCCCAGGGACACCAAGCTGGCCCAGGTCACCGAGAAGTGGAACGCCATGGGCAAGGAGGGCGACTACGTCGACGCGATGTTCCTCCGCCCGTCCGGGAGCAGCGGTGGCTACGTCCCCGTGAGCCCGTCCGGCACCGTCCATGTGCCCGGTACCCGCACCGCGTACTACACGACCGGCGACGACGCCTGGTACCACGGGGCGATGACCAGCTTCCCGTTCGCCGCGTTCATGAGCGACCACGAGCGTACCTACCAGGCGGGACAGCGGAGTGCCGAGGAGTGGTACGGCGGTCCCCTGCGGCCGGCCGCGCCACGCGATGCCGACGGCAAGCTGATGCTGGCCGCCGAGCGGCAGGGCGACCTGATCGGCATTCAGACCGGGCTCTGGCTCGACAGCTCCGGCGACCACTGGTCCTCCGGCGGGTCGTTCGGCGACCTCGGCAACCTGGTACTGAAGCGGAACGGTGAGCAGATCGCCACCAGCGCCTGGCCGTACGACGCGTTCAAAGTGCCGGACGAGGACTCCGCGTACGAGCTGACGCAGAACCTCCAGAAGATTCCGTCCTCGGACCGCAACTGGCTGCGCTCCACCGCTGTCACCACCACCTGGAGCTTCCGCTCCCACCGGGAGCCGGACGTCTACTCCCGGGGCCTGCCGATTCTCTTCCCGGCGTACGACCTGCCGGTGGACGGCCTGAACACCTTGCCCGCGCAGAGCGGCATCAGGGTCGGCCTGTCGGTCGAGGGTCACGCGGGATACACGCCAGGGGCGATCAAGTCGGCCTCGCTGTCGTACTCCTACGACGGCGGTACCACCTGGATCCAGGCGCCGACCGAGCAGCGGGACGGCCACTGGACGGCCGTCCTCGACCACACCGGCGCCTCCGGCAAGCAGGTCACGACGAAGGCCACCGTCACCGACGCCAACGGCAACGCGGTCACCCAGACCATCACCCGCGCCTACGACGTCCGGTAGTCACACAGTCCGGCCGGGCGGTCTGCCGTAACGGGCGGGCCGCCCGGCCGCCTGCTGCCGTCAGTCGCGCCTGCTCGGCACGGAACCCACGGAACCCACGGGACCTAAGGGACTAACGGGATCTACAGGACCAACGGTTCACCGGCCGGCCGACTTCGACCGGCCGGGTTGTCGTCGAGGTATTAGGAAGGCTGGCCTTGCAATATTGCGATTGGAAGTCTAGTCTTCTATTCATGCAACCTCGCGACGCTCTGAACCGCTCCACGGCCACTTCGATCCGGGTGGCGGTGGGGATGCTCAAGCGACGTACCGGCGAGGCGCTCACGGACGGCCAGTTGACGAATCCGGAGTTGACCGTGCTGGCGCAGATCGACCGCAATGGCCCGATCACCGTCGCCGATCTGGCCCGGCTACAGCAGATCACCCCGCAGGCAATGGGCTCGACCGTCGCATCGCTGGAGAAGCACGGACTGGTGACGCGGTCACCGGACCCCGACGACCGGCGGCGGTCACTGCTGACGGTCAGCAGTGCGGGCAGCGACGTCCTGCACTCCAGCCGCGACGTGATCTCCGATCGCATGGCCGTCGCGCTCGGCGAGTCGTTCACCGATGACGAGGTCGCCGTCCTGGCGGCGGCGGCTCCGCTGCTTGAGCGCCTCGCCCAGCGTTTCTGACCCACACGCGAACCGGCAGTGATCATCACGCCGCTCTCCCGGCGCAGACTCGTCCGCAGACCGGTCATCGCGGCCGCTGCCGTCTGCCTGCTCGGATCAGCCGGTGTCCTGCTGCTCGACTCCACGATCCGGATCGGCATCGTGGTCATCCTGACCCTCGTCTTCGGGCTCGCCATCGGCTTCTCGACCGTCGGCAACCAGACCTCGCTCACCGAGCAGGCGCCGGCCGCTCAACTGGGCGCCGCGTCCGGGCAGCTGGGCACCTTCGGATACGTCGGCTCCATCGGCGCCGACGCCGGTGCCGTCACCGGCTTGGTCGTCCGCCGCGACGTCACCGACCGCGACGTCACCGGCCACGACGTCACCGACCGCGACGTCACCGACCACGGCGTCACCAACCCACGATGTCCACCGGATCGGCTGGATCACGACGGCCATCAGCCTCGTTCCGGTGGCACTCACACTCGCCGACCGCACCGTGCGGCCGGTCCGCCACTGACGGCCCGACCCGACGGACCGCTCAACACCACCGATTGCTCAAGGAGACACACATGCCCATCACCGCGATCGACCCCAACACGGCCCTCATCGTCATCGATCTCCAGGCCGCCGCCGTCCATATGCCGACGGTTCACCCGTTCGGCGGTGTCCTGGCCAATGCGGCCAGGCTCGCCGCCGCCTTTCGGGCCGGGAAGCTCCCCGTCGTGCTGGTCAACGTCGCCGGCGGCGCCCCGGGCCGCACCGAGCACGACTTCGGGGCCCCGGACCTCCCCGCCGGCTGGTCGGACCTCCTCCCGGAACTCGACCAGCAGCCCGGCGACAAGACGGTCACCAAGTACACCTGGGGCGCTTTCCACAACACCGACCTGGCAGCACACCTCCGGGAACTCGGCGTCACCCAGGTCGTCGTCTGCGGACTCGCCACGGCCATCGGTGTCGAGTCCACCGCCCGGCAGGCCCACGAGCACGGCTTCCACGTGGCGTTGCCGATCGACGCCATGACCGATCTCGACGCCGCGGCGCACGACAACTCGGTCGCGCTGATCTTCCCCAAGCTCGGCGAGACCGGGACCACCGCCGAGATCCTCACCCACCTCGGCGCCTGACCCCGGCCGCGCGACAACGGGCGGGCCCATGGTGCCGTGGGGGGAACGAAGCTGACGCATCGAATCTTGCAGGCGAATATTTTGATTCTACAAAGTCCTGTCTAGTTATTGCGCTTCGATATCGGCAATATTACGGTCCTCCTTGCGTCGCCCCGCCATGTCCTCCCAGCCTCCGCTGAGCACAGGCACGGCCCCCGCAGGGGCAAGGGCGGTGCCGGCCCGATCACCGATTTCGCTCGCTCGCAGTCGACGGACGTCGACACCGACCAGAGGAGTCCAGATGGGTGTCACACGCAGAGGCTTCCTACAGGCCGCGATCGCGGCCACCGCGGTGGGAACCGTGGGAGCCACCGCGACCGTCTCCGCCGAAGCCGCGTCAGCGGCCAGTCCACCCGGTGACGTGGTCGGCAAGATCAGCGTCGGCTACCAGGGCTGGTTCGCCTGCACCGGCGACGGCGCGCCCATCAACGGCTGGTGGCACTGGAGCCAGAACTGGGGCCAGTCGCCGTCCCCGTCGAACACCGCCATCAAATGCTGGCCCGATGTGCGCGACTACACCAAGACGTACCAGACGTCGTACGCCGCCTTCGGCAACGGCCGTGCCGCCACCCTGTTCTCCTCGTACGACCAGCAGACGGTGGACACCCACTTCCTGTGGATGCAGCAGAACGCCATCGACACCGCGGCACTCCAGCGCTTCAACCCCACCGGAGGCGAGGGCCCCACCCGCGACGCCATGGCGACCAGGGTGCGCAGCGCAGCCGAGTCGTACGGGCGGAAGTTCTACATCATGTACGACGTCACCAACTGGACGAACATGCAGTCCGAGATCAAGACGGACTGGACGAACAAGATGTCCGCGCACACCGCGTCCTCGGCGTACGCGAAGCAGAACGGCAAGCCGGTCGTCTGCATCTGGGGCTTCGGCTTCAACGACAACAACCACCCCTTCACCGCCGACGCCTGCCTCGACGTCATCAACTGGTTCAAAGGGCAGGGGTGTTACGTCATCGGCGGCGTCCCGCGCGAATGGCGGACGGGCACCGGGGGCTCACGGGCCGGCTATCTCGGCGTCTACCACGCCTTCAACATGATCTCGCCGTGGATGGTCGGCGCCATCGCCAACGTGACCGAAGCCGACAACGCCTACAACACGTACACCGTCGGCGACCAGGCCGACTGCAACGCCAACGGCATCGACTACCAGCCCTGCGTCCTGCCCGGTGACCTGGCGCTGCGGCAGCGGGTGCACGGCGACTTCATGTGGCGGCAGTTCTACAACATGGTCCGGGCCGGGGTGCAGGGCATCTACATCTCGATGTTCGACGAGTACAACGAGGGCAACCAGATCGCCAAGACCGCCGAGACCCAGGCATGGGTGCCCGGCAACTCCGGTTTCCTCGCCCTCGACGAGGACGGCACCGCCTGCTCCGCCGACTACTACCTGCGGCTGACCGGCGACGGCGGCCGCATGCTCAAGGGGCAGATAGCGCTGACCGCCACCCGCCCCACCCAGCCGGTCGTCTCCACCGGCGGCGACACCACGGCCCCCACCGCGCCGGGTGCCCTGAACGTCACCGGGCACACCAGCAACTCCGCCTCGCTGGCCTGGAGCGCCGCCACCGACGGTGTCGGCGTCACCGGCTACCGCGTGCTGCAAGTGACCGGCTCGACCAGCACGCAGGTGGGTACGACCAGCGGCACCTCGTTCACGGTGACCGGACTCGGCGCGTCCACCGCGTACACCTTCGGTGTCGTCGCCTTCGACGCGGCCGGAAACGTGTCGCAGCTCTCCAACCAGGTCACCGTCACCACCGATCCTCCTTCCAGCACCACCAACCTGGCTCTCCGCCGCCCGACCGCGGAGAGCAGCCACACCCAGACGTATGTCTCGGGCAACACGACCGACGGCGACGCCAACACCTACTGGGAGTCCGCCAACAACGCCTTCCCGCAGTGGGTCCAGGTCGATCTGGGCGCCGCCACCGACGTCCGACGGATCGTCCTCCGCCTCCCTCCGGCGACCGCGTGGGCCGCCCGCACCCAGACCGTCTCCGTACAGGGCAGCACGGACGGCGGCACCTTCGCCCAGCTTCTCGCCCCGGCGGGCTGCACCTTCGACCCGGCGACCGGCAACACGGCGACCCTCACGCTTCCCGCCACCGTGGTCACCCGCTACGTACGGCTCACCTTCACCGCCAACACCGGCTGGCCGGCCGGGCAGATCTCGGAGTTCCAGGTCTTCGGCGCCTGATGCCTGACCCCGTCTCCGTCGGCGGCTGAGGGGCCGTTCGTATCCGATACGTCGTTCGGGTGCTTCTGCCGCGCGATCGAGAGGACGGCATGCCTGTGACCGTTTTGAGGTACTTCGTACTAGTCTCTGGTAGCGGTAAGCAATCGATCTATTACGGATCGCATCCATTCACTCCATCGGAGACGACATGCGTAAGCTTCGCAACGTGGCCGTTCTGATCGCCGCGCTCGGCAGCATCGGACTCGTGGGCGGCACGGCCCACGCCGGGGGCAAGGGCGGCGACGAGGGCGACAGGTTCGCCATCCTGCAGAGCTCCACCTGTAAGTCGCACGACCTGAACCTCGATGTGCTCGGCGAGGTCGGCGTGCTCAACGGCGCGCTGGGCAACGCCCTGAACGGCGAGGGCAACCCGGGCGCCCAGGCCACCGACATGGGCTCCAGCATGGAGTGCGGCAACAGCGCCTTCTGAGGCCGTGCCCGGCGCACAGGCGCCGGACGGTGAACGCGGTCCCGGCACTCGGCCAAGGCAGGGTGCCGGGGCTTCGTCGTTCCCGCGACCGGCCGGGCCCGGGGAGCCTTGTACGTTCGTGGCGTACTCGACGGCCGGCCCCGCCAGGGGTGTCCCTCGGTCGCCCTTGCTCAAGGGCAGCCGGGAAAACGGCCTCTGCGGGGTGGTCCAGGAGGGGCCAGCGCCGTCAGGCAGTCGGCGACTGCCTCGGTCATCGCGCCCCGGGCGAGCGTCAGACAGCGGCGCGGGTCGACCAGGTCCGGCGCGTCGGCCAGTGCCTCGCGGACGGCCCGGGTGAAGGCGACGTTGAGCAGCGTCCCGACGTTGATCTTCGTCATGCCGTGTTCGACCGCGACCCTGAGTGTCGCGTGCGGCACGCCGGACGAGCCGTGCAGGACCAGGGGCACGGGCACCTCGTCCCGCAGCCGGGAGATCAGGTCGAGATCGAGCGCGGCGGTGCGGGTGATCATCGCGTGACTGCTGCCCACGGCGACGGCGAGGGCGTCCACGCCGGTCTCGGCGACGAACCGGGCGGCGTCCCCCGGGTCGGTGCGGACACCGGGCAGGTGCGCCGACCCCTTGCCGCCGATCTCGCCCAGTTCGGCCTCGACGAACAGGCCGTGCTCGTGGGCCCATCGGGCGGCAGCACGGGTCGCGGCGATGTTCTCCTCGTCGGGCATCCGGGACGCGTCGTACATCACCGAACTGGCCCCGCACTGGGCCGTACGGTGCAGCAGCGCGACGTCCTCGACATGATCGAGGTGCAGCGCGAGCCGGGCCCGGCTGCTTGCGGCTGCGGCCGTCGTGGCGGCGGCCAGGGGCATGACGTCGCCGCCGTAGTGACGGACGACATTGTGGCTGATCTGCACGATCGCCGGTCGGCCGGTGCGCTGCGCGGCCTCGACGACGGCCTGCACGTGTTCCAGCGTGATGACGTTGAAGGCGGCTATGCCGGAGCCCGACGTACGGGCTTCGGCGATCAGGTCCGCGCTGCGGCAGAGCATGACGTCCTTTCGGAAGGGAAGCGGTCGGAGAGCGCCGGGGCGGCGGGCCGGCGTTCGGGGACGTCCCGGCCCGGCCTCGCCCTCGGCCGAAGGGCCCGCGAGGCGCGGCACCGGACCCGGGTGAGCCGCCGTCCACCGCGAGATGGGCGGCACCGGCTGCGACGTCCGCCGGTGTGCGGTCAGGAACCGGGCCGGTCCAGGATCACCGAACGGCTCAGGGCGCGCGGCCGGTCGGGGTCCAGCCCCTTGCGTACGGCGTCGGCCTCGGCGAGCCGCTGCACCCGGACCAGGTCGGCCTGCGGGTCCTCGGGGTGGTCCACGAAGTGCGCACCGGTGGCGGCGACGTCCGCCCGCAGTCCGTCCTCGTCCGCGCCGAAGTGCCATACCAGACGGCCGGGCGCGGCGATGGCGATCGGACCGTGCCGGTACTCCAGGGACGGGTATGCCTCCGTCCAGCTCTGGGTGGCCTCACGCATCTTCAGGGATGCCTCGCGGGCGATTCCGTGCGCCCAGCCGCGGCCGAGGAAGGTGATCTGGTCGGCGGCGAACCACTCCTCGGGAAGCGGTGCGTCCAGTGCCGTGCGCGCGGCCTCCGCAAGGGGCTCGGCCGCCTCACCCAGGCCCGCGCGCAGGGCGGTCAGCGCGGTGGTCGCGAAGACGGTCTGCACGACGGACCTCTCGTCCGCGAAAGACAGGTCGAGGACGTGCTCGGCGGTATCGACGATCGGGGTCGAGGTGTCGGCGGTCAGGGCGACGGCGGGGTAGCGGCCGCGTCGGCGCTCCAGCAGGTCCAGGATCTCGGTGGTGGTGCCGGACCGGGAGATCGCCACCAGCCGGTCGTAGGCGCGCTCGTGGGGAAACTCGGAGGCCGCGAAGTGGTCCGTCTCGCCCAGGCCGCGCCCCTCGCGGAGCGCGGCGTACGCCTCGGCCATGAACCAGGAGGTGCCGCAGCCGACGACGGCGACCCGCTCACCCGGCCGGGGCAGCAGATCCGCGGCCTCGGCGGCCACGCTCGCGGCCTTGAGCCAGGTCCGGGGCTGGCGGGCGATCTCCTCGCCTATGAACGACATGTGTGTCCTGCTTTCTTGGTCGTGGATCCGAGCCGGTCATTCGGCGGACCGGGGCTCAGGGGGCTCAGGGGGTTCGGGTGGCCGGCCCGTGCGAGCCGGGCTGGTGACGGGTGAAGTAGTCGGCGAGGTGCGGGGCGAGGGCGGGAACCTCGACCGGAGTGCCGCCCGAGCGCAGCGACGTGGTGGCGGCGATGCCGGTCGCGACGGCTTCGCGGGCGGCGACGGGCGAGGTGTCGGTGGCGCCGCCGTGCGCGACGAAGCGCAGGAACTCGGCTACGAGAGCCTCATCCGCACCCCCGTGCCGGCCGTCGGTCGCCTCGGTGGGGGACAGGGTCAGATCCGCCTCGGGGCGGTAGCCGGAGCGCCGCCGGTTCCACACCTTGATCACCGGTGCGTCGCCCTGGATGCCGTCTCCGAGGTTCTCCATGCGGCCTTCGTCGCCGATGACGGTGTAGTTGCGCCAGTAGTCGGGGGTGAAGTGGCATTGCTGGTAGCTGGTGAGCACCCCGTTGTCGAGGCGGGTCAGCACCATGCTGATGTCCTCCACGTCGATGACGGGGTTGAGGTCGCGCAGCGCGGACGGCGGCCAGACGCCTTCGTCGAACCAGTCCTGCACTCGCCGTGAGTCCTGCGCCCCGGCACGGCGGGGCGGGCCGGGGCGGTAGACGGCCAGGTCGCCCAGCGCGGTCACCGTGCGGGCAGAGCCGCCCGCCAGCCAGTGGATCGCGTCCAGGTCGTGCGCGCCCTTCTGGAGCAGCAGGCCGGTGGTTCGCGCGCGTTCGGCGTGCCAGTCCTTGAAGTAGTAGTCGCCGCCGTGGCCGACGAAGTGCCGGCACCACACGGCCCGCACCGTTCCGATCGCGCCCTCCTCGACGAGGCGGCGCATGGTGCGCAGGACCGGCAGATGGCGGAGGTTGTGTCCGACGTACAGCCGGGTTCCGGTGCGGGCCGCGGCGGCCAGGACGCGGTCGCAGTCGTCGAGGCTGACGGCCAGCGGCTTCTCGGCGAACACGGCGACGCCCGCTTCGAGGAAGTAGAGGGCGGGAGCGGTGTGGACGTCGTCGGGGGTGAGGACGAACACGGCGTCGAGGTCGTGCGCGAGCAGGTCCTCGTAGCGCTCGTGGACCTGGACATCGGTGCCGAAGACCGCCCGCGCGTCGGCGCGGCCGCGTTCGGCCGGATCGGCGCAGGCGACCACGCGGGCCGATCCGGGCCGCTCGGCCAGGGCGGCCAGCCCGGCTCGCTGGCCGACGCCGACGACGCCGACGCGCAGTTCCGGCGCGGATGGCTGGTTGGACATGAGCACTCCTTCGTCGCGGACAGGGAGTTGCGCTCGACGCCACGGCGTCGCGGGGCCCGGACCGGGCGGCAGGCATACGTCACGGCCGACCCGGATCGCACCGGGGTCTCCACCGCGACACCCACGATCATAGATGCTCGAAAACGCTCGATCAACGCTTGTTGCGAGCAGCTTCGAGCATTTTGGTTACGATCTGGCCGTGTGCAGGGCCATGGAGCGGCCGGCAGAACACCCGCAGAACACCCCCACCTCCACCGTCGTCCCCCACCTCCACCGACCCCACCGACCCCACCGACCCCCATCTCCACCGACACCTCCGAAGGAGCAGCAGGTGATCCTCACCGTCACACTCAACGCCGCGCTCGACATCACCCACCGGGTCGACCGGCTCCGTCCCCATGCGAGCAACCGCGTCGCATCCGTGGCCCAGCGGGCGGGCGGCAAGGGAGTCAACGTGGCGCGGGTCCTCCACGCCCTCGGGCACGAATGCGCCGTCACCGGGCTGGCCGGGGGAGCGACCGGCGCCGCCGTGCGCGCCGAACTCGCCTCGGCCCGCCTGGCCGACCACCTCGTCCCGATCCGGGGGGAGACTCGTCGTACCGTCGCCGTCGTGGACGACCGCGACACCACGATCCTGCTGGAGCCCGGACCGTTCGTCACCCGGGCCGAATGGGCCCGGTTCGTCGACCACTACCGGCTGCTGCTGAGCGGCGCGGCGGCCGTCGTCCTCGCCGGCAGCCTGCCCCCGGGCATACCCGTGGACGCCTACGCCTCACTGATCGCCCTGGCCCGCGCCCAGGATGTGCCCACCCTCCTCGACGCGGACGGCGCGGCGCTGACGGCCGCGCTCGCCGCGGCGCCGGATGTCGTCAAGCCGAACGCCCATGAACTCGCCGCTGCCACCGGCGGCAGCGACCCGGGGGCCGGAGCGGCCGCGCTGAGCGCCGCGGGAGCGCGGGCGGTGGTCGCCTCCCTCGGCCCCGAAGGACTCCTCGCCCACACGCCGCAGGGAGCGTGGCGGGCCCGTCCGCCCGCCCCCGTCGCAGGCAACCCGACGGGGGCGGGAGACGCGGCGGTGGCGGCCCTCGCCCGCACCTTCGGCCGACCCTGGCCGGAGCGGCTCGCCGAGGCCGTGGCCCTGTCGGCCGCCGCCGTGGCCGCCCCGCTCGCCGGGGACTTCGACCCCGAGGTGCGTCGCGCTCTGCTCCGCACGGTGACCGTCAGTCCGATCGCCTCCCCGCGCACGGGACGCTCCGACGCGACCTCCACCGGAGGAACTTCGTCACCGCGGTGACGTCCTCACCGGCACTCTGTGCTCGATTGTGCGCGTTTCGCAGGTGTTTCGCGCATATCCAAGCATGCCTGCCTCTTGACAGTGGCCCGGAACGGTCGTTTAACTCCTGGCCAACGCCGCAGTCGAAGGACTTGGCGTCAGAGGTACGCCCAGCCGGTAACTGACCACGCGTCAGAAGTCCGGCCTGAGTCGCCAGGACCGCGTCGGCGTCCGAGGCGGGGCCGTGCCCACCATGTTCTGGAGCTCGGACGTGATCCGTATCGGCGTGACTCCCCGGGGACACCCACACGGCCACCACCACTTCGGGACGCGCCCGCCCGTGCGGACCGGACCGCCCGGCCTTCGCGGCGCCCGTATCCGGCCGCCGTTACCCCACGTGAGACCCACGTGCGAGCTGTAGCGGTACGACGACCGATTCCCGCCCCCGAGCCCGACGCCGCTTCCCGCTCCCCGAGCCCGACGCCGCTTCCCGCTCCCCGAGCCCGACGCCGAGCGCCGCCCACCGTGACGCCGCAGCCGCCGCAGGACGGCGGCGCACACGGCCCCACCGGGACCGTCGGCCTGTGCCCCGGCCGGTACGCCATGCACCGGTCGCACCCCTCGCAGAGACGACGCGTGTCCCACGGCTCCCACCGGAGGTACCCATGTATGCGGTCACCCGCAGTGCCCAGCCCGCACGCCGCGACGTGCTGCGCGCCGGCGTCGGCCTGGCCACGGCAGCGGCCACGGGCACAGCGGCGTCCGGTTGCGCGGCAGGCCGCGACGACGGCGTCGGCGCCGACGGCACCGTGACGATCGAGATGTGGCACGGCCAGACCGACACCGGCAAGAAGGCACTGGAATCCCTGGTCGCCTCCTTCAGGCGCGGCCACCCCCGTATCCGCGTCAACCTGGGCGGCGGAGTACTCGCCGACACGATGCTCCAGAAGGTGACGGCCTCCCTCGCCTCCGGCTCCTACCCGGACATCGCCTACATCTTCGGCACCGATCTGGCGAGCATCGCCCGCAGCCCCCAGGTCGTCGACCTCACCGACACGGTGCGGCATGCCCCCACTGCCTGGACGAGCTACTGGGCACCGGCGCGCAAGGCCGTGACCGTCAACAGCCGAGTGCTCGCCGCGCCCGCGCTGCTGGACTCCCTCGCCGTGGTCTGCAACAAGAAGCTCTTCCGGCAGGCGGGTCTGCCGCTGCCCGAGGCGGGCTGGCGGTGGGACGACTTCGTCGCCACCGCCAAGGCGCTCACCGACGCCGGCGGCGGCCGTTTCGGCACCGGCTGGCCCGGCGTCGGCGACGAGGACACCGTCTGGCGCCTGTGGCCCATGGTCTGGGACCTCGGCGGGGACGTCGTCGCCGGCGACGGCAAGCACATCGGATTCGGCAGCACCGGGGCCCGCGCCCTGGAGGTACTGGCCGCGCTGGCCCGCGACAAGAGCGTCTACGTCGACCCGAAGCCGGGCAGCGAGCAGATGTACCAGGTCTTCATGTCCGGCCGCATGGGCATGGCCCTCACAGGCCCCTGGCAACTGCCCGACATCCAGCAGGCGAAGATCGACTACCACGTCGTGCCGCTGCCCAGCTTCTCGGGCCGGCCGGTGACCATCAGCGGACCCGACACGTGGACCGTGTTCGACAACGGCGACGCCCGGAAGCAGGCTGCCAAGACGTTCGTCAGCTGGCTCATGCAACCCGGACAGGACGTGCGCTGGGACGTCGAGGCGGGCAGCCTGCCGCTCAGCCGCGGGGCCGACGAACTGCCCGCCTGGCGGCACAAGGAGAGTGACACCGAGGGACTCGGGGTGTTCACCAAGGCCCTGGACTCGGCCCGGGTACGCCCGGTCCACGCCGCCTATCCGCAGGTCTCCCAGGCCCTCGGACAGGCTGTCGTCGCCGTGCTGCTGGGACGGAGCAGCCCCGCCAAGGCACTGCGCGCCTGTGCCACCGACGCCAACGCAGCACTGCTCATCCCGCGTTGAGGAGCCCCCTTCATGTCGCGACTGCCCACCCCGATCACCGTGTCCGAGCCCCCGGACAACCGGCGTGCCCTGCGCCGCAGACGCACCCGTGAAGCCGCCATGGCGTGGACGTTCGTCTCGCCCGCCGTCCTGATCATCCTCGGGCTGAGCGTGGTGCCCATCATCTGGTCGCTGCTGCTGTCCTTCCAGGCCAACGACCTCGTCACCCCGAGCCGTTGGGTGGGCCTGGACAACTACCGCGCCCTCGCCCAGGACCCGCACTTCAGCCAGGCCCTGCGCAACACCCTGCTGTACACCGTGCTGTACGTGCCGGCCGGCATGGCGCTGGGACTGTTCCTCGCCCTCGCCCTGAACCGGCGCATCCGCTTCGTCGGGCTCTACCGCACCCTGTACTTCGTCCCGTTCGTGGTCTCCGCGACCGCGCAGGGCGTACTGTTCTCGTTCATCCTGGACCCGGAGTTCGGCGCGGCCAACGCGGTACTGCACCACCTCGGAATACCGTCCCAGGGCTTCCTCACCGACCCGTCCCAGGCGCTGCCCGTGCTCGTCGCGATCAGCCTGTGGAGCGGTACGGGCTTCTGCCTGGTGATCTACCTCGCCGCGCTCCAGGACGTGCCCGCCTCGTTGATCGAGGCGGCCCGGCTGGACGGCGCCGACCGCCTCCAACTCCTGCGCCACGTCACCTTGCCCGCCCTCAGGCCCGTCACGGTCTTCCTGCTGCTGTGGCAGACCATCCAGTCCCTCCAGGCGTTCGACCTCGTGTACGTCACCACGAAGGGCGGCCCGCTCGGGTCCACCACCGTGATCGTCTATTTCATCTGGGAGCAGGCGTTCAAGAACGCCACCGCCGGATACGGGGCCGCCTCCGCCTACGCACTGGCCGTGGCCCTGGGACTGATCGGTGTGATCTCCCAGGTCGCCCGCCGCCGCCGAGGAGCCGCCGCATGACACTCACCTCCGCCCCGCCCGATGCCGCGCAGGCGATCTCCTCCTCCGAGCCAGAGGCGCACCGAGGACGCCCGCGGCTGCCGTTCAGCCCCTGGCATCTGCTGCTCGCCCCGATGGCCCTGCTCTTCGCGGTGCCGCTGATCTGGCTGGCCCTCAGCTCGGTGATGAGCAACGCGGAGATCAACCGCTTCCCGCCGGCGCTGTGGCCCTCCCACCTCGACCTGGGCGGCTACCGCTATGTGCTGGGCAACGCGATGTTCCCCCGCTGGTTCGCCAACTCCTTCCTCGTCAGCCTGGTCACGGTCACCGCGAACCTCGTGCTCGGCACCCTCGGCGGCTACGCGTTCGCCCGGATGCGGTTCGCCGGTTCCCGGCTGCTGATGGGCCTGATGCTGGCCACGATGGCGATCCCGTTCCAGCTGACGATGATCCCCACGTTCCTGGTGATGAAGCAGCTCGGCCTCATCGACACACTCGGCGCGCTGATCGTGCCGTCACTGGTCACACCCTTCTCGGTGTTCCTGCTGCGCCAGTTCTTCCTCTCGCTGCCCCGCGAGCTGGAGGAGGCCGCCTGGATCGACGGCTGCTCACGGCTTCGCGTGCTGTGGCGGATCGTGCTCCCGCTGTCCCGGCCCGCCCTCAGCACGGTCGCCGTCCTCACGTTCCTGAGCACCTGGAACGACCTGACCTGGCCCCTGATCTCGATCAACCACGACACCCAGTACACGCTCCAGCTCGGCCTGACGACCTTCCAGGGCCAGCACCACACCCAGTGGGCCGCCGTGATGGCCGGGAACGTCATCACCGTGCTGCCGGTCCTGCTCGCCTTCCTCGGTGCGCAGAAGGCGTTCATCCAGTCCATCACCTCCACCGGTCTCAAGGGCTGACCCGTTCGCCACCCCGACATCCGACCCAGGCAGGAACACCTCGATGCCACACACCTTCGACCTGCTCGTCATCGGTGACGCCAACCCCGACGTCATCATCGGCCCGCTCGACGCACCGCCCGCCTTCGGCCAGCGCGAACAACTGGTTTCCACCGGCGCCCTCACCATCGGGGGATCCGGCGCGATCGTCGCCTGCGGGGCCGCGCGCCTCGGCCTCAGGGTGGCCTTCGCCGGCCGGGTGGGTGACGACGACGCCGGCCGCTACATGCGCGACCGGCTCGGCGCCCATGGCGTCGACACCGAGGCGCTGAAACGCGACCCCCGCCGGCCCACCCCCCTGACCGTCTCGCTGACCCGCGGGGACGACCGGGCCATCCTCACCGCCCCCGGCACCCTGGCCGCGACCACGACCGACGACGTGCCCGCGGCGCTGCTGGGCGCCGCACGGCACGTCCACTCCGCGTCCTACTTTCTGATGCCCCAGCTCGCGGCCGCGCTTCCGGAACTCCTGCGCACCGCACGCCAACAAGGCGCCACCACCTCCGTGGACACGAATGACGACCCGGCGGGGCGGTGGGAGACCACGGGCCTGGACGCCGTCCTGGCTCACACGGACTTCCTGCTGCCCAACGCCACCGAAGCCCGGCGCCTGGCCCGCCTCGACACCGACGACCCGGCCGACGCCGCCGAACGGCTCGCAGTCCGGGGCCCGGTCACCGTGGTCAAGAACGGCGCCGACGGCGCGCTGTGCCACGACGGCGAACGCCTCTTCACCACCCGGGGCATCCCCCTCCAGCCGGTCGACGCGGTGGGCGCCGGGGACAGCTTCGACGCCGGATTCATCGCCGCCCTGCTGCACGACATGCCCTTGCCGGAAGCGCTCCGCTTCGCCGCGGTGTGCGGCGCCCTGTCCACCCGGGCCCACGGCGGCACCACCGCACAGCCCACATGGGACGAAGTCCTCACCCGCCTACCCGAGACCGAGGAAACCCCGGTATGACCACCCCCAAGATCGTCTTCATCGGCGCAGGCAGCGTCGTCTTCACCCAGGGACTGCTCGCGGACCTCCTCGCGTTCGACCCACTGAAGTCCGTACACATCGCGCTGCACGACATCGACGCCGAGCGGCTGGCCACCTCGCACGCCGCCGCCCTCCGCATAGCCGACACCCTCGGTGCCCGTCCCACTCTCACCGCCCACGCCGATCGCCGCGAAGCCCTGGCAGACGCCGACTTCGTCATCAACATGGTGCAGATCGGCATGGGGGAGGCCACCCGTACCGACTTCGAGGTACCGGCCCGCTACGGCGTGCGCCAGACCATCGGCGACACCCTCGGCATCGGCGGCATCTTCCGAGCCCTGCGTACCTTCCCGTTCCTCAGGGAACTGGGCAGGGACATCGCCGACGTCTGCCCGCAGGCGTGGTTGCTGAACTACACCAACCCCATGGCCATGAACGTCCAGTACCTGACGCAGGCCACCGGCCTGACCCGGGTGGTGGGACTGTGCCACTCGGTGTACTGGACGATGCGCGATCTCGCCGATCTGGTCAAGGTCCCCTACGAGGAGATCAATTACCACGCCGCCGGCGTCAACCACCAGGCATGGGTGCTTCGCTTTGAACACCAGGGACGGAGTCTCTACCCGAAGCTGGACGAACTGATCGCGACCGACGAGCAACTGCGTCGCCGGGTCCGCGTCGACATGTACCGCAGGCTCGGTCACTACCCGACCGAGACCAGCGAGCACTCCTCCGAGTACGTACCCTGGTACCTGCACCACACCAGCGAGGTCGAACGCCTCCGGCTGCCGATCGGCGAGTACCTCACCATCGTCGACGAGAACGTGGCCGCCTACGAGAAGACCCGCGACGCGCTGGCCGCCGGTGCCCCGCTCACCGTCGAGGGGACGATGGAGTACGCACCCCAGATCATCCACAGCATGGTCACCGGCACCCCGCGCACCGTCTACGGCAACGTCCCCAACAAGGGCCTGATCGACAACCTGCCCGCGCACGGCGTGGTCGAGGTGCCGTGCCTGGTGGACTCGCTGGGCGTCCAGCCCACCCGCGTCGGCTCCCTCCCGCCCCAACTGGCGGCGCTCAACCGCACCTACCTGAGCGCCAACGACCTGGTGGTGCGGGCGGCGATCGAGGACGAACCGCGGCACATCAGGCACGCGGCGATGACGGACCCGGCCACGGCCGCGGCCCTGCCCGTCGAGCAGATCTGGCGCCTGTGCGACGACATGGTCACCGCCCACGGCGACCGCCTCCAGCCGGGCCTGCGGAGCCGCCTGGACCTGTGAGGGGTGGTCCATCCAGGAATCAGGCTCGGCTCCTGGACCGCGTGGCCGCGGCCCGTTGAGTCATGCCCGCAAGACACCGCGGACCGTCCAGACGTGATGACATGACGCGAGCGCGGAGGTGAGCAGTGCCGCCTCGACGCCGGATCGTCGAGCGGACCTTCGGCCGGCGCATGCGCCGGCGACGGCTCGCCCGGTCAATTCGATTATTGTGATAATCACCTCTGGATGGCCTCGGGTCGGACGGAATTGCCGCGGAGTGCCCGTCGACAGGTGACGGAAGCCGACGAGGGTCGCGCTATGACGCTCCTTGCCAATTGCTCTGCGCTCACGGCCAATGCCCCGCGCGCCGACTCAGGAAAGACTTCGGGAGCGCGGTGCGGGGACCCGAGTGGGCGGCAGCGCGCGGCACGGACCATCTGCGCAGGAAATATGCGCGATCACGCACGAACTACGGGAGGAATCAGCAAATGAATCTCACCAAGAGGAGTGCTCTCGCCGTCGGTGTCGCCATTCTGGGCGTCGGCACGTTACTGGCCCAGTCCGCGGCAGCGGACCCGTCCAGCCGCCCGGTGCACATCCAGTCGGGCACGTTCCACCTCTATGAGAAGGACAATTACAAGGGCGGCTGGGCAGGGCTGACCAAGACCGACAAGGACCTCAGGAACAACAAGTTCGACAACGGCAAGAAGGTCGACAACCAGACCAGTTCGGTGAAGAACTACACGAACAAGTACGTCGACCTGTGGCAGAACGTCGGTTGCACCGGCGCGCACACGACGTCGTACCCGGGCACGAAGGACCCCAAGCTCAGCAACGACGCCATCAAGGACAACCGCCTGAGCTGCGTCAAGTTCCGCTGACCGAGCCGCCGTTCCCGGGTGCGCGGCCACGACGGCCTCGCACCCGGGCCACGCCGCCCGAGAGGAGCCACGTGTCCGCGTCCCGAGGTCTCCGACGCGCCGGCATCTGTCTGGTGACGGGGAGCTGCGGCCTGCTGGTGGGCTGCACCCCGCCCGACGCGGCGCCCGGACACACACCCTCCGCCGTCGTGGCCGGGCCCACCGCCTCTACGCAGGCCCGCGCCCTGCTGCTGCCGTACGACCGTTACGAGATGACGCCCACCGACCTGCTGGTGATCCAGGCGGCGGAGGACGTCCTGATGGTGCCGTGCATGCGGACCCACGGCTGGTCATGGAAGCCGCTGCCGCACGCTGGGGACGCTGACCCGCCCAACCGCTCGCGTTACGGCGTCATCGAGCCGCAGGTCGCGGAAGGCTACGGTTACCACCAGCCCCCGCCTCCGCCCGGTGTCGCCCGCCATGAGGCCGCCGAAAACACGCGGAATACGGGACTCAGCCAGGCTGAAGCGGACGCCGCGTTCGGCAGGGCGACCGGGCATTCGGCGTCCGTCAACGGGTGTTGGAAGAAGGCTCACGACCGGCTCCGCCGGCAGGTACCGGCGTCCGACCACGCACTGCTCAACGAACTCACCCTCCGGTCGTTCGACGCCTCGCTCAAGAACTCACTCGTACAGAAGGAACTGGCCGCGTGGAATTCCTGCATGAAACGTTCGGGATTCGCCTACGCCACACCGCTCGACGCGGCCAACGACCCGGCCTGGAGGAAGACGAAGCGACCGACGAGACATGAGGTGCTGGTCGCTGTCACGGATGTGCGCTGCAAGGGATCAACCGGGCTCATCGACAACTGGAAGCAGACGGAGACCACTTGGCAACAAGACTTCGTCGACCGGCATTCCGAGGCGTTCCAAGCGCTGGCCCGAGCCAAGGACGTGTGGCTGCGTGCGGCCCGTGCCGTGCTGCGCTGAAAACGGGGGCAGCACGGCAACGGGCCGGTTCACCGACCCGACGAACCGGGTGTCTCGGTCGAGACTGTCGTAGCGGAAACGGATGCGGCTTCGGGGAGAGCGGCAGTGGTTTCCCGCTCGCCGGCGAGGATCGCGGAGGAACGACACACCGGTGTTGCCGGCCGTCCCGCGATTCCCCGCCTGGCGGCCTTTCCGTCTCCAGGTCGTCGGTCGGTTACACAGGCGGCCACGTCCACGGGCCGCCCGGCCTCGAAGTGAGGTTCCCCCGCACAGCGGGGGAACCTCAGAGGTGATCCCGGCGCCGGTCCACACGTCGCCGAAGCGCACGAAGATCGGATCGGGGTCGACGGCGGCCTCGGGGTACCCGGCCGCCAACTGCGCCGCGGTCGACCAGTGCGTCGTCGCCGTCCTGCCGTCCTGCCGTCCAGCAGCCCGGCGGCGGCCAGCGGGTGCGCGCGGCGGCAATGACGGTCTGCTGTCAGATTCGGACAGGCCGGTCCGGCATACGCGCCGGCGCCCGATGCTTCGTACGAGCCTCGGGCGCCGTGCCGTTCCGGCGTCGGGGACCACCCCGGCTGCTACGTGCACCGCCGGTGTCCGGTGTCTCAGGCACCGGCCTTGTCCAGGGCGCTCTGGAGAGACTGCATGTAGCCCTCGCTGGTGTAGGAGGCACCGGAGACGGCCTGAATCTGTGCGCTCTGCGCGGCCAGGGCCTCCCGGGTCAGAGTGGGCACGGAACTGGCGGCGATCGACTGGCTGCGCCCGGAGTCGTTCGGGGTCTGCAACGCTCGGACGCCGGTCATCCTGCCATGGGAAAAGGTGGCCTCGACCTGCATCGGGCCGTACGGGGTCTGCATGACGGCGCCGGCGTAGGTGCCCGTGGCACCGCCCCCGCCACTGCTGCGCTTGCCGCCCTTCGACCCGCGGGAGTTGCTCGACGGGCTCGGCCGACTCGAACCGGAGCCCGACACGGGCGGGGCGACCGCGGTGCTTCCGCCGGAACCGGCGATGGCCGGCAGGGTGGACTGGTGGGGTTTCAGGCCCAGGAGCAGGACGATGCCCGCAACGGTCGAGGCGGTCAGGACGGCGGTCCGGCGCACTGCCATGAAGGTGCTCCCCTGGCTTTGGGAATCCGTAGAACAATGATCAGAAGGCGAAGGACTCGTGGTGGATGCGGCGACGGGGCACACCGGCTGCTCGCAGCGCCGATATCGCCGCCGCCGCCATCCCCGGCGGCCCGCACAGATAGACGTCATGCTCGGCGACGTCGGGAACGAGGGCGGCCAGTCCACCCGCGGTGAGGGGCGACGAGTATTCGGCGGGCTCGTCGACCACGTAGTGCGCGGTCGCGCCACGACGGACCGCTATCGTGTCCAGCTCCTGCCACAGTGCCAGGTCCTCAGGACGACGCGCCCGGTAGATCAGGGTGACCTCACCGGGCAGTGACTCGAACAGGGCACGCAGCGGTGTGATGCCCACGCCGCCTCCCAGCAGCAGGACCTTGCGGGCTGTGCGCCGGGCCTCCGTGAAGGCACCGTAGGGCCCCTCCGCCCACACCCGGGTGCCCGGTCGCAGCCTGGCCAGCGCCTCACTGTGACGGCCGACGGCCTTCACGGTGATCCGCAGATACCCCGCGTCGGCCGGCGCGGACAACGAGTACGGGTTCGCCGTCCACCACATCCCGCGGACGAGGAAACGCCAGCGGAAGAACTGACCCGGCTGGGCGCCCAGTTCATCGAGGTGCCGGCCGGTCATGAAGACCGACACCACGCCGGGCGCCTCGGGCCGTACCCCGGTCACGGTCAGCCGGTGCCGCCGCGCCAGCCTGATCGGGGTGAGGAAGCGATACCACACCAGCAGCGCCGCCGCACCGATGTAGAGGGCGTACCAGGCGAGCTGGGCGGAGCGGTGCGCGACGAAGTCGGCGCCGTCGGACAACTGGTGGAAGAAGGCCAGGAAGATGGCGAGATAGGTGGCGAAGTGCAGGTAGTGCCAGGTCTCGTAGCTCAACCGGCGGCGTGCGGCACGGGCCGAGATCACACCGGTGGCGATCAGAAGCAGAAAGCCCGCTGTCGCCTTGAGCATGTCGGGATAGGTCAGGACGATCGTGGTGGTCTGCCTGACGACGTTCACGTGGGCGCTCGCCGCATAGCCGAGAACGATCAGCAGTGTGTGGGCGAGCGTCAGCGAGACGGTGTACCGGCCGCCCAGCGCATGCCAGCGGGCCAGACGGTCCGAACCGACGGACCGCTCCAGCAGGGGGAAGCGGGACATCAGCACGAGCAGCACCGCGCAGGCGTAACCGGCCAGCATGCCGGTGACCCGGCCGGCGTTGGTCAGCCAGCCGTCCAGGCCGACCACGGAGGTGGTGTCGATCCACCACAGGCCCACCACGGCTGCGACCCCTGCGCAGATCAGCAGCTGGGCCACCACGGAAACGGTGTGTGGAGCGGACGGGCGGGATTGAGGGGGGCGTGTCCTGGCATGGCGTCCGTAGGTGGATGTCGTGGCCACAGGGCTCCTCTCGTCGGCTCACGGCGTGCGCTGACACATCGACGCCACGTCGACGTGTGATGCGACGTGTGATCCGCCGTGTGATGCGACGTGTGGTGCGTGTACGTCGGCCACCCTGCCCCCGGAACTTCTACAAAGCCTCTGAGCAACCCGCTCACACGTCCATTCAGAGAGAACTCAGAGCCCGCGCCCGCTCCCGGCAACGGTGCGGCGGGGGTTTCGCCATGGCACCTGGTACAGGGGACGAGCCCCCTGGAGCGCGCCAGTCCCCGATGCCTGTCGCCCCGATGCCTGTCGCCCCGATGCCTGTCGCCCCGATGCCTGTCGCCCGCGACGGACGCGCCCGCGTGAGCGCCGGACGGCAGCGGTGGTGAGGCATTACAGGGAGGAGGAGTCCGCGTCCCGGCGGGGAGCGGGGGATGGATCGGGCACCGGCGTGAGCGGTAGCCGCAGGAGGAAAGCCGTGCTGCCGGGGCTGCTGGTGAGGGCGATCGTGCCGTGGTGCGCGGTGACGACGGCGTCGACGATCGCGAGACCGAGGCCCGTGCCGCCCGTCCGGCGAGAGCGGCCGGGGTCGGCCCGGGTGAAACGGTCGAAGATCTCGGTCTGGAGGGCTTCGGGGACACCGGGGCCGTCGTCGGCGACGGACAGTTCGATGTGGTCGGCGTACGGCGTGAGTGAGAGCGTCACGCGCGTGCCGGGCGGAGTGTGGGTGCGAGCGTTGGCGAGCAGGTTGGCCAGGACCTGGTGGAGGCGGTGTTCGTCGCCCGGGACGGTGACGGGTTCCTCTGGCAGCTCCAGCAGCCAGTGATGGTCCCTGGACAGGGCACGGGCGTCGCCCACGGCGTCCAGGGCCAGGCAGGTGAGGTCGACGGGCTCACGGGCCAGCGGACGGCCCGCGTCCAGGCGGGCGAGGAGAAGCAGGTCGTCGACCAGGCCGCTCATCCGCCGTGACGTGGCCGCGATGCGCTCCAGGGAGTGCCGTACCTCCCGCGGAAGGGGGCCGGTGTGGCGCAGCGCGAGGTCCGTGTGGGCGCGGACCGCTGCGATGGGGGTGCGCAGTTCGTGGCTGGCGTCGGCGGCGAAGCGGCGCAGACGTTCCTCGCCGGCGTGCCGTCGAGCGAGGGCGTCGCCGACGTGACCGAGCATGTGGTTGAGGGCTGTCGCGACCCGGCCCACCTCGGTGTGCCCGTCGCTGTACGGGACGGGGAGGGGCATGGCGACCTCCCCTGTGGCCAGGGGCAGGCGCGTGACCCCGGTCGCCGTCGCGGCCACCCGTTCCAGCGGCCGTAGCGACAGACGCACCCAGGCCGCGCCCGCGGCGGCGGTGGCCACGAGGGCGGCGCCGAAGACGGCGGCCTCCACTGCCTCCAGCCGGTGCACCGTGTCCTCGACGGGGCGCAGGGGAAGCCCGGTGACAAGAACGTCGCCGTCGTCGCCCCGGACGGCGGTCAGGCGGTAGCGAGCGTTCAGTGCGGACAGGAGGGCGCTGCGGCCCTTGCTGCCCGGTCGCAGCGTGGTCAGTGCGCGTTGGTCGGCCGGCGTCAGCCGCACTGTGGCGTCGGCCTCGTCCCTGACCACGGCCGCCCGGGTGGTGTGCCCGGCCGACAGGTGGGCACCGAACGTCCCCTCGGGCTGGCCGCGGGTGTCGGGGGTGTTGTCCGCATCGGGGTGTTTCTCGTGCTCAAGGCTGGCCGCGAACCGGCCGCCGGTGGCGGTCAGCTGTTGGTCGATGCGACCGACGAGGAAGCTGTCCAGGGAGACGACGGTAGCGACGCCGACGACCGCGCACGTCGCGGCCAGCAGCACCACGAGCCCGGCGGTGAGCCGCAGGCGCAGGGAGAGCGGCCGACGCACGCGCGAAGCCGCCCACCCCCGGCGCAGCGCGGCGGGCGGGCGTGGCCGGCGCCGTGTCATGAGGGAGCCAGCTTGAGGACGTGTCCCACACCGCGCACCGTGTGGATCAGCGGGGACCGTCCGGCGTCCGTCTTCCTGCGCAGATGACTGATGTACGGCCCGACCACGTGGGCCCGGCCCCGAAGTCGTAGAACCACACGCGGTCGGGGATCAGCCGGGACGCGGACAGCGCCACCGTCCGGCCTGCGCAGCGGCGTGGGAGAAATGTGGTTCGGGGTGGTAGGCATGATGCATCCAGCATCGCGCTTCCTGCTGCGCTCCCGGGTGGACGACCACCTCTGCGTTCCTTCTGAATTTCACAGGGGGAGACGGACAAGGGGCGTCTGTTCGGAATGCTTCCAGAGGATGCGGGCGATTTCGCACGGCGATTCCTCACCTGCCGCCGTACGGGGACATCGAGGGTAGTTCCACCGTGATGCGGATCCCGCCGGCGGGGCGCGGGGCGAGGGTGAGTTCTCCGTCGTGTGCCTGGGTGATGGTGTTGACGATGGCCAGGCCGAGGCCGACACCTGCGTGGTGGGTGTGGACGCGCTCGGTGCCGCGCTGGAAGGGTTCGGTGAGGGTCGAGACCGACTCGGGGGTGAGCTGCTCGCCGGTGTTCTCGACCGTGAGTACCACGGTGTCGGGGCGGACGCTGGTGTGGACCCATACGGTGCCGCGTCCGGGCAGGTTGTGGACGATCGCGTTCTGTACCAGGTTGGTGGTCAGCTGGAGCAGGAGCGCCGGTGATCCGATCGTCAGGGCGATGTCGCCGCTGGCTTCCAGGGTGACGCCGTGCTTCTCCGCGAGGGGGAGGAGTGTTTCGGTGGCTTCTTCCGCCAGGAGGGACAGGTCGACGTGTTCGCGGGTGAAGGACCTCTGCTCGGCGCGGCTGAGTAGAAGCAGTGCCTCGGTGAGATCGATGGCTCGGGTGTTGACGGCGCGGAGACGGTCGATGAGTTCGCTGGTGTCGTGGTCCGGATCGCTGCGGGCCACGTCGAGAAGCGACTTCGAGACGGCCAGCGGGGTGCGCAGCTCGTGTGAGGCGTTGGCTGCGAATCTCTGCTGCTCGGCGACGTGCGCTTCGAGCCGTACGAGCATCCTGTCGAAGGCGTCGGCGAGTTCACGGACCTCGTCCGTGCGGCCCGGCAGCCGGATGCGGTGGGAGAGAGATCCGTTCGCGGCCATGCGGGTGGCGTGCGTGATGTGGTTCAGCGGGGCGAGCATGCGGCCGGCGAGGAACCACCCTCCTCCGAGACCGAACACCAGCAGGAACAGCATCGTGATGGCCGCCATCGGAGCGAAGTCACGTGCGACGGAGAGGCTGTAGCCAGGCACGAAGACGAGCCCGACGTGCTTCACACGAGTCAGGAACAACCATCCGGCGATGAGCATCAGGGCGCCGGCCAGCATGAGGAATCCGGTGTAGCTGAGGGTGAGTTTGAGGCGAACGCTCAGCCCGGGACGCCTATCCACGGTCCCTTCCTGTACGTCCGGTGTCGGGCGCCGTGTCTATGCGGTAGCCGACGCCCGGCACGGTGGCGATGAGCCAGGGTTCGCCGAGGCGCTTGCGCAGGGCCGAGACCGTGATGCGTACGGCGTTGGTGAACGGGTCGGCGTTCTCGTCCCACGCGCGTTCCAGGAGTTCTTCGGCACTGACGACACCTCCTTCGGCGGCGACGAGGACTTCGAGCACGGCGAACTGCTTCCGGGTGAGCGCGACGTAGCGGTCGTCGCGGTAGACCTCGCGACGGAACGGATCCAGACGCAGACCGGCGATCTCCCACACGGGCGGCCTGTTGTGCGCGCGCCTGCGGTCGAGTGCTCTGAGCCGCATGACGAGTTCTCGGAGTTCGAACGGTTTGGTGAGGTAGTCGTCGGCACCGAGTTCGAAGCCGGATGCCTTGTCGTCGAGACGGTCGGCTGCGGTGAGCATCAGGATGGGCATGCCCGTGCCGGAGGCGACGACGCGTCTGGCGATCTCGTCGCCGGACGGTCCGGGGATGTCGCGGTCGAGGACGGCGATGTCGTAGGCGTTGCAGCTGAGCAGTTCCAGAGCGGTGTCGCCGTCACCGGCCATGTCGGCCGCGATCGCTTCCAGACGCAGGCCGTCGCGGATGGCTTCTGCCAGATAGGGCTCGTCCTCGACGATCAAGACACGCATGTGCTCAAGGCTACGAGTCAGCACTTATCGTCGGCGTATCGAAAACCGCATACGTGTCGGTAACATCGCGTTGCTTTCACTGGCGGAATGACTCCGAACCCCAGCACCAGCACGAACAACGGCCCGCCGGGTTCGCCGGCTGATCGTCGCCTGCCTGACAGCCGTCGTAGCAGTGATCAGCGCAGGAGTCCCCGCCTACGCGGTGCAGGAGTCCTCGCCCCGGTCGTCCTCCTCCGAGCCTTCTTCGCCCCGGCCGTCCTCCTCGGAGCCTTCTTCGTCCCAGCCGTCCTCCTCGGAGCCCTCTTCGTCCCGCTCGTCTTCCGCGCCTTCCTCGTCTTCCGCGCCTTCCTCGCACCACGAATTGCGCACCGATGCGATCGACCGCGGCGTGCCCCGGCTGCATGCCGCCCCCGGGCAGGACCCGAGGACGTGGCGGTGAACGGCAGCGGGAAGCAGTGAACGGCAGTAAGCAGTCAGCGGCAGTAAGCAGTCAGCGGACAGCAGTGAGCGAGGACAGACGATGACGCAGGTGGACACGGCCGGGACCGGGCAGGGCAGCCCGGCGGACACCGGTGTGCCGGGTGCCGGAGCCGGTGCCGCGGCGGCCGGGACCGGCGGGACGCGGCGTGCGCGGATTCATCGGGCGATCCGCGCCCTCTCCCGGCCGGGGCTGTGGAAGCGCGGCCCGGTGCCCGCGGCGTCGGCGCTCGTGCTGGGCCTGCTCATGCTGGTGCACGCACAGATCACCGACAGTGGCGGCCTCGGCAGTCTGGTGGAGACCTTCCTGCCGTGGTTCGGCCTGTTCGTCCCGGTGCTGCTCGCCGTCGCGCTGTGGCGCCGCTCGGCCTCCGCGGTGGTCGCGCTGCTGCTGCCGGCCCTGGTGTGGCTGAACCTTTTCGGCGGGCTGCTCGGCGACAGGTCCCGGTCGGGCGGTGACCTCACCGTGGTCAGCCACAACGTCGGCGCCGAGAATCCCGACCCGGCCGGTACCGCCCGCGACCTGGCCGCCTCCGGTGCGGACGTGCTGGCCCTGGAGGAGATCACCCAGCAGTCCCGGGGCACGTACGAGAAGGAACTGGCGAAGGCGTACCCCTACCATTCGGTGCAGGGCACGGTCGGACTGTGGAGCAAGCTGCCGCTGTCGGACACCCGGCCGGTCGACATCAGGCAGGACGTCGGACCACTGGGGGACACCAAACCGGCCGAGGCCAAGATGGCCGACAACCGGGCGCTGCGCACCACGGTGGCCACGGACCACGGACCACTGGCGGTGTATGTGGCCCACCTGGGATCCGTACGGGTGAATCCCAGGGCAGGCTTCTGGACGGACTCACGGGACCGGAACGCGCGGGCACTCGGCGAGGCCCTCGCCGTCGAGCCGAACGAGCGGGTGGTGCTGCTCGGTGACCTGAACGGCACCATGGACGACCGCGCGTTCGACGGCATCACCTCGCAGATGCGCTCGGCCCAGGACACGGCGGGGGAGGGCTTCGGCTTCAGCTGGCCGGCGGCGTTCCCGGTCGCGCGGATCGATCAGATCCTGGTCCACGGCGTGGAACCGACGAGTGCGTGGCTGCTGCCGGAGACCGGCAGCGACCACCTACCGGTGGCGGCCGGAATCCGCTGGTGACCGCCAGGACCGGCGCACGACTGGTGAAAACCTGACATCGCTGGTGAGCACCGGCACATATCGTCGGCGTATCGAAAACCACATACGTGCCGACAACACCACGCCGACTTGACTGGAGGCATGTCCAACAGCGAACCAGCACGAACAGCGGGCGTGCGCCCGACCGTCGAACCGATCAGCGCCGCCGAGCACTTGGCGTTCGTGCGGACACAGCGGTCGGCCAGCTTCCTGCAGACCCCGGCATGGGCCCGGGTCAAGACCGAATGGCGCGGCGAGTCCCTCGGCTGGTTCGACGGTCGGCGACTGGTCGGTGCCGGGCTCGTCCTGCACCGACCGGTGCCGCGGCTCGACCGCTTCACGCTGGCCTATCTGCCAGAAGGCCCGGTCATCGACTGGACCGGCGAGATCGGCGCATGGCTCGCTCCACTGGCGGCGTACCTCAAGGCACACGGCGCGTTCGCGATCCGGCTTGGCCCACCGGTGTACACGAACACCTGGAGCGCCGCCCAGGTCAAGGAGGGCATCGCCGATCCGGGCATCAAGCGGCTCACGGAGTTGCCCAGCCAGTGGGACGACCCGGTCGGCGCCCGTGTGACCGGTCGGCTCAGGGAGGCCGGCTGGCTGCCGCAGAACCCGCAGGACGGCTTCGGGGTCGGGCACCCGCAGTTCAAGTATGAGATTCCGCTGGTCGGCAGGACCGAGGACGACCTGCTCAGGGGCATGAACCAGCTCTGGCGCCGCAACATCAAGAAGGCGGCCAAGGAGGGGGTCGAGGTCACGATCGGTGAGGACCTCAAGGCGTTCCACGGCCTCTACGTCCACACCGCCGAGCGCGACCGCTTCACACCCCGGCCGCTGCGCTACTTCGAGACCATGTTCGCGGCGCTGCGCGCGGAGGACCCCGAGCGGATCAAGCTCTACCTGGCCCACCACCAGGGCGACCTGGTCGCCGCCACCGTCCTGGTCCGCGTCGGCGCCCACGCGGTGTACGCCTACGGTGCCTCCGCCACCCGGAAACGCGAGGTGCGCGGCTCCAACGCCTGCCAGTGGGCGATGATCCGCGACTCCCTCGCGGCCGGCTGCGACGTCTACGACCTGCGCGGCATCACCCCGACCCTCGACGCCGACGACGCGCACGTCGGACTGATCCAGTTCAAGGTCGGCACCGGCGGTCAGGCCGTGCGGTACGTCGGCGAGTGGGACCTGCCGCTGCGGCCGATGGTCTACCGGGCTTTCGGCCTCTACCTGCGGCGGCGCGGGCGTGGCTGAGTCCCAAGGCGGACTCCGGCCTGGCCGGCTACGCGAGCGCGGCGGCGACCTCGTCGAGGCCGAGCGGGATCATGCTGTTTCCCTGTAGGTCATGCCCCCAGTCAAGGCGCCGCGGTGTATCGCCGGTGTATCGAAATCCGCATACGTTCCGGCAACACCACGCTGCCTTGACTGGAAGGCATGACCTACAGCGACCCGCCCCGCGTCACCGTCTATGGGTGCGGCCCGGATGAGGCCGTCTTGTTCCGGCAGTTGGCGCCTCGTTTCGGCGTGACGCCGACCATCACGGACACGCCGGTATCCGAAGCCAACAGCGAGCTGGCAGCCGGCAGCCGATGCATCAGTGTCGGGCACAAGGCTTCCATCACCCGCGCCACTCTTCGTGCGCTCGGTCAAGTCGGCGTGACGTACATCTCTACGCGAAGCATCGGCTACAACCACATCGATGTGGAATACGCCGACAGCATCGGCATTTCGGTGGAGAACGTCACCTACTCGCCGGACAGCGTGGCCGATTACACGTTGATGTTGATGCTGATGGCAGTGCGGGATGCGAAATCCATCATCCGCCGTGCAGCCATGCACGACTACAGGCTGAGTGAAGCGCGTGGGAAAGAGCTGCGCGATCTGACCGTCGGGGTGATCGGCACCGGCCGCATCGGCACTGCGGTCATCGACAGACTGCGGGGCTTCGGCTGTCGAATACTCGCCCACGACAATCGCCCCAAGGCTGCTGTCGACTACGTTCCGCTCGATGAACTGCTGCGGCAGAGCGACATCGTCACGCTCCACACACCGCTTGCCGCGCATACCCGCCATCTGCTGAATCGGCGGCGTATGGAGCAGATGAAGCACGGTGCGTTCATCGTCAACACGGGGCGCGGTGCGCTCATGGATACCGAGGCCCTCCTTTCCGCATTGGGAAGCGGCAGGCTGGGCGGCGCGGCGCTGGATGTCCTCGAAGGCGAGGAAGGCATCTTCTACTCCGACTGTCGGAACAAGCCCATTGAAAGCAAGGTGCTGCTGCGACTATCCCGAGCGGAGGAACTGCTGGGCGCGGTGGAAACCGCGAGGCAGTTCGACTCGAAAGTGCTGATCGAAGAGGCTGTCGTCGGCAGCGAGATCGGTTGCGCCATCCTGGGGAACGAAAAGGATCTGATGGCGGGCGAGGTGGACCGGATCGCCCTCTCCCACGGCTTCTTCCGCGTCCATCAGGAGGATGACCCCGAAGCCGGTTCCGACAACTCGACGGCAATCGTTCCCGCTGACATTCCAGCGGAATCACGCCGGCTCGTGCAGTACACGGCCATGGCCGTGTATCGAGCCCTGGGGTGCAGGGGACTGGCGCGGGTGGACCTGTTCCTCACGAAGGACGGAACAGTGGTACTCAACGAGGTCAACACGTTTCCCGGTATGACGTCGTACAGTCGCTATCCGAGGATGATGGCCGCCGCAGGGATGCCGCTCAGCGAAGTGATCGACCGTACGGTGTCGCTGGCCTTGGCGGGAAAGAGCCGATGAAGGAGGACTTCGTCTTCGTGGACGAACTGGCGCCCGACATGCGCTGGGATGCCAAGTACGCCACGTGGGACAACTTCACCGGCAAGCCGGTGGACGGATACCTGGCCAATCGA
Organism: Streptomyces sp. NPDC056161; assembly: GCF_042268025.1. Taxonomy (NCBI): domain Bacteria; kingdom Bacillati; phylum Actinomycetota; class Actinomycetes; order Kitasatosporales; family Streptomycetaceae; genus Streptomyces; species Streptomyces sp. NPDC056161. The sequence continues at coordinate 37,545 of NZ_JBHJUV010000016.1, forward strand.
ATCGTCGGCACGAGGGCCTTGTGCACAGCCCTGGAGCGAGCCAGGGAGAAGGCCGAATCCCTCGGTTTCGGCTTGCTGCTCTGGGACGGTTACCGCCCGCAGCGCGCCGTCGACTGCTTTCTGCGCTGGTCGGAACAGCCGGAAGACGGCCGGACGAAGTCGCGGCACTATCCGAATATCGGCAGAGCCGAGATGTTCGACAGGGGATACGTGGCCGCCAAGTCGGGCCACAGCCGCGGGAGCACCGTGGACCTGACGCTCTATGACCTGGCCACGGGCGAACTCGTTCCCATGGGCGGTGGCCATGACTTGATGGATGCCATCTCGCATCATGGAGCGAAAGGCATCACGCAAGTCGAAACGAGGAACCGTCAGTACCTTCGGTCCATCATGGAGGCGTGCCGTTTCAGTGCGTACGACTGCGAGTGGTGGCACTACACCCTCCAAGACGAACCTTACCCGGACACCTATTTCGACTTTCCCGTCAAATAGCCGAGTCGGTCGAACGAGAGTGTGATCAGTCAGGCGCCGACGCGGCAGTGCAGCAGCCTGCCGCTCCGGATCAGCCGCTCGCGTCGGCGATCCGACCGTGCCGACCCTTCCGGAGATCCGCCGTCCCCTCGCCGTCGTCCTCCACCCGCCGGTCGTGACCGCAGCCGGACTGCTGAGCTGGTCCCTCTGGCGCGGACGGCACCGGACGGCACCGGACGGCACCGGACGGGAGTCCGACGCGGCCACAACCGACGCCGGACCGCCGACGAACCCACTGGACAGACCACGAAACCGGCCTGGAGAACGCTCAGATGCGGACCACGACTTTTCCTCGGACGTGCCCGCGCTCGGAGTGGGCATGGGCTTCCGCGATCTGTTCGAGCGGGTAGGAACGCTCGACGCGCGGTGTGTAGCGGCCTTGTCGGCCCAGCTCCCCGGCTGCCGCGAGAAGCGCGGAGTCGTTACGCGCGTTGGCCAGATGCGTGCCCAGACGAGCTGCTTCGGCATGGTCGGCGACGGTCGACACACGGGTGGGATCGCCCACGATCGCGACGAGGTCGGACAGGGACCCGGAGGCCACGGTGTCCAGCGCGAAATCGATACCGTCCGGGGCGAGGGCGGAGACGCGCTCCGCGAGCCCCGCGCCGTAGGTGGTGGCTACTGCCCCAAGAGCGCTGAGGAACTCGTGGTTGTGCCCGCCGGCCGTTCCGACGACCGTGGCGCCCTGCGCGACAGCGATCTCCACCGCGGCGCTGCCCACGCCTCCGGCGGCGCCCTCGATGAGAAGGGTGCGCCCCTTGAGGGAACCGAATACCTCCAGCCCGGCCAGCGCGGTCACGGAAGCCAAGCCGGCACCGGCGGCCTCCTCGTCGCTCCATACGGTCGGCGCGGGGGCCCAGGCCGAGAGCACAGCCAACTCGGCTGTAGCACCGGTGACACCGCCCAGCCCGAAAACACGGTCCCCGATACTCACCCCGCGCACCTCGTCACCGATCTCGTCCACCACGCCGACGGCATCGCGTCCGGGGATCGCGGGCAACTCCACGGGGAGCACGTCACGGACCGCGCCGCTGCGTACCTTCCAGTCGACGGGATTGACGCCGGCCGCCGAGACCCGGATGCGTATCTCGGCGGGGCCAGGACGCGGATCCGGCACTTCCTCGATCACAAGGGTCTCTGTACCGCCGTACTCGTGATAGCGGGCTGCGCGCATGGTTGTCCTGCCTTACCGGATCGGTGGGCTCGGTGAGCCTCGACGCCAGCTACGCTAAAACCTCACGCCGACGTCAGATGCAAGTCGGACGAACGGCCCGAAGAACGGAGGACCGGTGCGTATCGGTGAGGTGGCGGAGAAGGCGGGAGTGAGCGTCCGGGCCCTGCGGTACTACGAGGAGCAAGACCTGCTGCGACCCGACCGCAGTGCCGGAGGCCAGCGTCGGTATCCCGATACCGCCGTCGGTCGGGTCAGACTGATCCAGCAGCTCTTTGCCGCCGGCCTGCCGAGCAGGTCCGTACGTGAGGTGCTGCCGTGCGTGGATACCGGCACAGCGGCCCCGGGGCTCCTGGACCACCTGGAGACCGAACGCGCCCGTATCAGCCGGCGGATCATCGACCTGCTCGCGGCGCGGGACCGGCTCGACAATGTGATCGCCAACACGCGGAACCCTCCTCCTGAGTGCAACCACACGCAGTGAAGAGTGCTGTTCCCGCGGCCTTACGCGCGTCACACCAACTCGAACATCACCGTGTTTCCCGGATCGCGCCGGATGAAGGGCGGCGCGGCCCGGCTCTGCGCCTTGTCCGGCCACACCCGGCCCCCTTCGGCCCGTGCGGCGCCGAGGTGCGCGATCCTGGAGACATGGAGATCGAGATCCTGGTCGTACCCGACTGCCCGCACCAGCGACTCGCCGAGGAACGGGTGCGACAGGCGCTGGACGTCGCCGGGTTGACCACCGCCGGCGTCACCACGCGGGTGGTCGGCGACCAGGCCGAGGCCGAGCGGGCCGGTTTCACCGGCTCCCCGACGATCCTCGTCGACGGCCGCGACCCGTTCGCCGAGCCTGGCGCCACCCCGACCCTCGCGTGCCGGATGTACCGCACCCAGGGCGGCCTGGCCGGGGCGCCGGGCGTCGACCGGATCCGTCGCGCACTCGAAGACGCCGGGCGGGGCTGATCACGGACCCGGCCGACGGCTTGGCGGCGCGACGGCGTCGACCGGCCGGCCCTCAAGCGCTCAACCTCAGCCCAGTGTTCGGCAGGCGCCGCTACCGGCCCGCGGGACGCCTACTGGACGTGCGTTGTCCGTCGCTCGGCATCGCGGATGGCGCGAGCGGCGTTGATGAGACCGATGTGACTGAACGCCTGGGGGAAGTTGCCGAGGGCCTCCGCCGTGACGGAGTCGGTCTCCTCGGCCAGCAGGCCGACGTCGTTGGCATGTGTGAGGGCGGCCTGGAAGACACCTCGTGCCCGGGTGGTGTGGCCGGTGACGGCGAGGGCCTGGGCAAGCCAGAAGGTGCACAGCAAGAAGGAGCCCTCCTCTTCCTGCAACTCGTCGGTGAGGTAGCGGCGGACCAGGCCCTCGCGGTCGGTCAGGTGGGTGGCGATGGCCAGCACGGTGGACTGGACGCGGGGGTCGTGCGGCGGCAGGAAGCCGACGATGGGCAGCATCAGCGCGGACGCGTCGAGGTCGTCGTTGTCGAATGCCTGGGTGAAGACGCCGAGGCCGGGTTTCCAACCGCGTTCTTCGATGGCCTGGCGGATCCGGTCGCGCTCCTGCTGCCAGTGGGACAGGCGTTCCTCGGCCCGCAGGGCGGGGGCCATGGCGATGGCGCGGTCGAGGGCGACCCAGCACATCAGTTTCGAGTGGAGGAAGTGTCTGCTGGGGCCGCGTCTTTCCCAGATGCCCTGATCCGGTCGGGACCACCGCTGGGCCGCTGTCTCGGCCGCCTGGATCAGGAACGTCGCGGTGGCCGGGGCGAGGGGTTCACCGGGCGGAAGGGTCTGGTGAGCGGCGTCGAGGAGTTCGCCGTAGACGTCGAGCTGGCGTTGGCGCCAGGCGTCGTTGCCGATCCGTACGGGGCTGCTGTCGCGCCAGCCGGTCAGGTGCGGCAGCAGCCGCTCGCTGAGATCGCGTTCGCCACCGATGCCGTACATGATCTGCAGGTCGACGCCGCGGTCAAGTTGGGTTGCCGCGGCTCGGGCGAGGAAATCGAAGAACCGGTTCTTCTCCTTCTCGCAGGCGGCCGTGGCGAGCGCTTGCAGGGTGAAACTCGCGTCACGGACCCATGTGTAGCGGTAGTCCCAGTTGCGCTTTCCGCCCACCGTCTCGGGCAGGGACGTGGTGGCCGCGGCGACGATGGCCCCGGTGGGGGCGTAGGTCAGGGCGCGCAGCACGCGTCCGCTGTGGCCCACCTCGTCCTGCCAGGGGCCGGCGTACCCGCGGTGGAGCTTCGACCAGGAGCGCCAGCCTTCCACCGTGTCGGACATACGGCGCCGGATCCGCCCCGCCCGCCAGCTCACCGGAGCGGTTTCCCACATCGGCCCGGCGTGCAGGGCGAATCCGAGGCGGCGCCCCGCCGGGAGCGGGATCCGCCCGTGCGCCGTGGACCCGCTCACCCGCAACTCGACGGGGCTCGACAGCAACAGGACGTGGGCGCCCCCGTACGCCACGAGCCCACCTCGTACGGCTGACAGGAGCGGGTGGACGAGTCCGAACTCGGGGCGCGGCGCGTACGAGATCTCGATGTCCACCTGCCCTTCGGTGCAGGTGATCTGCCGCAGGAGCGTTCCGGGGGAAGCGGTGCCGAGCGCGTGCCCGCGTTCGCGCCGCCCGAGGGCGAGCGCGTCACGCAGGACCGCCGTACCCGTGGCTGTTCGGAAGGTCGTCTCCAGAACGAGGGTGTCCTCGACGTACCTGCGGCTGATGTCGCCCACGTCGGTCGGGCGGATGACCCAGTGGCCGGCGTCCTCGTCGAGGAGCCGAGCGAAGATCGCCGGGCTGTCGAACCGGGGCAGGCACAGCCAGTCCACCGAGCCGTCGGTGGTCACCAGCGCGGCCGAGCGGCAGTCGGACAGCAGAGCGTGGTCACTGATCGGTCGCGTGCTCATGTGCCGCAGCCCGCCTGCCCCGGGCCGGACGCGGCCCGGCCGGGACGCTCCTCTCCTCGCCACCGCGCGACCGGCTCGCCGCGGCGCAGCGGGGTCGAGGCGTGGCGGCACAGGGCGAGGAAGCGCCGATGGCCCCATCGCCACTGGTCGGTGACGCTGAGGGCGAGGTCCGCGGCGATCCGGTGGAGCGCCGGCGTTCCCAGCCGGGCCCAGGGAAACGGTGGACCTTCGCGGCCGTGACCGTCTTCCAGCCGGGCGGAGCAGCGCTCCTCGACGTCGTCGGGGTCGGCCTCGACAAGGAGGGTACCTGTCGGCGCGGTGAGCTGGATGCACCGGTACAGCAGGGTGTGCGGGTCGCCGCCGATGCCGATGTTGCCGTCGATGAGCAGGACGGTCTGCCAGTCGCCCTCGGCCGGCAACTGGTCGAACACCGATCGGCACAGTGCGATCCCGCCGAGGACGGTGGTCTGGGCGACCGCGCGGGGAGCCAGGTCGACGCCGAGCGCGAAGACGCCGCGGCCCAGGAGGGCCCTGCACAGCCGTCCGGGTCCGCAGCCGGCATCGAGAACGGGATTCACGCAGCGTGCCAGCACGGTCTCGTCGGCCCGGGTGGGCCGCCCGTACCAGCGGTGTACCGGCACCTGGATCCTGCGCCTGCCCGCCAGCCGCAGGTACACCGGTGCGGGACCGGCCCGACGGGCGAGTGCGTAAGGGTCCGCGCCGTCACAGGACGACTCCTCGTCGGTCGTCATGGTGTGGTGCCCGGTGTGGGGCGTGTCGTGTGGGTGTGGAGGTGGGGGTAGGTGGTTTTCCGGGTCCGGCGGAGTTCGAAGGCGAGGGCCGAGGCGAGGGCCGAGGCGAGGAAGAGTACGGCCGGCGTCCGGCCGTCCGTCCCTGTCCATCCGCTGCCTCCTTCCACCACCGGCCCACTCCTCACCAACCGCCCGGAGCCCGCATCCCCCACGACGGATGACCGTCCACAAACCCATCGGGAAGCCAGCTACAACCTGACACGGAACAAGCCGCACCGCCGTGCCGGACGGGCATGCGGGTGTCTGGCTCTGTTCACGAGAGACGACAACGTCTCTACGGGGATTGGTGAGGCACCGAGGTCCTGGGCAGGGTCAGGGGCAGGGTCAGGGCCCAGAATGTTCAGAGTTTCGCCAGCGGGCGGAGGCCGTGCCGTCTTGGGGTGGACCGGGCCTGTTCGATTGCGAGGATCCTGGGTTTCGGGGTTGAAGTTGCCGTTGCGGCAGCTTCTACCGTCGTGGCCAGGGCCGGAACGACCGGCCCGGCGACACCTACGTGCGGGAGTGGCGATGGACTGGCCGATCGCGGAGGTGGCACGGATGTCGGGCGTGACCGCCCGGACACTGCGCCACTACGACGAGACCGGCCTGCTGCCGCCGGCCCGGATCGGCGCCAACGGTCACCGCTCCTACGAGGAGCACCAGCTCCTGCGGTTGCAGCAGATCCTCGTACTGCGAGCGCTGGGCGTCGGGCTCCCGGAGATCGGCCGGATCCTGTCCGAGCAGGTCGACGAGGTGGACGCCCTGCGGGGCCACCACCGACGCCTCCTCGCGGAGCGGGACCGGCTCGACGCTCTGGCCGGCACCGTCTCCCGCACGATCGCCGAACTGGAGCAGTCCAGGAAGGACGACCGTCCCATGGCCATCAACCGCCCGGAGAACCTCTTCGAGGGCGTGACGCCCTCGCACTACGAGGACACCATGCGCGACTACCCCGAACTCGCCGAGGCGGTCGGACGACGCGCCGCCACGATGAGCCAGGCCGACGCCGACACCGCGCACCGTGAGCGCACCGCGCAGATGATCCGGCTGGCCGAACTCATGGTCGCGGGCCATCCGGTCGACGCCGACCCGGCCCAGGCCGAGATCGACACCCAGTACCGGGCACTGACCGAACTGCGCGCTGTCTCCGCCGAGGAGTACCGGGCCATCGGACGCTCCATCATCGACAACGAGACGTGGCGCGCCGCGTACGAGGCCATCGCCCCGGGGCTGGCCGGGTACCAGTGCGACGCCATGGAGGCGTACGCCGCCACCCGGCTGAGCTGAGACACGACGCAGCCGCCATCGGGGGAGGGCGACGATGGCGGCTGCACCGCGTCACGGCGGGCCACGATGTCCGATCCCGAGAACCGGCCGCTGCCGCCTCAACCGGGTGCTGCCCGTCCATTCTCATGAACCTCGGCTTCCCCTGCACTCACGCGCTCCACGCCACGAGGGGACCCACACCGGACAGCCACCCCCACCACCATCTCCGCAACCACCCCCACAACCACCCCCACACCCGTCCCCGGCGCGCGCCCCACACCCATCCCCGGCGCGCGTCCCGTCCCTTCAGCGGGCATTCAGCTTGCGCATGCGACCCTGACCCTGTGCGCATTCTCGTGGTGGAAGACGACGTCCGGCTGCGTGAACTCCTCAAAGAGGGGCTGGAGCAGGAGGGGTTCGCCGTCGACACGGCCCATGACGGGCCGAGCGGGCTGGCGTTGGCCGGGCGCGCGTACGAGCGTGGATACGCCGCGGTCGTACTCGATGTGATGCTCCCCGGGCTGTCCGGCTATCAGGTCTGCAGACAACTGCGGGAACGTGGCATCTGGACGCCGATTCTGATGCTGACCGCGAAGGACGGCGAATACGACGAGGCGGACGGGCTCGATGTCGGAGCGGACGACTATCTGACCAAGCCCTTCTCCTACGTCGTCCTGTTCGCGCGGTTACGTGCCCTGGTCCGGCGGGGTGACCTGCACCGGCCCGAAGTGCTGGCGATGGGCGATCTGCGCCTGGAACCGGCGGCGTTGGGCTGTTCCCGGGGTGATGAGAGCATCACTCTCACGGCGAAGGAGTTCGCCGTGCTGGAGTACCTCGCCCGCCACGCCGGCCAGGTGGTCTCCAAATCCGAGATCGTGCAGACGGTGTGGGACACCGCCTACGACGGCGGCGCCAATCTCGTCGAGGTCTACATCAGAAGCCTGCGCCGGAAGATCGATGTGCCGTACGGCCGCAGTGCGATCCGCACGATACGGGGCGCGGGATATCTACTGGCCCGTGACGGAGGATGAGGATGAGGATGAGGACGCCATGAGGTTCGTGACCGGGATGAGCGTCCGCGCCAAGGCAGCTCTGGCCGCCGCCGGGACCGTCGCGTTCGCACTCGCGCTGTGCATGCTGGCCCTTGTGCTCGCGCTCCAGCACAACCTGCGCGACAGCGCGAACATGGACGCGACGAAGACCGCCGACACCATCAACACCCAGTTGCAGGAACTGCATCCCGTGGAGAGTAAACCCCTCATCCTCGGCTCAGACGACATCAACCTCCGGGACGGGACGGGCCACGACGTCGTCCCCGCGCCCGCGGGCGAAACCGCGGCTCCGCTGGTACTCAAGGACAGCGCCAGCGCCTCGCCGCTGAGCGTGACCGTGCGCCCCTCGACCACCGCCGTCGACAACGCCACCGGTCTGCTGCTCGGCAAGGTGGCCCCCGCGGCCGTCGGACTCGTCCTCTTCGTGGCCGCTCTCACCTGGCTGCTGGTGGGCCGAGCCCTGCGGCCCGTCTCCGCCATCCGGCAGGAGTTCACCGAGATCACCGAACGCGATCTGCACCGCCGGGTCCCCGTGGCGGCGGCACGGGACGAGATCTCGCAGTTGGCACAGACCATGAACAGGACGCTGGACCGGCTCCAGCAGGGGATGAACCGGCAACGCCAGTTCATCGCGGACGCCTCCCATGAACTGCGCAGTCCCATCGCCGCCCTGCGCGCCCAACTCGAACTCGCTCTGGCCCGCCCCTCGCGGACCGATTGGCCCACCGCGGTGCACAAGGCGCTCGGGGACACCGAACGGCTCCAGGCCGTCGCCTCCGATCTGCTGTTGCTCGCCCGGCTCGACGCGCAGGAAACGCACCGCAGAACCGCGGTGGACCTGTCGGAACTCGCGGCCGAGGAATCACAGCGCCAGCCCCGCACGATCACCATGTCGGGCGACGGCGGCGGGGAAGGCCCCGTGGTCACCGGCAGCCGGGTGCAGCTTCTCCGCCTCCTGACCAACCTCGCCGACAACGCCCGCAGACATGCCCGTACCAGGGTCTCGATCACCGTGGGTGTCAGTGACGGAACGGTCGAACTGGCCGTGGACGACGACGGCCCCGGCATCCCTGAGGCCGACCGCGAGCGTGTCTTCGAACGCTTCACCCGGCTGGACGGCGCCCGCGCCCGCCAGGACGGCGGCACCGGCCTCGGCCTCGCCATCGCCAGGGACATCGCCCGAGCCCATGGCGGGACGCTCGCCATCGAAACCAGCCCCTGGGGCGGCGCCCGTCTGCTTCTACGCCTGCCACGGGCCCAGGAGGAGGCCAGGGTCGCCTGCGCAAGCTGAATACCCGTTGTGCTGAATACCCGTTGTAGGGGCAGGGAGGGGCGGGTGCCGGGGACGGGTGTGGGGGGATGGGTGTGTGGGGTGGCTGTGGAGATGGTTGTGGGGGTGGCTGTCCGGCGGCGTTTCAGCGGGACTTCGGGAGTTCAGCGGGGCTTCAGGGGTTTCAGCGAGGACTCAGCATCGATCCGTGAGAGTGAGGTTGTCGACGGATCGAACGGTCCGCCGAAAGCCACCTCTGTAGAGAACATGAAGGAGACTCCTGTGTCTCGGTTCCGCTTCACTGCCACCAAGCGTTACGGCGTCCTGCTCGGCCTCGCGGCTGGTTCCCTGGTGCTGGGCGTCGCGACCTCCTCCGCCTCGGCCTCCTCGGCGTCGCACCATGACGCCAAGCCGGCCAAGAAGTGCAAGGTCGTCATCGTCGAGGTGGGCGGCCGTGCCGATGTGCCGGGTGTTCCGGCCAAGCCCGGCAAGCCCGCCGATGTGCCGGGTGTTCCGGCCAAGCCGGGCAAGCCCGCTGACGCGCCGGGTGTTCCGGCCAAGCCGGGCAAGCCCGCCGATGAGCCGAGTGGGAGGTGTGTGATCTTCGTGGATCAGCATGGCAACCGCCTCACGCCGGTGGAACTGCTTGAGGACGGGCAGCCGTCCAAGCTTGAGCCGACCCGGCCCGAGGCCACTCGTTCCTGAGCCGTCGGCCGGTCCGTCGGCCGGTCCGTCGGCCGGTCCGTCGGGAGCGGGTCGGCCGCGGTCGGGCGTGTGAGCGCGACCGCCGGTCGAGTCGGCCCGGACTGCTTCGCCCCGTCGCTGTGCGGCGGGGCGAAGCACTGTCGGAGCTGCACGGCGTGCTCTCTCCCCCCACGATGCGGTTCTGGCCGTCGCCGCGCAGCAGGATGGCCGCCGCCAACCGCGTCGGCGGCGTCTTTCGGCCCCGCTCGAACGCGGTCGGACTCAGGACAACTGGCCTGGGATTCCGGCGGATGAAAGGACAGGTCGGCGCTGTCGCCGGCGCGCTGGCCGGAGTGGCCACGGCGGCCCTCGGCCTGACACTGACGACCCAGTTCGTGATCACGCTGTCGTGCTCGCCGTGGTGTCGGCGGTGGCGACGTGCGGGCTCGGGCCGGACGGGGAAAACGCTCGGCAGGCGCAGCGGCCCAAGACCGCTCGCATGCCGGACGCGGGCGAACGGGATGCGGGCGGGCAGGGGCCGAACAGAGGGATCATCGTGCTGCTGCTCGCGCCGATGACCTTCCTGGCCGCTCTGGTGGAAGATGCACCCGCCTCCTGGGGCGGCGTGTATCTGAGGCACGTCGGTGCGGACGCCGCAACAGCCGCCGCCGGATACGCGGCCTTCTCAGCGGGGGAGGCCGTCACCCGGCTGCTCAACGACCGGATGGTCGACCGCATCGGCTGGGCCCGCCTGATCCGGGCCGGCACCCTGTGCTGCGCTGCCGCGCTGAGCGCGGCGCTGCTGCTCGGACAGCCCGGGACCACGCTGGCGGCGCTCGTCGTCGCCGGTGCCGGGATCAGCGCCGTCTTTCCCGGTGTGTTCACACCGGCGGGTGGGCTTCCCGCCGCGCCGCAGGCACCGAGGCAGGTGGCGCGGACGTGACGTACAAACGAGGTTCCCGCCGCGTTCCGGGACGCAGTCGGCAAGCCCGACGGGTTCGTGAAGGCCGCGATCGAACCAAACCCGTCCGCTCCGGCCTGAGTTCGCCACGCGGACGTCGTCCAGGCGCCCCGACCGCGCAGGCGAGGGGCGCCGTCCTTCTCCTCGCTGTCGAGAGCACGTACAACAGGGCCGGGACGGAAACAGACTACTCATTTCTCCCGGTCCGCATCAACTTCCTCAAGTAGCTCCCCGGTGAAGTTTCCCTTTACCCACTGAAGTGTGGATGGCCGATATCCAGTGCTCTCCCGGTAGTACGCTTCCACTGCTGAACGAACATCACTCAGCGGTATGGCGCTAACGCGGTTGAAGAAACTCGGACACCACGGATCGCTCACAATTTGCGGGTCGACCGCCGGAGGGGCCGGGTTCCATGAAACCCAGACGTACTCTGCCACATCGGCGCTTGCGAATGTTTTGATCTGTTCTGCGACCCCATCGGTGCAGTGCCAGATGAGTGCACCGTAGCCGGAATCGTAGTCAAGACCGATCGAAAGCACGTTATCAATGTCTTCGGTTTCGTCCTTGACGGCCTGGATGTCTACGTTCAGATAGCCTTCCTTATTTTCTTCGGCGAAGATTTCATCGAGGAAATCCTGTAGTTCGCGGTCGTTCGTCAGGTGCAGAGGCTCTTGTCCGAACACCTTGATCGTCACTTCTTCACCCTTCCGCCCCACTGCTGGAAGACCAGGCACCGTGGGGGGCCGTAGCTACCGCTCGATAAAACGGAATAAGAACTTTCTGGTCCGCCCCTCATTTCGCGGCCCCCGGCCTCGGCACCACATCGACATGCTCGGCCGTTACTCCTTCCCGCTGTCCGAGATGCCCTGCGGCCCGCGCCCGCTGTGCGCTGCGGACGCCGCCGCGTCGTGTGGCCGCGGGCAATGTCACGGGGGAGTGGTCCCGGAGGCGGTGCCCCCGGCTACCGGGCCCGGCCCGGGGCCGGAAGCGTGCGCGGTCGTAGGCGCTCGCCCTGCGGCCCGAACATGATCAGGTATTCGACCGGTCCGCCGGGGTCGGCGTTCGCGACTCCGTGGGCGGTACGGGTGTCGAACTCGGCGACGTCCCCGGCGCTCAGGACGAGGTCCTGCTCGCCGAGCGCCAGCCACAGCCGCCCGTACAGGACACACAGCCATTCGTACCCGTCGTGGGAGACCTGCCGCGGCCGGGTCGGCGGCGCGTCGACGGCGGGCAGGACGTGCTTGTGGGCGTGCAGGCCCCCCACGTACCGGGTCAGCGGCAGCACCGCCTTGTCGTCGCCGGGACGCTGCTGCATCGGGGTGCGCGGTCCGGCCGCGGCGGCGGGTGCGGTGCCCGCCAACTCGTCCAGGGAGATGTCGTACGCCTTGGCGAGCTGGAGCAGCACCTCCAGGGTCGGATTGCGCCGGCCGGTCTCGATCCGCGACAGCGTGCTCAGCGAGATACCGGTCGCACAGCTGACGCCGGTGAGTGTGGCGCCGCGCTGCTCGCGCGCGGTCCGCAGCCGGGCGCCCATGGCCGCCAGCGTGTCGGCTATGTCGTCGTCCGTCACCGTCACCGTTGCCCCGCTTCCTTCCGCTGTACTGCCTTTATCACCCTGTCCTGCAAGTTTGCCAGACTGGCAAGGGGGCTCGCTTCGGGCGGCCGCTGCGCCGCATGATCGGTGGGTAACCGCGGCCGTCCGTGAACCGAGGAGAAACCATGCACCACCCCGCGCCGTCCGCCGACCTGCACCACCGCACCATCGAGGCACCCGCCGGGCGCCTGCACCTGGTCGAGCAGGGCACCGGTCCGCTGGTCCTGCTCGTCCACGGCTTCCCCGAGTCCTGGTACTCCTGGCGCCGCCAGCTCCCGGCCCTCGCGGCGGCGGGGTACCGGGCCGTGGCGCTCGACGTGCGCGGCTACGGCCGCTCCTCCAAGCCCGCCGCGACGGACGCCTACCGGATGCTCGACCTGGTGGAGGACAACGTCGCCCTGGTGCACGCGCTGGGCGAGGAGAAGGCGGTGGTCGTCGGGCACGACTGGGGTTCCAACATCGCGGCAACCTCCGCCCTGCTCCACCCCGAGGTCTTCCGCGCCGTCGGACTGCTGAGCGTCCCCTACGCGCCGCCCGGCGGCCCCCGTCCCACCGACGTCTTCGCGCAGATGGGTGGCGATGAGGAGTTCTACGTCTCGTACTTCCAGGAGCCCGGCCGGGCCGAGGCGGAGATGGAGCCCGACGTCCGGGGCTGGCTCGCGGGCTTCTACGCGGCCCTGTCCGCCGACACCATGCCCGGCCAGGGCGAGCCCGACCCGCACTTCGTCACCCGCGCCGGCGGCAAGCTGCGCGACCGCTTCCCCGGCGGCAAGCTGCCCGCCTGGCTGACCGAGGACGACCTCGACGCGTACGCCGGGGAGTTCGAGCGCACCGGCGTGACCGGGGCCCTCAACCGGTACCGCAACATGGACCGCGACTGGGAGGACCTCGCCCAGTACGGCGGTGCCGCGATCAAGCAGCCGTCCCTGTTCATCGGCGGTGCCCTGGACGCTTCCACCACCTGGATGGCCGACGCGATCGACGCCTACCCCGCCACCCTCCCCGGCCTGGCCTCCGCCCACATCCTGGACGGCTGCGGGCACTGGATCCAGCAGGAGCGTCCCGAGGAGGTCAACCGCCTGCTGACCGACTGGCTCGCCTCCCTCCAGGACTGAATCGCCGGGTGTGCCGGCCGGATCCGTCGCAGGACAACCCCGGCCGGCACACCCGAGGGCATCGCCCGGACCCCTGAGCTGACTCTGGGGGGTGTCGGTCGCGGTACTCGACGGCGCATCGCGTCGATCGCTTGCCGATGATCCTGCCACCGCCGCCGTCCACCCCGCTTCGGTGTCCGGGCCGCAGTGCCGGGCACCCTTGAATCGAATCAGCCCGCCAGCGCGATGAGGATGGTCGACACACCGTTGTTGACCGCGTGAACGATGACCCCTGGCCACACCGACTTGGTGCGCACCAGCAGAATGCCGTTGATCGCGCCGACGACGATCGCCGGAATCAGAGCCAGGTTGATGCCGTGGGCCAAGGCGAAGATGACGGTGCTGCCGATGACGCTCACCCATGTGCCGTACCGGGTGAGCGCAGTGGAGACCACCCCTCGGAATGCGAACTCTTCGCCGAGGGGAGTCAGAACGGCGATGAACAGCAGTTGCAGGGTCAGGGCGAGTGGACCGGCGTTGGAAGCGGCGTGGTAGTCGCCTTGCGGATCTCCGTCCGTGCTCCCGGTGATCGCCACGACGATGGCGGCGACCACGCGGGTCAGGACGAACGCGAGCAGCCCGAAGCCGAGCGAGAGGAAGATCCAGCGAGCCGTGATGGCGCGGACATTGAACGCGGACCAAGAACGCCTACGGATGACGAAAGCGGCGAAGAAGGCGAGCAGGCCCATGATTCCGGAGAGCGCTGCGAGAGACAGCCCGCTCGCGACCGACTCGTCGTGGGTGAGTGCGCTGACGATCGGCACGCCGATGATGAAACTCAGGATGTAGGCGACGGCGGCGGCGAACATCTCGGGCCACCCGGGTCGCTGCTCCTCCGCACCGATCAAACCTTCCGGCGTGGCGTTCAAATCTGTCGGAGCGGCGTTGAGGTTCATGGAAGTGTCTCTCATGGGGGTCGGGTTTTTCGACGGGCTGTCTGTGTTGGCCTGGTTTCGCGTATGTGTGGGCGTTGGGCGTTGAGCGGAAAGGTATTTCGCAGAACGGCCGGGAAGCCGGTCGGCGTCGGACCGGGCCGCAACGATGCCTGCCATCTCGCGCCGACGGTCCGCTGGGGACGGTGAGTTGACGTCGAGCGTGGCAGGCACCGCAGCCACTGGCGGCACACTGTACCGCACATCGTGCGGTACAGTGTGCCGGTATGCGGGTGCGCTCCTCGGCATGGCCGTTCGGGAGGAGATCGTCGAGGCCCGCGCTCCGTCCGGCCTCGACGCGAGAGATCGGTTCGCCGAACGTCCGCCGTGTCGTGGTTGAGGCGGGTGGGTGTGGTGGTGGGGGGCGACGACGGATCGACGTTGCTTCCGACGCGCTGATGCTTGTCAACGGGCTGTGCCTGAAGGCACTGCGCCCTCCCGATCAAGCCGACCTCGGTGCCGCGAAGAACACCATCCGCTGGTTCGCCCAGCTGATGGTCGACCGTCGATCCGCGTCGTCACGGTGACGTTCCACCTTGTTCGGGATGGTGAACCACGCCTCCGGAGGCGCTGTGCGACGAGCAGTCAATTCGTCCGTGGTCGCCGGATCCCGCAATCCTTCACGCAATCCTTCACGCAATCCTTCACGCAGGTTTCGCGTCTGGGGCGTTCTCCTCGGGAGCGGTCAGGGACTCTTCCGCGAACCAGCGAAGTGTGGCTTCCGCCCGGTCGAGCGCTCCTTCGCCCTTGTCCAACAAGAGACTCAGGTGCAACCCGTCCACGAGGGCCACGAACCGGTTGGCCAGCACCTCCGGTGTGTCTCGCGGTGCACTTCCGTCCGCTGCCAGAAGCGTGAACCAGCGTGTCACGACCACGACGGACTCATCGTGCCCGGAGCGCACCATTTCCAGCACCTCCGCGTTGGCATCGGAGCCAAGAGCGAGGGTGAGCCGTTCGAACCACATCGAAAGGGCGGAATGCCGGTCCGCCATGCCGGGGAGGAACTGCCGCAGGCTCGCGTACAGGCGATCCACGGGGGCCAGGGAGACATCCTGGATCCACTCTTCGCTGAGCACCTGGGAGATCACCCGCTCCGCGACGGCCCGGTAGAGCAACGCCTGTGAGGGGAAATACGCCCGCAGAGTCGTCGCGCCGATACCGGCCGAGGCGGCGACAGATCGCACGCTCAGGCCCCGCAGACCTTCCGTTCTGGCGAGGCGCGTTGCCACGTCCAAGATGTGCTGTCGCTTGTCTGCATTCCCAACCACGTCGCGATCCTATCCCGCAAGAGCGGCCTCGTACGGCGCGTACAGGCGCATGACCAGGTTGAACCGGCCGCCGGCCGGGACGGGAAGCCAGTTGCCCCGGGTGCGTCGGGTCGCGGGTTCGAAGCGGATCCGGTGGCCGCGAGGGGCGCCTCGGGGTGCGGCTCAGCGGTGGTTCGGGACGACGGTCTCGAACGTGCCGGTGAACGTGTCGAGAAGGGTGAGCAGGGTGTCGAGGTCGGTGCGGTCACCGTCGACTGCGGCAGCGTCCTTCGTCAGGAGTTCGTCGAGTGGCACCGATCCGTAGGCGAGGTGTGCCAGCGCGGTGTGGGTGATGCGCAGGGTACCGGCCGGTGTCTCGGTGTCGATCGGTTGCCGGTGCCGCAGAACGCCGTTGTCGATGATGACCGTGCGCGTGTCGCTGGTCGGCCCGAGCCCGCTGCCGTCGGCGGTGACTTCGAGTCCGATGCGGAGCCGGGTGCCGGCCGCGCGGGGGCCGTTGAGGCGGATGGCCAGGTAGTCGAGGATCGCGTCGGTGGTCATTCCGGCGATGAGGTCGGGGCTGATTCCCGCACCGGACGGCTTTCCGCTGGGGGCGCCGTGGCGCAGTTCCTGGGCGCCGACGAGGTAGAAGTTGCGCCAAGGGGCTGCTTCGGACTGGTGGCCGAGCTGTTCGAAGACGTCCGCCTGGAGCAGGCGTGCGGCTTCGTGGCCGGGGTCGGCGGCCAGGGCGTGCTTGAGCAGTTCGGCGGCCCACCGGCCCTCGCCCGCGTCGTGGGCGGTGCGCGCATGGCCGACCACGGCATTGATTCCGCCCATCAACTCGATGTAGCGTCGGCCGGCCCGGGTGGGCGGCAACGGGTCCAGGTTGGCCGGGTTGCCGTCGAACCAACCGAGGTAGTGCTGGTAGACGGCCTTGACGTTGTGGCGTGTGGCACCGTAGGTGCCGCGGTTGTCCCAGTGGCGGTCGAGCGAGTCGGGCAGCTCGATCAGTTCGGCGATCTCGTTCGGCGTGTGGCCGTGGTTGGCCAGGCGCAGTGTCTCGTCGTGGAGGTAGCGGTACACGTCGCGGTGCATGCCCAGCAGTTCGGCGATCTGTTCCTGGCCCCAGACGGGCCAGCCGTGGCCGATGAACATGACGTCCGAGACATCCCCGTACAGGCGCAGCGCATCGTCGATCGCGGTGCTCCAGGCCGCCGCGTCACGGACCGGGGCGCCACGCAGCGTGTACAGGTTGTGCATGTGATGGGAGATCAACTCCGCCATGCACAGGGCTCGGTGCTCGGGGAGGTGGAAGTTCATCTCCGCGGGCGCCTCCGTGTCGGGAGCGTACTGGAAGACGAACCGGACACCGTCGAGGACCAGTTCGTCCCCTGTACGGGAGACCTCGTGTGTCGGCCGGATCAGTGAGGTCCGGCCGGTCGCCAGGGCGGCGCAGCTGCCGTTCATCACGTGTCCCAGGGCGCCCTTGGGCAGCGGGCCGCCGAACATGAAGGCGGAGCGGCGCCTCATCGCGACGCCGGCAGAGACGTTCTCGCTGACGGCGTGCTCGTAGAAACCGGCGGGGGCGACCACCGGGATGCGCCCGGACCGCACATCCGCCTCATCGACGACTCCCTTGACCCCGCCGAAATGATCGAGATGTCCGTGCGTATGCACGACCGCCGTTACCGGACGGTCGCCGAGCTGCTCGCGGACCAGCTCCAGCGCCGCCTCCGAGGTCTCGACGCAGGTGAGGGGGTCGATCACGACGTAGCCGCGCTCGCCGACGACGACGGTCATGTTCGCGGCGTCGTAGCCGCGCACCTGGTAGACCCCTTCGGTGACCTCGAACAGGCCGTGATGTCGCAGCAGTTGGGCCATGCGCCACAGGCTCGGGTGCACGGTCACCGGGGCCTCGCCTTCGACGAAGGAGTACGCCGCCAGATCCCAGACCACCCTGCCCGAGGCATCGCGGACGACGGGCGGCTCGATGGAGGCGAGTCTGCCGCGCCGTGCGTCCTCGAACGCCCGCCGGTCCTCCCACGGCAGTCCCCGCGCAGCGGCGGCGTGCCGTCGCGCCGTGACCGAACCGGCTTCGTGTGAGCTGTTCCCCGACGGCGTATCGGCTGTCTGCGACATCTTCTTCTCTCCTCACTGCGAGCACGGGCGCTCTCGGACACGCGGTCGGCAGTCGATTCGGCGTGTCTTCGCCTTCCGTCTCGGGTCAGGCGTGATGCGCCGCGCGGGAACCGCGAATACCTCGATCCAAGGTATGCCGAAGCGTAACACCTCGAATCGAGGTATGTCGATGTGGCGTGAGACGATGGACTCGTGTTGGAGCTTGCGATCTTGGGATACCTGGCGGAAGGCCCGCTGCACGGCTACGAGCTACGCCGCCGGGTCGAGCAGTTGTCGGGGCACACCCGGCCGGTCAGCGACGGCAGTCTCTATCCGGCGATCAACCGCCTGGTCAAACGCGGCCAACTGGCCCGCCACACGGAACCGGGGGCGGCAGCCGCCCAGAAGTACGTGCTGACCCTGACCGAGGCCGGACGGGCCGAACTGCTGCACCGGTTGCGTGAGCCGGCCCAGCTGGAGATCACCGACCATGCCAGGTTCATGACCATCCTGGCGTTCCTGTCCCAGCTCCCCGACACCGAGGAGCAGCATGCGGTACTGAGGCGACGCCTGGAGTTCCTGGAGACGCCCGCGAGCTTCTTCTACGACGGCGACCGTCCGCTGAGCGCGGAGGAAGTCGCCGACCCCTACCGCCGGGGCATGATGCTCATGGCCCGCGCCATCAGCCGCGCCGAACGCGCGTGGCTCCGCCAGGAGCTCGACGGCGCACAGGAGACTTCCCGAGCGGCACCGGCGGTACCGGCGGTACCGGCAGTACCGGCACCACCGGCGGCGCGGCACTGACGACTCGGCCGCCGCATGAGGTTCGGGCGTGTTTGCCCAGCGGTTCGGCCGGCGACTCCGCGTCGGCCGAACCCGCGCCGACGAGATCGTCACCGTCCACGTCCAGGACACCCACTTCCGCATCACCCTCACGGCCCGGGAAGCGCGACGCCAGGGCGACGGCCACGGCGCGACACAGCGACATGTGGTGCATGTCACATTCTCGGCTCGGTGGGGAGCGACGGATTTTCCTCCGGTACTTGGTCTTGATACGGACCGAACCAGACCACCGTCCGGAGTGTCCGATGTCCGATCTCTTCTCCACTGCTGTCGTCACCGGTGCCAGCCGCGGCTTCGGGCGCGCGATCGCCGCCGCGCTCGTCGCCCGGGGCACCCACGTCTTCGGAATCGCCCGCCAGGAGCAGGAACTGCGTACCGTACGGGACGAACTCGGCGAGAGTTTCACACCCGTCGCCGCCGACGCGACCGACGAGACGCTCGCGCAGCGCGTGATCCGGGAACACCGTCCCGGCCTGCTCGTCCTCAACGCGGGCGCCCCACCGCACATGGCGCCCGTGCACGAGCAGACCTGGGAGATCTTCAGCCGCCACTGGCACACCGATACCCGGCACGTCTTCACCTGGACCCGCCAGGCCCTGCTGGCACCCTTGGCGCCGGGCAGCGTTGTGGTGTCGATGTCCAGCGGAGCGGTACTGGCAGGCTCCCCGCTCAGCGGCGGATACGCCAGTGCCAAGGCCGCCGTCCGCTATCTGAGCGGGTACGCGGCACAGGAGTCGGCGCGGGCCGGGCTCGGCATTCGGTTCCACACGCTGCTGCCCAACATGAGCCCGTCCGGCGGCGTCGGTTCGCTCGCGATCGACGGCTACGCCGCGAGGCAGGGCGTCGACCGGGACACCTTCGTCATGAGCCGCGAGCAGCCGGTCCTGACCGCCGAACGAGCCGCACAGGCGGTCCTTGACGTCGTCCGGGACGCCGAGAGCGCCCTGGAGTACAAGGTCACCGGCGACGGTCTGGCCCCGGTGGGCTGAGCCGCACCTACAGCAGACGGACCGCACCCCAAGGAGCCGGCACGATGTCACCGTACGCCCAGGACGCGGAGCGGGCGGAGTTCGCCGCCCGCACCGAGCAGTACCGTCCCGAACTGCTCGCCCACTGCTATCGGATCCTCGGTTCGATCCACGACGCCGAGGACCTGGTGCAGGAGACGTACCTGCGGGCCTGGCGCGCTTTCGGTTCGTTCGAGGGCCGCGCCTCGGTGCGGCGATGGCTGTACAAGATCGCCACCAGGGTTTGCCTGACGGCTCTGGAGACGCGAGCCCGGCGGCCCCTGCCCTCGGGCCTCGGCGCGCCCTCGGACGATCACCGAGTGGCCATGAGCGGGCGCGAACCGTCGGTGGCCTGGCTCCAGCCCGCACCCGACACGCTGTTCGGCACCGGAGACCCGGCCGTGGCCGTGGCGGGCAGGACGGGGGTGCGGCTCGCCTTCATCGCCGCGCTGCAGTACCTGCCCGCCCGGCAACGGGCCGTGCTCACGCTCCGCGACGTGCTGGCGTTCCGGACGGGCGAGGTCGCCGAGATCCTGGGCTCCACGCCCGCGGCCGTCGACAGCGCACTCCGTCGTGCGCGGGCCCGTCTGGCCGAAGCCGGACCGGTCCAGGACTCCCTGACCGAACCCGACGAGGAGTCCCGGCGCGCCCTCCTTGAGCGCTACGTCGATGCCTTCACCCGCGCCGACGCCGATGCCCTGGTGGAACTCCTGCGCGTCGACGTCGAGATGGAGATGCCGCCGACCCCGACATGGTTCACCGGCCGTCGCGCCGTCATCGGCTTCCTGACCCACCGGGTACTGCGCAAGGACCGGTGGAGCCTGGTGCCCACCCTTGCCAACGGGCAGCCCGCCGCCGTGGCCCACCAGCACATCGGAGACGGCCGCTACGAGCCGTACGGCGTCCATGTCCTGACGCTCGTCGGAGCCCATGTCTCCCGCATCACCGCGTTCAACGACCCGAGCCTGGTGCCGACGTTCACCCTCGCACCCGCACCCACGCCCCGCTGACAGGGCAGCCGTGTCTTCGGGTCCGGACCCGCGACGGCCGCGCGCTGAGCAGGCCGCTCGGCCGCTCCCGGCCCATGGCCAGGGAGTGTGCCGACCTAGCGTGAGCGCAGTCTGGATCGTATGCCGCTGCTTCGTGTGTCTTGCCGGCGCGCACTCTGGTGCGCGGTGGTCACAGCCGGCTGCCGAGCCCCCGGGACGGGGCCGGACCGCCTTCCTTCGGTTCCCGCCGGAAGGAAGGAAGAGGCCGAAGGAGTCGGTGACGACGGCTGCCCTGTGGGCTCCGCCACCTGATCCGAGAGCAGCGGGACCCTCTCCCCGTCCACCTCCCGGCCTCGGCCCGCCAGCCATGTCATCGCGCGGCTGATGCCTTCGCCGACCTGATGCGACAAGCGGTCGCCACGCGCGGACTGCCTCACCTGACCGGAATCGGGACGGATCCCCCGCGCCGCGTTGTTCTGCTCCTCCTGGAACTCGGCACGGGTCATGGGCTGCCAGTACGCGTCTATTCTGCGCTGAATTGCTTTATTTGTACCGTACTTCCTTGTCGCGCCGTCGCCCGGCGCTCCCTCCCGGATCATCAACGGGCGGTCCGCCCGGTCGGTTCATGTCACGCCACGACCGGCATCAGGCCATGAGGGCTCGGGCCGTGGCGGGGGTGAGCGCGGCGTCCGGTCGGGAACTGTGGCCGGGCCGGGTCACGTCCTGTTCCGGGACCGTGGAAGGGACGCCCATGAGCCTCGACGCACCCCGCCCGTCCCGGCGGTCGCCGTACGGCGGGCCGCGGCCCGCGAACGACCCAGCGCGGCACCCGCCGCGTCCCCGGCTTGGCCGCGGGAGAAGGGCCCGTCCCCGGTGCGAGCGGGCACCTGGACTGCCCTTCTGCCGTGTCCGGCGGATCGATACCGGCGGCAGGTGTTCCCCGAGCGGTGATCCGCAGCGCGCGGCCGGGAACGGGGCCACCGGCCCCGGCGCGAGCACCAGTACAAGACCCCAAGTCGACTCACCCGTTGACGGTGACGCCTCCTCGGTTGCACAAACCGGTCGTGGTCGGCAGCCATCTGCGCGATGCTGTCACGATGCCTGCAAAGACCGCTTACCACGACGAAGTCGGCGACTACTTCGCGAAGAACGCCGACACCAGCCCCTACAACGCACACACCGACCGGCCGGCGATGCTCGCGCTGGCCGGGGATGTCGCCGGGCTGAGGATCTTCGATGTCGGCTGCGGGGCCGGGCACTACGCGGCCGAACTCCTGGCGGGTGGTGCCGAGGTAGTCGGAATCGACGGCAGCGCAACTCTGCTGAGTCATGCGCGGGAGCGATTGGGTGACCGGGCCGAACTGCGGTTGCACGACGCGGAGAAGCCGCTGGACTTCGTCGACGACGCGTCGTTCGACGGGGTCGTGTGCGCATTGGTGCTCCACCACATCGCCGACCGGCCACGTCTCCTCGGCGAGCTACGACGCGTCCTGCGTCCTGGAGGATGGCTGCTGGTCTCGACGACCCACCCGACGGCTGACTGGCGGAAATTCGGTGGTTCGTACTACGCCGAGGACTGGGTCGACCGCCCGCTCGCCGGGGGGCCGTTGGCAGTCCACTACCAGCGCATGCCGTTGGAAACGTTCCTGAACGAGCTGCTGGCCGCCGGATTCGTGCTCGAAAGACTCATCGAGCCGCGCCCGGCGCCCAGCCTGCGAGAACTCGACGAGACGGCCTACGCCAAGCTCCACCAGGCTCCGTGTTTCCTTGCTGTCAGGCTGCTGCGGCCCTGACAGCACGCAATCCCTGCCTCCCGGCGAACGTGCACGGTCACTGCCCCGTCTCCCGAGCGCCAGAACTGGTGACACCTGAATGCGCGGGCCCACCAGTACCGAGGGCCGTGAGCATCGGGGCGTTCACGTTCGGGCTCCTTCCTCGACCAGCAGGCCGGCGACAGCCTCAGGCTTGCTGATCATGAGATCGTGTCCACTGTCGATCTCCCAGAACCTTGAGCCCGCTTCTGTGGTGGCGACCAGCAGGTTGGGCCCCGGCCCGCAGGACGGACGGGCCGGCGTCCGGCAACCTTTCGGGCTGCCGGACGCCGAGGGAGAGAAGCAAGGATCAGCTGGTGGTGAAAGAGTCGAAGTCCGTTTCACCCGTCGTGCCCGCAGCGTGCGACGTCGCGGTCAGGCCCACGTCCTGGGTGGGGGCAGCGGTGGGGAGGGTGGTGGTGCCGACGAGATTCCAGGTGGAGTTGTCGGTGGAGTAGTAGCCGCTGTACGTGGTGCCCTTGCGGACCAGCTTCAACCACGACGGGTAGGTCGCGGTGCCGGTGGAGTCCTGCGAATCCAGCTGCCCGTCACCATTGCTGTCCCAGTCGAGGAGGTAGCCGTTGCCGGGGGTTTCGACCAGAGCCACGTAGCCCGGCGAGGCGCCGGCCTTGGTGATGTCGTTGCGGACCATGATCCCGGCCTTCGCCCAGACGTTCGTGTCCGCCTGGGAGTCGATCTTCACCGTGGTCGTGGAGCCGTCGTGCTCGGCTCCCGGCAGGTAGATCGTGCCGTATTCGTCGACGGGGGTGTAGAGGTCGGCTCCCTGCGCCTGGATGCCGAGCCGCGTGCCGGACTGGCTGAAGCTCGCCGTGGTGGAGGCGAACGTCTTGTACGGCGCCCCGACCTGGTGGTTGACGGTGATCGTGTCACCGACCGACAGGGGCGTCCTGGCCGGGCCGAAGCGGTACGAGCCGGTCCCGTGGAAGTCACTGGTGGCGAACAGCTCATCTGACGGTTCGAGGGCGACGGTGTACGTGGCCCGCAGGGTGCCGCCCGGCTTGAGGGTGCGCGCACTCGTCGGTGACTTCGTGCTGATGGTCGCGCCTTCCGGGCCGGTCAGGGCCAGTGTGGCGTTCGTGACCGGACGCGAGCCGTTGTCGGAGAGCACCGCGGTGACCGTACGGGTCGTGCTGTCGCTCTCGGCGGGCGCCCAGTTCAGGGCCAGCGTCACAGACGGGGCGGCGTCGCGGACGACCTGGTGGGTCGGGTGGACGCGGAGGAGCGCCACGCCGTGCGCCGGGACGTCGGCCGCGATCCGGCCGCTCGACTCGGTGGTGCCGTGGGTCCACAGGTCGGTCAGCGCGTAGTCGCGAGAGTCGGGCAGACCCAGCGCTTTCGCGGTGGTCGCGACCTCACGCGCCGCCGAGCCGGTGTTGAACAGGCCGACGATCGCGTCGCCGTTCTTCTCGGTCTTGGCGAACACCTGGCTGTTGGCGTCGTCCGCGATCCGCCGCGCGTCGATGCCGTCCTGGTCGACGCCGAGGACGTCGGTGTTCTTCAGCAGGGCAAGGTCGGTCGGGTCCAGGTGGGTCAGGTCGGTTCCGAGCATCAGCGGGGAGGCGGCGAGCGACCAGAGGCTCATCTGGGTCTTGCGCTCGTCGAGGGTGAGCCCGTTGTCGGTGCCGTTGCCGATCTCCAGCGAGTCGTAGTCGTTGTAGCCGGCGGGCCCGCCGTACGGGGCCCAGGCCGCGACCTGGTCGAAGCGGGAGGTGATGGAGGACCAGGTGGTCAGTGGGTAGCTGCTGCCGTTGGGGCCGCAGTAGCACTCGATGTCGCCGCCGGTCCGCCAGCCGTCGGAGAGCTGCTGCCAGGCAGCCGCGTTCTTGATGTCCAGGTTGTTGGACAGCTGGAAGTGGATCGGGCGCCCGGTCTGCTTCAGCGCCTGCGACCAGGCGCGGACGTCGCCGATGTCGGGGGTGCCGACACCGTCGATCTTCAGGTAGTCGATGCCCCAGCCGGCGAACTGGTCCGCCCAGGAGTTGACGAAGTCCTGCGCGCCGGGCTTGCCGTAGTCGATGCCGACCATGCCACCGCAGTTGTAGTTCGCCTCGTCGGTGGTCGTGGCGATGTCGTCGGCGTGGTACGGAGTGCCCTTGATCGCGGTGTTCTGGGCGACGGCCTGCTTGGAGATGCCGGGCGTGACGTACAGGCCGAACTTCAGGCCGAGGGAGTGCACGTAATCCGCGACGGCCTGGATGCCGTTCTCGCTGCCGTGCGGCGGGAAGGCGGTCTCGTCGGTGACCCAGCGGCCGTACTCGTCGACATCCGGGCCCTGGGAGCCAGGGCAGTGGTACCAGAAGTCATCGACGTTGGCGTAGACGAAGCCCTCCTTCGCCAGGCCGCTGTCTTTCAGGGCCTTCGCCTGTGCCTCGATGTTCTGCGCCGTCGGGGTACGCCGGATGAAGCTCCAACTGCTCCAGCCCAGCAGGGGTTTGGCGGACGGGGTGCTGCTCTCGGCCTGTGCGGCCGGTCCGTCGGCCACGGTGAGGCCGGTGGCGAGCAGTAGCGCTCCGGTGAATGCGGCGAGCGCGCCCCGGATCGGTTTCCTCATGGGTGGTGTCCTTCATCGCAGCGCCCTGACGGCGCGAGAGGGTCGAGAGGGTGGGGTGGCGGCGCCAGGGGTGCGGAGCGCGGAGAGGCAAGGGGCGTCGGCTCGGCGCACCACGCTCCCCGCGCCCGCCGTCCCGGCGGAGGGGACGCGGCGTACGGGTCTGCGGAACGGCCCGGAGCCCGCCCGGCTCACTGTCGTCCAGTTGCGCCCGACCGCACCAAGTGCACTCAACATCCACCGTGAGAGAGGGTGTAAGCGCACGCGATCAAACGCAGAGCAACAGATAGCACCAGGTGCTGTGTGCCTGTCAAGAGGTGCGGCACCTCGCCGTGGTGATGCGCCCGCAACTTCCGTCCGCAGGCCGGACGGTGGCCGGTCGCTGAAGAACGTGGCGCTCGACACGCGTCGCATCGGCTCACGCGCCGTGGAACGGGTCGGGCGGCTGCTGACCGGCGCCGATCCACTGCCCCGGAGGACCTGGAGGCCCGCGCCGAACTTCGGCCGACTGGTTCGGCGTTACCGGTCGGACGCTGGATCGACTCGTATGTCTTGACATTCATCTGGGGCGAAGCCAGACTTCCGAGCAATTCACGAGCCATCCGTGAACGTTCCCGTGAACGCTCCCGGAACGGGGTCCCCCAGCCCCTCCCCGTGCTCGGCGTCAGGTGCGGCGCCGCCCGTGTCCGCACCACCCAACGCCGAGGACGTACGAATTCCAACCAGCAGGTATGGCCGCGCCTTGAGGTGTCAACGTCGACTGTCCAGCACGGGAGTGGACGCCCTGGAAGGAACCCATGGGAAACCGAGAGAAGCACCGTCTCGCGCGTACGCCCTGCCGCCGCGCTCACTGCGGCGGCGAGCGTCCCGTGCTCACCGGCTGCTCGGCGGCCGGAGACCACCATCCGAGTTCTTTGCCGTGTCGCAGCAGATCACAGGCTCTCTGACGGAGTGAGGTCCTGCTCGGTCCAGATGGTCTTGCCCTCCTCGCTGTGGCGGGTGCCCCACCGGTGGGCCAGGGCTGCGGCGATGAGCAGTCCCCTGCCGCTCTCGTCCTGGGCACGGGCGTGCCGGAGGTGCGGGGAGGTGCTGGAGTCGTCGGAGACCTCCACGGTCAGGCGGTCGTCCCGGATCATGCGGATCCGTGGGTTGCCCCTGGCGTGGGTGAGGACGTTCGTCACCAGTTCGCTGACGACGACCTCGGTGGCGAACACCAGGTCGTCCAGGTCCCAGGCTTCCAACTGCGCGCGGGCCCGCGCCCGGCAGTCCGCGACTGCCGCGTGGTCCCGGGGGGCGGTCCAGGACACGTGGTTGCTGTCGGCGAGGCGGTTGACGACGGCGGTCAGGACCGCGCCGCCCCTGCGGCGGCGGGAGGGGTCGCCCATCAGGGCGTAGACGATGTTGTCGCAAGCTGCTTGGGCGTCGCCCGCCGACTGGCCGGCGGCGCGTTGTAGCTGGGCGAAGGGGTCGTCGCCGCGGGCCGTATGAAGCATGGAGACCGAGTAGAAGGTCAGGAGTGTCCGCGGTGCCAGCGTGGCGCGCACGGTTTCGTAACTGGAGTGTTGGCCGAGGGCGGGGCCGACGGGCATGTCCAGGGGGCGGGTGGCGCCGTCGGGTGTGGTCACCAAAGGCGCGGGCCAGTGGGCGGAGGCGATTGCGCACTGTCCGGTGATGGAGTCGTAGATGGCGTAGAGGCAGCGGGCACCGTCCGCTTCAGGGTCTGTCTCGTCGGCCTGCGGGTCGTCCTGCTGCATCTCGTGGGTGATGTCGTCCAGATGGACCAGGAGTTCGTCCGGTGCGAGGTCCATCCTGGCCAGGGTGGCGAAAGCTGTCCGGAAGCGGCCCATGTTCACCGACGCGCGCAGCCCCTGCTGCGGAATCTGCCCGATGGCCAGGCCTACGCGGGCACCGGACAGGGCGATCACGTCGAACCAGTGCGTCCTCTGGCCGCCGGGCTTCCAGAAATGTGCCGTGCTCATGGCAGGCACCTGGGCGATGTTGTGTGGCAGCAGTTGCCGCTGGAGCGTCGTTGCCGTCGTGCGCTCGCGGACGTATCTGCGGGCGTTCTCGATGTTGACGGCCCCCCGGGCGGCGACCTGCTCGGCAAGGGTCAGGTCGCGTTGGTCGAACCGTGTGGTGTTCCGCCGGTTTCGGTAGAGGCTGAGCAACCCAAGGACGTGGCCGTGCTGCACGATGGGAGTCAGGATCATGGAGTGCACGCCGGACTGGCGCAGGATCTCCGCACGGGCGGAGTCATGCATGTGCCAGTCCGACGGACTGCCATGGGGGTCGACCAGGCGTGGTTTCAGGTCGGTGAGGACCTGGGTGTAGGGCGTGGGGAAGACGAAGCGGCTCGCCTCGCCCACCTCATACAGGCCGGTGAACTCCGTTGCTGTTTCGAACGCCGCTCTGCGCAGGGGGATTGAGCTCCGCAACGGTGGGAACGGCGCATCGTCACCGTGGAAGACCGCCTCCACCAGATCCACGATGGCGACGTCAGCGAAGTCCGCCACGACAACCGAGGCCAGCTCCTGGGCTGTTCGCATGACCCCGAGCGTCGTTCCCACCCTCTCGTGGGTTGCGGCGAGCAACTTCTGGGCCTTGCGGGAACGTTCGCTCTCGGTGACATTGTGAATGATGGTTGCCGCGCCGATCACCGTGGTGCCGTCCAACAGCGGTAGCGCCAGTACGGAGTAGACGTGCGATCCTTTCTGGACATTGCGCTTGATGACCGGGTGCGCGCCGGCGGCCCGATCGGGATCCATCACCTCGACGAGCAGGGCGCTCAGCGGAAGCGTCGAATCGAGTTCGTCCGCGCCGCGATCGAGAACGTCACCAGGTTCGGCGTCACGGATGGCGAGTGCGGCGGGGTTGCTGCGCAGAATCCTCAACTCGCTGTCGTACAACTCAAGTCCCGCAGCGGCCTTGTCGAACGTCGAGGGGACGAAGGCACTCTGTGCTCGGGCGGCGCCAGGACTGGTCGCCGTGCCGATCACCGAGACCTCGGTCCCGTCGTCGTTACGCCAGGCGTCGAACTGGATGACCGGCCAGCCGGCGGCCTCGCTTGCCTCCAGCAGCAGCCTGATCGCGTCGGCGGCCGGTCGCCCGACAGCGTCGACGAGGTTTCCCGCGGCGCCCCGGACGGCCGTAACCTCTCCGCGCCGGTCGATCCTGAACGAATTGCCCTCGGCCACCTCGGCACCTCCACATGTGCGTGATGGGCCCGCTGCCGGTGCCGCCCGCACCACGCAACAGGGGATGTGGCTCCGCGCAGCGAAAACGCCACCCTGCGTATGGAGGTCATCTTCCTGTACCTCACGCCATTGTCCGACGGCGGATGCAGGTCTGCATGTTTCGGGTCGGCCTGCGATGCGCCACACCCCACCCAAGGCGGGCGGGCACGCATCGGTATTGCTCGCCGCCGGGCTGTGCGCGGGGGTCGGTCGGCGCGAGCGGAGAGCGCCGGGAGCGGCGAGTCGGTGAGGTGGCCGCAGGCGTCGGGGCCGAGTGTGCTGTGCGGGCTCGCGGCGGCCGCGGCGTACGCGTCCTGGTCGGCGGCCGGCAGTCGCAGGCCGCCTTCGGTGATGTGGAGCTCGACGGTACGGCCGCGGCCTGCTTCGGTGCGCCGCTCGACGGCTCCCCGTTCCTCAAGCTGGCGGGCGGTGGCCTGGGTGCCCTGCGCGGCGATCACCGTCCGACGCCCCAACTCGCCGCCGGACAGCCTGGGTTCGCGGCACAGATGTCCGAGAGCGGCGAGGTGGTGCCGGGTGTGGCCGATCGGTTTCAGCGTCTGCTCGACGTCGTCGCGCACGCGTCTGCCGAGGGCTGCGAGCAGGAAGGCGGTACTGGTGGGCTGGGGAGGGACGGTCACGGGACCTTACTCGGCCACGACAGTTTCAGCTCGCCTGTAAGTTGCGGGTGAGTCTCCACTTCCGTCGGTGAACGCCGTGGTGGATCCCGTCTCGCGGTGCCGTCGCCAGAAATAGTACAAGCGTTTGAATTTCTGGGGTTCTGGGAGCAGGTCCCTTCGCCTGCCCCATCTCCAGCTGCGCGAACTGTGCCTCGCTCAGTCCAGGCAGCTTCACCGGCCCCCGCGGCGGCAGAGCCCGCGAACCGCCCTCGTTCCACGCCCGCCGCCACCCGGCAAGAGGTCCTCGCCCTGGGGCAGGATCTGATCCGCACCGGGCGGGCTGACGCGGTCGTCGCAGGTTCGGTTTCGGCGGACACAACGTCAGTCTCGTCCTCACCGAGTGACAACGAGACCTTGACTGCCACGCCGGGCGGCATCGGCCCCGCAGGCCCGGTCGGCGGCTGCTCGTGTTGTCGTGTTGTGCTCAGACCGGCCTGACCATCAGGCGCGTCACGACAGCACGAGTACAACCTCAGTCCGTCGAGGATGATCGCGCGGACTGAATGACGCAGGTTCGCAGTCGACAGGCGGACACGCTGGGATGCTCCTGCTGTGGCGGGTGTGATCACAGCGTCGGAGCCCGTGCAAAAACCCCTGTGCACCGGCGCGCCCACCTCTGCGATCATCCCCGAATGGCGCACAGTCTCGAATCGCTGGTCATCCGGCACACCCACCGCCTTTCCTCCCCCAAGGGTTCCGCCGGGGAAGGAGCTGTCGCCGCACGGCAGTTCGACGCGGCGCTGACATCCGTGGGCTTCAAGCTCTCGGCGGAGCTGCTGGAGCGGCTGTCGGGGCTGTCCGGGGCCGCGGTCGTGCACACCGCCCAGCGGACGCTGCGCACCGTAGCTGAGATGGTGGGTGACCACGTCCGGCACAATTCGTACTTCATCGACTTCCCGGCGAACGTGCCGGACACCGAAGAGTTCTGGATGCAGTGCGTGGCGAAAGCGCTCGGCGACGAGAAGTCGCGCGAGCACGTGCTGACGCAGTTGGGGCACGGGGCGTTGGACCTGCTCAGCCTCCCCACGTACGGCCGGTACCAGCACACCTACGAGGAGATGCGCGCGGCGCAGGACGAACTGATCGCCTCCGCGGGCGACCGGGTCACCGTCCTGCATCTCGGCCGGGACCTGGACGACGAACTCACCGACCTGTACCTGGCCCTGGCCGGCAGCACGACCCCGCTGGGCGAGGACGACCTGCGCGACCTCAAGGCCCTCGCCGAGCGGTGTGCGCTCGGCCCCCAGCCGGAGGCGATCCCGGTCCGGGAGAACCGGGCGGTCATCAACGAGGCCCGGCTCGGCGTCGGGGCGGACCTCCACCTCGACACCGTCACCGATGTGCTGCGGCTGGCCTGCGCGCTGTCGGGCGGCGACGTGACGCTGCGGGAGCCGACCCGGTTTCGGGCGCTGCCGCGGCCACTGCGCCGGGGACTGCTCGCGGGTCTCGACGCCGTGGTCGCGGCGAACCCCGCGAAGCTCGCCGATGTGCACGCGCACCGGGAGCCCTTCAAGCGGCTCGGTGAGCGCCTCCACCCGCACGAATACCCGCGCTGGCCGCACGCCGCCGATGTGTTCGCGGTCGCGCGCGGCGAGATGGAGGCACGGTCCTTCGACAGCCGGATCGAGGAGCTGCTCGACGCGCTTGACGTCCTCGGTGCGGTGCAGTTGCTGAAGTCCGCCCCCGGCAAACTGTTCCGCGCCCTGGACCTCCTGCTGCGCATCGCCGCCGACCAGGAAGAACGGGACGCGGTGGTGGCCGCCGCGGTACAGGTCGCTCCCGACGTGTCCGGCCGGGTCGTGCTCTCGGTGCGCGAGCATCTCCACAACCGGGCACGTGAGAGCGGCGAACCCCGGGTCTTCGTCAACCGCCGGGGCCGTGCCTGGGTGACTCCCGACCTCCGACCGCCGCTTCCGGCCGCCGACCGCGATCGTCTGATCGCCGCCCTCGACGACGAGATGCGTCGTCGGCTCCCGGCGCCGGGCCGGCTGCTGCTCGATCCCGATGTCCTCGACGTGGCGCTTCCGCTCAGCGGCCGGGCCACCGCGGCCGGGCTCGGCGTACTGCCACGAGGATCGGTCTCCACGGTCGACGGCGAACAACTGCGCTTCTTCGTGTACTGGAAGGAGACCAAGGACCGGACCGACTACGACCTGTCGGCGCTGCTTCTCCACGCCGACTACAGCACCGATTCCTGGCTCTCCTACACGTCCCTCAAGGCCGTAGGGGGCAGGCATTCGGGCGACATCACCGAGGCGCCCGACGGGGCCTCGGAGTTCATCAGCCTGTCCCTGGACCGAGTGCGCAGCACGTTCATCGTTCCACAGGTCAACATCTACGCCGGCGAAAGCTTCGAGGAGGTCGAGGAGTCGTTCTTCGGCTTCATGCTGCGCGACGGCGAGCGGAAAGGCCGGCCGTTCGAGCCGCGCACGGTGCGGATGAAGTCGGAGCTGCGTGGGGTGGGCCGGGTGGCGCTGCCGCTGGTGTTCCGGCGCGGGGACGACGGCCGGTGGCGCGCGAAGTGGCTGCACCTGTATCTGAGGGGCATCGCGTCGGCCAACCGGGTCGAGGAGAACCAGGTATCCGTGTCGAAGCTGGTGCGTGCCGTCGTGGAGCGCGAGCAGTTGACGGTGGGGTATCTGATCGACCTGATGTCCGGTGGCACCACGACCGTGGACCTGTGGGACGGCGAGCCGGTCCCGGACGAGCCCGTGATGTACATCGGCCTCGAACGTCCCGAGGGGCTGCACCCGGGCTCACGGATCATCACCCTCGAAAATCTGCGCGACTTGATCCCGGGCTGAGTGCTAGCGTTGCCCACGGCGAGGCCATGAAGGGGCTTCCTTCTCAACTCCTCACCTGAAACGAGTCCTTTCGCTTTCCTCGCCGTCGACTTCGGCTGGGAGGCGCCCGCTCGGCGCCTCCCAGTTTTCGTGTACGCCGGTACCCCAACACCCGGAAAAACGCGGATGATGGCGTACCGGGTCGACCGCCCCGCGTCGATGCCTGCCGCAACGAGCACCGCCGCCGACAGCAGCAACTGGACCAGCCCGCCGAACAGACCCCGCCCACGGGTAGAAGCCACGAGGCCGGCAGCGATAATCGCTCAAGTGACCTCTCCACGGCAGAGCTGGGCGCGTGCTGAGCGGCTCGACGCCGCCCGGCTGATCGACGCCCTTCACCTGCAGACCGGTGTCCGTCTGACTCTCGACGGCCCCTGTCCAGGCGGGCAGGTCGGCGCAGCCTATGTGCGCTGGCCCGACGATCACCGATCCGTCCTGAAATGGCGGCCGCACAGCCAGGCTGAAGGCATGCAAGCGGGACCACTCGCTGTCGCGGAGGTGCTTCGGCTGGCAGGTTATCCGGCCCCGGCTACCGAGCTGGTCGCCCAAATCGGCCACGCGGTAGTCATGGTGCAGGAACTCCTGCCGGGCACGAAGGCCGACCACCTCGACCACCGCGGCCTGGACCAAGCGCTCGAACTCAACCGGATGCAGGCCGATCGGCTTGCCGACCGCCCCGACATTCCGACGGTGGCACTTCACCTGCGGCAAGACGGGTCCGGCTACTGCCTGCACGGGCCCTTGCGCCGACACAACCGCCGCAGTGCCGCACTCGAACGCCGGGTCGCTGCTGTCGGCAGCGACCACCCTCCCGAGTTGGCCGGACAGGACGCCGTGCATGTGGACTTCCAGCCCGGCAACATGCTGACCACCGACGGCTCGATCACCGGCGTCGTCGACTGGGACGGCGCTGCCCGCGGCGATCGCCGATTCGACCTCGTGACCCTGCGCTTCGGCATCCATGCGAAGGGAACCGACCCAGGCGTGACGCAACGTCTCGACGCTGTCCTCGACTCTCTTCCCGTAGACGTCCTTCGGCCGGTATGGGCTCACATGAGCCTCCGCATGGTCGACTGGGCCATCAGGCACTTCACCCCG
The DNA here is from genome assembly GCF_042268025.1 of Streptomyces sp. NPDC056161. Classification (NCBI taxonomy): domain Bacteria; kingdom Bacillati; phylum Actinomycetota; class Actinomycetes; order Kitasatosporales; family Streptomycetaceae; genus Streptomyces; species Streptomyces sp. NPDC056161. Next base: position 70,283 of record NZ_JBHJUV010000016.1, read on the forward strand.
GCCGATGTGGAGCACTGGCTGGACCTGGCCGAACAACGCGTGAGCTGACGTCCCCACGTGGCCCCCCTTGAGCGCCGGAACGTGTGAGCCGTCCACGGCGCCGTCGTCGAGGTCCAGCAGGCCAGCTCGGCGCAACTCATCGAGCAGGCCGGCGTTGGCGGGTGTCCGGCTCCGTCTCGGCGGGCAGTGGCTCACGGTGGTCGGCACGCAGCCCGGCAAGAGAGATGTGCAGCAGCCGGTTCCACCGGGTGCGGGCGGCACTCGTCGGTGACCTGCACGGCGTGTCCCAGGGAGACCAGCAGGAGCAGAAGGTCGTCGGTGGTCACGCCGGGGCGCAGCACGTCCGTGGCGCGGGCGCGCAGTTCCTCGATGACGAGGCGGAGCTGCTGGATGCCCTCCAGATCGGGGACCGACCAGGTCAGTGCGAAATTCTCCCTCAAGTTGCCGTCGCAGAGCGTCGACCGCCGCACCGTCAAGGCGGAGCAGCAGCTTCAACGAGTTCCGGGCGGAAGGGAGGTTCATGTCCGTCCCCCGAAGGCGACGACGCCTCCTCGCAGAGTCCCCCTGCCGGGATTCAGTCACCTATCCCGTTGTGCGAACCGGCATTTTATGACCTCTGCCAGAGGTCAGTACGGTCGGATTCATGGAGTGGAACCTTCAGACCGCGGAAGAACTCGCGGCCGCCATGCGTGCCGGTGAAGTGACCTCGGTGGAACTGACCGACGAGGCAATCGCTCGAATCGAGCGGGACGACAAGGTGATCAACGCGATCTGCGTGCGGGACTTCGACCGTGCGCGGACCGCCGCGTGCGGTGCCGACCAGGCGCGCGCCCGCGGCGAGGACCGGCCACTGCTCGGTGTTCCGGTGACGGTCAAGGAGTCCTACAACATCGCCGGGCTGCCCACGACCTGGGGCATGCCGATGTACCGGGACTTTGTGCCGGCCGAGGACGCGGTACAGGTGTCGCGGCTCCGGGCCGCCGGCGCGGTGGTGCTCGGTAAGACCAATGTGCCCTTGGGGCTGCAGGATCTACAGAGCTTCAACGAGATCTATGGCACCACCAACAACCCGTGGGATCTCGCTCGCACGTCGGGCGGATCGTCCGGTGGATCGGCGGCGGCCCTCGCGGCTGGATTCGGCGCGTTGTCCATCGGCTCCGACATCGGCGGTTCGTTGCGCACCCCCGCGCATTTCTGCGGTGTCTACGCGCACAAGCCGACGCTCGGGCTGGTGGCGAACCGCGGTATGGTCCCGCCAACCACGCCGGCGTTGCCGGTCGACCTCGACCTCGCCGTCGTCGGCCCGATGGCGCGCACCGCCCGCGACCTCACGCTCCTGCTCGACGTCATGGCCGGGCCGGACCCGCTGACGCTCGGCGTGGCGCACGACCTGACGCTGCCGCTCGCACGCCACCAGCGGCTCGGCGACTTCCGGGTCCTGGTCCTCGACGAGCATCCGTGCATTCCGACCGGGTCTGCTGTGCGGGCCGGCGTGAACCGGGTGGCCGACGCACTTGTCGACGGCGGCGCCCACGTCGAACGGCACACCCCGCTGCTGCCCGACCTGGCCGAAGCCGCCACGCTCTACACGCAGTTGCTGTTCTCGGGCTCCGTTGCGCGTTTTCCCGTCGATGCGTACGAGCAGCTTCGGACCCGCGCCGCCGGACTGAGCGCGGACGACCGGAGCCTCGACGCGGCGCGGCTGCGCGGGATGGTGTTCAGCCACCGCGACTGGATCGAGGCGAACAACCATCGCGAGCTTCACCGTCACGGCTGGCGGCAGCTGTTCGCCGAGTTCGACGCCGTGGTGTGCCCGATCACACCCACTCCCGCATTCCCGCACGACCACGACCCCGATCTGTTGGAACGCCGGATCGACATCGACGGCGTCGAGTGCCCGTACTTCGACCAGCTCGTCTGGGCCGGTCTGGCCACCATGCCCGGCCTGCCCGCCACCGCCGTGCCAGCGGGCCAGTCCCCCGACGGCCTGCCGGTGGGAGTGCAACTCATCGGCCCGATGTTCGAGGACCGCACTCCGCTGCGGCTGGCCGAACTGCTCGAACAGCGGATCGGCGGCTTCCAGGCACCGAAGCAGGGCGTACTACCGGGTGTCCGTCGAGGATGAGGTGTGGATGGCCACCACCGCCTCCACGACGACGGCCGGTGCTTCGCTTCGCGAAGGCGCTGTGACCGTGCGCGGGGCCACCGGTGTCAGGGCCCGTCGTCCGCGTCCGCGAGAGTGAGGGGCTCGGCGGTGGTGGGCGGGGGCACGGAGCCGCGTTCGGCGATGGCGCTGACGACGGTGATGAGGAGGGTGATGGTGACACCACCGAGGATCGCCGCCGACGGGCTGGCCAGGTCCAGGGCCACCGCGGTCAGGGACGCGGTCAGGCTGTAGCCCAGACCCTGGACGGCGTACATGACGGAGTACGCGGCGGCGTGGGCGGGCTCGGGGAGGCGTTCCCGGAGGCTGAGGTTGCGGGTGACCATGACGCCGGACTGGAAGACACCCGCGAGGAGCAGGGCGACGGCGATGCCCGGCAGACCCGGCAGGAGCGTGATCAGGCTGACGCATGCGGCGGTCACGGCGAGGAACACCAGGCTCTGGGTCCGTACCGAGCCGGGCCAGGTCCGCAGGCCGTAGCAGAACGCGCCGACCGCGCTGGTCAGTGCGAAGCCGGCGAGCAGCGGCCCCGACCAGCTGACGGAGAGCTGCTGGTCCTCCAGGACCGCCGGGAGCACGAGTTCCGCGGTGGCCAGCATCGCCATGGCGGCCGCGCTGGTGAGATAGACGGGCCAGCCCGACAGCAGGGTGCGTGTCGTGGGCGCCGCCGTACGCTCGGCGGGTTCGCGGGGCTGTGGTTCCGGGAGCCTGAGCACCAGGATCGAGGCGGTGGCGGCGAGCAACGCGCCCAGCACCAACGGGGCTCCGGGGTGGACCTGGAGGGCCAGGAGGACCACCAGGCCGGGTGCCGCGGCCCAGACGATCTGGGTGAGGGTGGCCTCGGCGCTCAGCGCGCGGGGCACCATGTCGTCGGCCACCATGCGGGTCAGGACGGAGCGGATGCCGCCGGGGCAGGCGGCCGGGGCGGCGCCCGCCACGAAGGCGAGGACGATCAGTACGGGCGCCGGGGCCGAGTGGGCGACGGGCAGGGCGCCGAAGGCGAGCGCACCCACCAGTAGCCCGGCGGACAGTTGGCCCCGCAGCCGACCGCGGCTCAGACGGGTGCCGAGGAGGGGGGCACCCACCACCTCCCCCAGGACGTACACGGAGGCCAGGGTCGCGCCCAGCGTGTAGCCTCCCGGACTCTCCCGGCTGAGGAACACCAGGGCGAGCGGTGTCATGGCGACCGGGGCCTTGCTGGCCGGCGAGACCACGGCCCACACCAGGAATTCACGGGTCAGCAGCCCCCGGTAACCACTCTTGGTGGACGACACCATCAGCTCTCCGTGCTCAGGGGCGCGAGCAGTTCCGCGACGGCCCGCTCCAGTTCCCGGGCGTGCGCGGCGTCGCGTGCCACCACGCAGTACTCGCCGAAGCCGCCCGCGGCGCTGTTGTCGTCCACGGTGATCAGTACGCCGGTGCGGGATTCGGGGTCGTAGGCCAGGCCGTGGCCGGCGAGGGCCTGGACGGTGGCGGCGAATGGCGGGAAGGTGCAGCGGCGCAGCTCGACCAGGACCCGCTGTTCGAAGTAGTCGTCGCCGACGACGCGTTCACCGATCCGGTGGATGTGGGTGGAGCCGCCGGTGCGGCAGTTGAACTCGTTGATGAGGATGTTCCGGTCGGGGGTGACGATCGCGTCGATGCTGACGATGCCGCGGTAGCCCATCGCGTGGATCGGTCCGCACAGTCGCCGCACCGCCTCCAGGAAGCCGGGGAAGGCGGGCAGTTCCGCCGACGGTGCGGGCACGATGAGTCCGTTGAGCACGGGCTTCATCCGCATTTCCCCGTGACCGGTGAACTCCACGCCGTGTTCCTCGATCCGCACCTCTGCGTAGATCGGCGCGGATTCCGGTACGTACTGCTCGATCACCACCTGGTTGCGCCCGCCGTCGGTGAGCCAGGACCAGCGCTCCGTCAGATAGCTGCCGAGGTCGGCGCGGCTTCCGGCGACCACGGCGCGCTGGGCTCCCAGCGGATCGATGCCGGCGTACGGGCTGACGATCTCGTTGCCGAACCCCGCGACGTGGAAGTCCTGCTTGAGGATGGCGGGTTGGCCCTGGGACAGCAGCCGCTCCCAGAGGAACGCCTCCGCCTCCTGCTGGGCGGAGAACACTCCGCCGGGCGGGACGGGTGCGCCGGTCCCGCCGGCCAGGGCGCGGAAGGTGCTCTTGCTGTTCAGCAGCCGGCCGCCGCCCTGGTCGAGGAAGCCGAAGCCGGGGGTCACCTTGTCCAGGCCGAGTGTGCGGGTGAGTTCGGCCAGTGAGCTGTCGAAGTGGAAGGGCAGGACGTCGTCGACGCCATGCGCCTGTACGGCCGCCCGCAGGGACTCGATGAATCCCTCGTCGGTGAGCCGGTCCTGGGACAGCACGCCTTCCCCCAGGCGGCCGGTCGGCGGTACCAGTACCCGAACCGAGTCACGGGGAATTCCCAGAACGGCGGTGACATAACGCAGGTATTCCTCGTGCACGGGCACGGGAAGGACGAGTACATCGCCTTCCCGTAGGCACCAGGCCATTCGCCGCGCCTGATTTCCCACATAAAGCCGGTATTCCGGGTCCAGTAGTTCGAGGTCACCCACCATTTCCTCGGTCCGCTGATTACTGATGATCAGTGTTGCCATTCCGACGCTCGCTTTCCGCATGGTGTGACCCCGGCCCGCAGACTTGCCAACCGCACCGCACGGACGACCGAACCTGGACCGTCCTTCTTGGCGCGGCAGTTGGCAATTGTGTTTCCGTTCCTACGGAAAGGCCACTGCCTGTCCGAGTAGAAACGGAGGCACGGGGGACTACTCGGTCGAGTGGTGCGGCCGGTCCGCGGGTTCGGATAGCGTCGTGCCGACTGCCTAGGAAAGGGATTCGGCCATGACAGCTGTCGGGGTCAACAGCCCTGCGACGGAAGCCGAGGTGTTCGCCGCTCATGAAGGCGGAAAACTGAGCGTCGGGGTCACCACCGCATTCCATGATTCCCGAGCACTGTCCATCGCCTATACCCCGGGCGTGGCCGTGGTCAGCAAGGCCATAGCGAAGGAGCCGGCCCTGGCCCAGCGCTACACCTGGGCCGGTCGGCTGGTCGTCGTCGTCACCGACGGCACCGCGGTGCTCGGCCTCGGGGACGTGGGGCCGACCGCGTCCCTGCCCGTCATGGAGGGCAAGGCCGCGCTGCTCAAGCAGTTCGGCGGACTGGACGCGATACCGCTGGCACTGGACACCACGGACGTGGACGAGATCGTCGAGACCCTGGTGCGGTTGAGGCCGTCGTTCGGCGCGGTGAGTCTGGAGGATGTCGCCGCGCCACGGTGCTTCGAGCTGGAGGACCGGCTGGTTCGGGCGCTGGACTGTCCGGTCATGCACGACGACCAGCACGGCACAGCCATCGCGGTGCTGGCGGCGCTGCGCGGCGCGTGCGCGGTGGTCGGCCGTCCCATGACACGGCAGCGTGCCGTCGTCCACGGCGCCGGAGCGGCCGGTGTCGCCTGCGCCCGCATTCTGCTCGCGGCGGGCCTCACCGACGTCATCGTGCTCGACTCACGTGGCATTCTCGTCCCGGGCCGCGCCGGAATGAACCCGGCGAAGGCCGCACTGGCCGCGATCACCAATCCGCGCGGGCTGCACGGCGGACTCGCCCAGGCGCTGCCGGGCGCCGACGTCTTCGTCGGGGTGTCCAGCGCTACGGTGCCGGAGGAACTGATCGCCTCCATGGCGCCCGAAGCGATCGTCTTCGCGCTCTCCAATCCGGTACCGGAGATCCATCCGGAGACCGCCGCACGGTACGCCGCGGTGGTGGGCACCGGAGGCAGCGACTTCCCCAACCAGGTCATCAACACCCTGGCCTCGCCGGGTATCTACCGTGGCGCACTCGACGCGGGCGCCACGCGGATCACCGAGGGGATGAAGCTCGCCGCCGCCGAGGCGATCGCCGAGGTGGCCGCCGCCGACCTGGCCCCGGACCGGGTCGTGCCGCACTCGCTGGATCCGAGGGTGATGCCCGCGGTCGCCGCCGCCGTGGCCCGAGCGGCACTCGGGGACGTCGGCCCCCGGAGGACGGCCTGAGCCATGCCGGCGGACTCCTGACGGAGGTGCCGGCCACATGTGTGAGCTGACGGCGAGGCAGTGCCCCCAGGGCCGACCACCGTAGCGCTTCAAGACAATCTGTCAGGGATGTGACGGGCATCACCGTGCCGAGCCGCCGTATGAGGAATGTTGATTCCTGGTTCAACGGCCTGGCCGAACCCGGGGCCGACGGCTCATGGGTCATGGACGTCACAACGGGGGAAACATGCCCGAGGTCAGACTGCACGGACGCGAGGACGAACAACGGCACCTCGCGGGCTTCCTCGGCCGGGCCGGGCACGGCACGCCCGGCACCCTGATCGTCAGTGGCCAGACCGGCATCGGCAAGACCAGGCTGTTGCGCGAAGCGGCACAGCACGCCCGGCAGCGCGGCCTGACGGTCCATCACCACTCCGCGGCGAATCTCAGAGCCCTGGTATCGGCGGGCCCGGCGCGGGGGTCGCGTACACCCGACGACCGCTCGCTGCTGGTCCTGGACGATGTGGAGGCGGTGACCGCCGCGGAGATCCACCACCTCGTCCACACGGCCCGGCAGGTCTCCGCCCCGGCATCGGCACTGCTGCTCGCCCGCGCTGCCAAGGTCCCGGGCACACCGTTCGAACAGCCGGTCAGGGCGGCCCCCGGCACTCCGGTGGACCGGCTGGAGCTGGCGCCGCTGACGAGCGCGGCGGTGCGCGACCTCGTCCGTGATCTGATCGGCGCACCGCCGAAGGCCGGGCTGCTGGACGTGGTGCACTGCGCCAACGGCAACCCCCGGCTGATCGTGGAGCTGGTCGAGGGCCTGGCCGAGGAGGGACGCATCGGGCCCGCCGGAGATCTGATCCGTCTCACGCCACGACAACTCCCGTTGCGCGTAAGGCGTTTGATCGACGACCATCTGCGGCAGCTGTCCAAGGAGTCGGTCCAGTTGCTGCGTGTGGGCACGATCCTGGGCCGCACCTTCCCGCTGTCACAGGCCGCGGCCATGCTGAGCACCAGCACCGCCGTGCTGTTGACAGCCCTCGACGAAACCATGGCGACCGGGCTGCTGACCCTCGCCGACGACGAGGTGAGCTTTCAGCATCCGCTGATCTGGCGCGCCGTGTACGAGTCGATTCCCCAGGGTGTACGCGCCGCCCTGCACCACGAGGCGCGGCAGCACGCGCGCCGGGCCGCGACTCCCGCCCATGATCCTGTCGCACCGGGACGCCCGACGAGGACGCAAGAGCCGTACCCCGGGACGCCGCGTGGAGCGAGCACGACCGGAGCGCTCCGCACGCTGCTGCGCACCGGCCATGTCGAGTCGGCCGTCCTCCTCATCCGCGGCGCCCTCGACCGGCCGCGCCCGGCCCGCGAGGAACTGATGCTCCGGCGCCTGCTGACCGACATCCTCCTGGCCGGCGGACACGCGGACGCCGTGTTCTCGGGTTCCGTGTTCGCGGCCGGCGGGAAGACCGAGCCCCTCCTGCCGGCCGACTCGGTCCCGCTCACGGACGCCTGGGCCGACACCGTGATCGACCAGTTGGCGCGGACCGGCCCCGAGTCCGCGCGGACAGCCGCGGTGGCCCTGTCCGGCCTGGAATGGGCCGAAGGCCGGCCGGCACAGGCCATCCACTGGGGCCGCAGGGCCGTCGACCACCCCGAGACCCCCGACGCGCCGGCCGACCGCGCACACCCGCGGCTGGCCCTGGCGGCCAAACTCGTCGCGCTGGGCGACCTCCAGGAGGCGATAGACCTCCTCCGGCAGGCCCTGCCGGACCAGCCGACCGAGGACGACGCCGTCCTGCGGTCCGCCGTGGCCCTCGTCCACGCCACGGCACACCTGCGGGCGGGAGACACCGACGCCGCCCGGCAGCGGGCGCGGAGCGTGCTCTCGGCCGCGACGGGCGCCGCACTGCCCGTCCTCGCGGCCTGGGCAGCCGCCATCCTGTGCCGTACGGACATACTCGCGGGCGACCTCGACGCGGCGGCCGGGCACCTGGCCCGCTGCCGGGAACACGCGGGCACGCTTCGGACGGTTCCGTATCCGGCCCCCTGCCACCACTGGCTCGACCTGGTGCTGCACGTCGCCCGGAACGACATCCCCGAGGCCGCCGCCCTGCTCGCCTCCTCTCCCGTTCCGCTGCCGTCGCTGCCACCGCTGCTGCTGGCCGAGCCGGGCGCGGCGGCCTGGTTCGTACGCCTCTCCCGCCGTATCACCGACACCACGCTCGCCGACACGGCCCTCAGGACCGTGGAGCGACTGGCCGCCGACAACCCGGACGTCCCCGCTGTCCGACTGGCCGCCCAGCACGCCCGCAGCCTCTACGAATGCGACCCGGACGGAATCGCACGGGCCGCGACGGAACACCAGGACGCATGGGCGCGGGCCTGCGCGGCCGAGGACCTGAGGTCACTGCTGGACCAGCGGCAGGTGACCTCGCAGACCGCACCCAGGACACCCGCACCCAGGACACCCGCATCCCGGCACCGCACCTGGCCGACCCGGGACCACGTGGGCTGGATGGCTCTCGTCGACGCCGTACCCCAGCACGGGCAGCCCACCCCCGAGCCGGCCACGGACCCGCTCAGGGACATCGAACGCACCATCGCCGCCCTCGTCGCAGCGGGTCTGACCAACCGTCAGGTCGCCCAGCGCGTCCACCTGTCCCCGCACACCGTGAACTACTACCTCCGGCGCATCTACCGAAAGCTCGGCATCCGCTCCCGCATCGAACTCGCCCGCCGCATCCCGGACCAGGAACCCGGGTTCTGGTCCGGGCCGGTGGCGGAGTAGGCCACGGACCGCGGTCGTCGGGCAGCCGGATCACGCCGCGGCGGCCGCGCGCCGGCTCAGTCCGCGTTGGGGCGGGCGAGACCGTGGTCGTAGGCGAAGATCACGGCCTGGACGCGGTCACGGGCGCCGATCTTGGCCAGGACGCGGCCGACGTGGGTCTTGACGGTGGACTCGGACACGACGAATCGGGCGGCGATCTCACCGTTGCTCCAGCCCTTTCCGATGGCGACGAGGATCTCGCGCTCGCGGTCGGTGAGGGAGCCGAGTCTCGGGTCCTCGGCACGGTCCGAGCGGTGGGCGGGGACGTAGCGGGTGAACTCTTCCAGGATGCGGCGGGTGGGAGCCGGAGCGATGACGGCGTCCCCGGCGGCGACGGCCCGGATGCCCGCGAGGAGTTCCTCGGCACGTACGTCCTTGAGGAGGAAGCCGCTGGCGCCGGCGCGCAGAGCGGCGTGGACGTACTCGTCGAGGTCGAAGGTGGTGAGCACGAGGACACGCGAACGCTCGCCCGAGGCGACGATGCGGCGGGTGGCCTCGATGCCGTCCATGCCGGGCATGCGGACGTCCATCAGGACGACGTCCGGGCGTAGTTCGGCGGCCTTGCGGACGGCCTCGGCGCCGTGCGCGGCCTCGCCCACGACCTCGGTCTCCGGCACGGAGTCCAGCAGCATGCGGAAGCCGTAGCGCTGCAACGGCTGGTCGTCCGCGATGAGCACGGTGGTCATCCGGCACCGCCCTGGGACGCGAGGTCGAGAACGGCCTCGACGCTCCATCCTCCGCCGCGCGCCGGACCCGCGCTGACCGTGCCGCCGTACAGAGCCGCTCGTTCCCTCATGCCCACCAGTCCGTGTCCTTCCTCGTTCGCCACTCCCGCCGGTGTCGCCCGGCCCGTGTCCTGGACCCGGATGGTCAGCCGGCCGTCCTCGACGAGGATCGCCAGGTGGACCCGGGTGTCGGCGTCCGTGCCTGCGTGCTTCAGCGTGTTGGTGAGGGCTTCCTGGACGATGCGGTACACGGTCAGCTGCACCCCGCCGTCCAGGGAGTCCACGTCACCGGAGGTGCGGTAGACGACGTCCAAGCCGGCGGCCTGCACTTTCGCGCACAGCGCGTCGAGGTCCGCGATGCCGGGCTGTGGGCTGAGCTCGGGCCCGCCCGCGGGACCGTCCGCCGTCTCCCGCAGCACGCCGAGCACGCGCCGCAGCTCGCCCAGGGCCTGCCGACCCGTGTCGCCGATGAGCCGCAGGGCCTCCTTGCCCCGTTCGGGGGCGATGTCGGTGGCGTAGGCGCCGGCGTCGGCGAGCGTGATGATCACGGAGAGGTTGTGGCCGACGATGTCGTGCATCTCGCGGGCGACCCGGGTGCGTTCGGTGACTGCGGCCAGCCGGCTGCGCTGGTCGCGCTCGATCTCCAACTGGGCGGTCCTCTCCCGCAGCCCGGCGAGCTGGGCCCGGCGGATCCGTACCATCAGGCCGAGCGCGAGGGCCGCCGTGGCCGTGCTCAGCAGGAAGAACAGCGCGTCCCAGACCGACACGACCGCGGAGACGCGCACCGCCACCAGTGCCATGGCGCCCGCCATGACCCCGCACGCCCACGGCAGCTTCCGCAACCGTCCGTGCAGGGTCAGGCTGTACAGGGTGACGAAGAGCGCGACGTCCGCACGCAGCGCCGCGCCCAGGGCCCACTGGACGACGAACACCGCGGCCACGACGCCGAAGGCCGCCTCGGGCCTGCGCCGCCGCCACAGCAGGGGCAGCACGAGGCCGGCCTGTACCGCCAGCATTCCCGCCACGGACAGCTGGGTGAAGGCGAACCGGAAACGGAGCGGGCCGTCGCCGTCGCCGCCACCGTGGTGGAACAGGTCGGGCAGGCAGAACATCAGGAAGACCAGGACCACGACGGCGGCGTCCAGCACCCATGGATGCCGCCGGTCGGCCTGCCGCAACCGCTGGCCGCCCCGGGAGAGCCGGGCGACCAGCGGTCCCGTCCCGCTGATGTCGTCTATGGTCACGAACGCCACACTGCCATGGTGCGGGTATCAGACGTCGCTGCGCACGAGCCGGTACGCCGCGCCGGCCAGCGCCAGCGCCGTCCAGCAGAGGAAGACCAGCAGTCCGGCGCCCGGCGACAGGGTCGTGGAGTCGTGGGTCAGGGCGAATATCGACTGGCCCGCATTGGACGGCAAGTAGGGGCTGATGTTGTCCTGCCAGGAGCTGGGCAGCAGGGAGATCAGGCCCGGGATCAGCATCAGGGCCGCCACCAGGACCGAGATCCCGCCGGCCACCGACCGCAGCAGCGCGCCCAGGGCGACGCCGATCACCCCGACCAGGCCGAGGTAGAGCCCGGCGCCCAGCAGGCCGCGCAGGACGCCCGGGTGGGAGAGGCCCATGGCCGCGGGCGTGCCCGAGACGATTCCGCTGCCGAACAGGAAGGCGACGAACGCGCCCAGCGTTCCCACCGCCAGCGCGACCAGCCCGAACACCGCCGCCTTGGACCACAGCACGGGCAGCCTGCGGGGCACCGCGGCGAGTGTCGAGCGGATCATGCCGGTCGAGTATTCCCCCGCCATGACCAGCACGCCGAGCACGCCCAGAGCCAGTTGGGCGAAGTTCGTGCCGAAGAGGGACAGGCTGACGGCCGTGGACGTGGCGAAGTCACGGTCCAGGTGTCCGGAGTCGATCCCCGACTTGTAGCGGCTCGCGGCAATCAGCCCGAAGGCCACCAGGAAGAGCAGCCCGAGGCCCAGGGTGATCCAGGTCGAGCGCAGGGACCACAGCTTGGCCCACTCCGAGGACAGCACCCGCCGCCAGGTCACCCGGTAGCCGGGGCGGGCGGGGGAGGTCCGGGGTTCCTCGGCGGTTGCGGTGAGGGTGCTCATGCCGGCCTCCCGAGGGTCTCGATCCCGGTCGTGGAGCCGTGGTACTCCACGGCATCCCTGGTCAGGTCCATGAACGCCTCCTCCAGCGACACGGTCCGCGACGTCAGCTCGAACAGGGCGATGCCGTGCTCGGCCGCCTTCAGCCCGATCTCGCGTGCGGTGAGCCCGGTCACTTGCAGTTCCTCCGAGCCGATCCGGCCGGTGACGTCGACACCCGGCCCGGCCAGTACGTCCCGCAGCCGCGCCGGATCCTGTGTGACCACCGTCACCGTGTCACCGCCCGCCTCGCGGGTCAGGTCACCCACGGTGGTGTCGGCCAGCAGCCGCCCGCGGCCCACGATGATCAGGTGGTCTGCGACCAGGGCCATCTCGCTCATCAGGTGCGAGGACACGAACACGGTCCGGCCCTCGCCGGCGAGCGCCTTGAGCAGGTTGCGGATCCAGAGCACGCCCTCCGGGTCCAGACCATTGACCGGCTCGTCCAGCATCACCGTCTGCGGATCACCCAGCAGCGCCGCCGCGATGCCCAGCCGCTGTCCCATTCCGAGGGAGAAGGCGCCGGCCCGCTTCCTCGCCACGCTCCCCAGCCCGGCCAGCTCGATGACCTCCTCGACTCGGCGGCGCGGAATGCCGTGGGTCAGCGCGAGGGCCCTGAGGTGGTTGTACGCCGAGCGGCCCGGGTGGATCGACTTCGCCTCCAGGAGAGCGCCGACCTCCTGGAGGGGTGCCCGGTGGCTGGCGTAGTGGCGGCCGTTCACGGTGACGGCGCCGCTCGTCGGGGCGTCAAGCCCGACGATCATGCGCATGGTCGTGGACTTCCCCGCGCCGTTGGGCCCCAGAAAACCGGTCACGGTGCCCGGCTTGACAACGAAGTCCAGGCCGTCGACGGCCGTCTTCTCGCCGTACCTCTTGGTCAACTGCCGTGCGTCGATCATGCGTGTGTCTTTCTGTCGACCTTCGGCGCCATTCGTGTCCGACGCCCCACAGCAACGCTAGGTACCGGATCACCCCGATCCCGTGGTACCGGGAGCTTGATCTCCGCCGGGCGCGTGGTACCCCGGTACTACGCGCCCGCCTGCGGCTCCTTCCGTGTCCGTCCGCTCCACAGCCGCAGCGGGCATCCGGCAGCCGCAGGGCATCCGGGCGGCATCCGGGCGGCGCGGAGGACGCGACGGTCGCGGGGCCCGTCTTCACCCACGCCACCCTGCCCCGTGTACGGCTCGCGGACGTCTGTCGGCGTGCCGCCCGCCCCACCCGTCAGTCCGGGCCCCGCCTCCGGCTGCCCGCGAAACAGTCGGCAACTTCCGGGAACTCACCACGTCCTCGCCCCGACTACTTGCACCAGAGCCTTCATTCCGTCAGTACATCCCGCACGCAAGGAGCCCGCATGCCGATGAATCGGCCGACCGCTGCCGCCGCCCTGGCCGCAGCCCTCTGTCTGCTCACGGCTGCCTGCGGCGGCTCCTCGTCGGACGGCGGGGCCGGCACGACATCCACCGGCGACGCAGCCGCCGGGCGCGACTACCCGGTGACCCTCGACAACTGCGGCCAGAAGCAGACCTTCGAGAAGGCCCCCAGCCGGGTCGTCGTCATGAACGGCGCGTCCGTCGCCGAGGTCTCCACGCTGCTCGCCCTCGGCCTGGGCGACAAGATCGTCGCCAACCAGCAGAGCTACGGCATGTCCGAGGTCCCGGGCCGCGCCGAGGCCATCAAGAAGCTGCCCACCGGTGACGTCAAACTCAACGAGGCTTACGACATCCCGCGCGAGGCGATGTTCGGCCTGCGCCCCGATCTCGTCCTGTCCGTCACCACGTACGGCTTCGACCAGAAGAACGGCTTCGCCACCCGCGACCAGCTCAAGGAGGTCGGCGCCAACACCTACGTCTCTCCGCAGGGCTGCGACGACGACCCTGCCAGGATGACCATCGCCGACAGCTACCGGCTGCTGCGCGACATGGGAAAGATCTTCGACGTCAGTGACAGGGCCGAGAAGCTGATCGCCGCCTCCGAGAAGAACATCGCGGCGGTCTCCAAGAAGGTCGAGGGGGAGAAGAAGCCGAAGGTCATGGTGCTCTTCTCCAACATGTCCATGGGCAGCGGCGACTTCAGCTCGGTCTTCGCCCACGGCATCGTCAACGACATCCTCGCCCGGGCCGGCGGCTCCAACGCTTTCGAGAACACGGCCAGGACCACCTTCGCCGACCTGAGCAAGGAGAAGGTGGCCGCCACCGACGTCGACGCCCTCGTCGTCATCTCCTACAACGACCCGAACCCGGCGGCCTACGCCAGGAAACTACTCAAGGAGTTCCCCCAGTGGCCGGCCGCCAAGAACAACGCGTACGTGACGGTGTCCGACTCGATGTACCTCGGCCCCAGCAACGACCTGGCCGTGGAGAAGGTCGCGAAGATGCTGCACCCCGACGCGTTCTGAGCCGGATCAGGTTCCCGCTGGCGTTCACGCTCCTGAGCGTTGCGCTGGTCGTCACCATGATCGTGGCGATCGGCATCGGCTCCGTCGACATCCCGGTCGGTGACGTGTGGGAAGTGGTCCTCCACCATGTCACCGGAGCGGGGACGGCGCCCGCCGACCCCGCGCTCGACCAGATCGTCTGGAACTTCCGCACCCCGCGGGTGGTCCTGGCGGCCCTGGTCGGCGCGGGCCTGGGCGTGACCGGCGCCGTCCTGCAGACCGTGGTGTCCAACCCACTGGCCGACCCCACCGTGCTGGGCTTCTCCTACGGCGCCACACTCGGCGCGGTCCTCGTCATCACGCTGGGCGGCGGCGCCGCGCTCGCCGGCCTCGGAGTGTCCGCCGCGGCCTTCCTCGGGGCGGTCGCCGCGGGCGCGCTGGTCTTCGCACTCGGTCAGCGACGGGGGCGGCTGGCCCCGGTACGGCTGGTGCTGGCAGGCGTCGCCATCGGCTACGTCTTCCTCTCGGCGACCAGCTACGTCCAGCTCCAGGCGACGCCGAACGAGTTGCGTACCGTCATGTTCTGGATGCTGGGCAGCGTCGCAGGCGCCGACTGGGGCCAGATTCCCGCGGTCACCGTGGTCGTCCTGCTCACCACCACGCTGCTCACCCTGTTCGGCCGACGCCTCAACGTCCTGCTGGCCGGTGACGAGTCCGCCACCGCGCTCGGCGTCGACGTCAACCGGCTGCGCGCCGTCCTGCTGGTCCTCAGCGCGTTGCTGACCGGCACCGTCATCGCGGTCGCGGGCAGCATCGGCTTCGTCGGCCTGATGATCCCGCACCTGGTGCGGCTGACCATCGGCGCCGACCACCGCCGGCTGCTGCCTCTGACGGCACTGCTGGGCGCCGTCTACCTGGTCCTCGTCGACCTGCTCTCCCGCACCCTCGACCGCCCCAACGAACTGCCCCTGGGCATCCTCACCGCCCTCCTCGGCGCTCCCTTCTTCCTGTGGCTGCTGCGCCGCAACAAGGGCCTGGACTGAAACATGAGACTCGTAGTCGACCGGCTCCACGTCGTTCTCGACCGCAGCCCGATCCTGCGCGACGTGAGCCTTGAGGCCCGCAAGGGCGACATCGTCGGCCTCGTCGGCCCCAACGGCAGCGGCAAGTCCACCCTGCTGCGCACCGTCTACCGCTCCCTGCGTCCGGCGGACGGGGCGATCCGGGTCGGTGACGACAACGTGTGGGACCTGTCCCCCCGGTCGGCGGCCCGCCGGACCGCGGCCGTCGTGCAGGACGCCGGCGGCAACACCACCGGCCTGACCGTCAGCGAGATCGTGGCCCTCGGCCGCACCCCGCACCACGGTCTGCTCGGCCGTGACGGCGCCGAGGACCACGTGGCCGTGTCCGACGCCATCGACCGCTGCGGCGTACGACCCTTCGCGAACCGCAATTACGCCTCACTCTCCGGCGGCGAACGCCAACGCGTCCTGCTCGCCCGAGCGCTGGCCCAGAATCCCAGCCTCCTCGTGCTGGACGAACTCACCAACCACCTGGACATCCGGGCCCGGTTCGAGCTCCTGGACCTGATCCGCGCCACCGGCGTCACCACGCTCGCCGTCCTCCACGACCTCGACCTCGCGGCCCGCCTCTGCGACCACCTGGTCGTCCTGCGCGAGGGAGCCGTGGCTGCGGCGGGACCGGTCCTTGAGGTGCTCACCCCGGACCTCCTCGCCGAGGTCTTCGGTGTCCGCGCGAGCACCGGACGGCACGCCGACGGTGTCATCCGCATCACCTACGCGTCCCGGCCGCTCGCGAACGGGGACGTCGTTGGCCCGCCACCGGGCCGGTGAGGCTCAGGACGGTCCCCCGCTACGGGCCGAGGGCGTGTGCCAGTGCCTCGTCGAGCGGTTCCCGCAGGGCGGAGGACGTCGGTGCGACGGCGGTGGCGAGCAGTGCCGGGCCGCGCAGGTGGCCTCCACCTGAATGTTCTTGACCCTCTCCGGGACGCCATCCGTCAGCCGGTCGGAAACGGCTGTACCGACGTGTCCCCGACACGACGAAGGGCCGTACCTCCGCGAAGCGCTGCGGGGGAACGGCCCTTCGTTCATGGGACTTCGTTCAGCCGAGTGGCAGTTCCAGGACGGCTTCTTCCTCGATCAGGGAGGTGATGGTGGTGGTGCTGTCCTTCTTGCCGGTGAACGCGTACAGCTTGTCGTGGCTGTTGACGACCAGGGCGAGGCGGTGGCCGTCGGGCAGGTCGTAGGCGGTGGGCTGGAGCGTCCAGCTGACGGTGCGGTCCGTGCCGGGGCGCAGGCCGGTGGCGGTGAAGGGTTCGTGGGTGATGATCCGGGTGCTGTTGTCCGGGGCGATGTCGAAGAGGTAGGCGACCAGGGTCGCGGCGTCGGCCTCGTCGGATCGGACCGCGAGCCGGACCGTGGCGGCGCCGCGGATCCGGCGGCCGCCTGTCAGTGCCTCGGTGGACCAGAGCAGCAGCCGGGTCCGCTCGAAATCGGCCGGCTTGTAGTTCTTGGGGTTGCCGAACCACTCCTTCTGCCCGGTGGTCATGATCTCGTCCATGGCGGTGGCGGCGGTCTCGTGTCCGGCGGCGAAGGCGCGACTCCAGCCCGTGGAGGGCTTGTCGGACAGGGTGCCGTCACCGTTGCCGCCGTTGCCGCTCAGGTACCAGGCTTCGCTGTCGGTGGTGGCCTCGGACCAGGAGGGGAGCGGTTCGCGCCGGGCAGGGACGGTGATCCGCCGGCCGATGACGGCCGGGACGGTCTTGTAGGTGAACATGACCTGGCTGTTGACCACCGGCCAGTCCGGGACCTCGTTGGCCCTCCCGAGCAGGTAGTGGTCCAGCCAGGCGTATGCCTCCTGCATCGGTGTCAGCAGGCCGGGGAAGGGCGTGCCGGTCGCCAGGCCGGTGATGCCGGCGCCTTCCGGGGCGCCGTGGTCGCCGATCCACAGGTTCAGGTGCTTGGGGGCGGTGATCTGCTCGAAGGCGGCGATCGCCTCACCGACCGGGAACAGGCTCTCGTGCCAGGTGTTCGAGTAGAAGGTCGGGATGCCCCGCGCGTTGGTGCAGCCGACGTAGGTCTCGGGGGAGCGTTCGGTGCCCCAGGCCACCACGTCCTCCAGGTTCCGGCCGTCCCGGAAGTCCTGGAGGATCCGCCGCGTCTCCTCGTCGAACTTCTCCTCTTCCGTTCCGCCGGTGAAGTCGATCAGCGTCTGCACGGCCTCCAGGTGCCGGGTGCCGTTGTCGTAGAGGCTGGTGGCCAGGTTGCCCCAGGTGCTCAGAGCGGCCACCGCGGCGACCCGGTTGTCCTGGTCGTGCGCGGCGACCAACTGGCTGATCCCGGAACCGTAGGACAGGCCCATGAACCCGACCTTGCTCGGCGCGAACAGCTCCTGCGCGTGGTCGATCACGCGCGATCCGTCCGCCCAGTCGTCCGACCCGGCGACGTTGATGAACCCCTCGGAGGTGTACGGCAGGTCCGGCTTGCCGATTCCCCGCGGGGTGTACGCCAGCACGTGGTAGCCGCGTGCCGCCAGCGAGAGGTAGCCGACCATGAACGGCAGCCAGCCGTACGGGTTCCAGCCGGCGGGCACGATCACCACGGGGCGCCGCTCCGAGGCATTCTGCTTGATCGCGAACGCGGAGAGGCCGATCTCCTCCGTCACAGAAACGCGCGGGAAGGTGATCCCGGCCTGCCGCAGGACACGGGCCACCAGCTCCTGTAGCTCCTCGGGGAGCGTACCGGCCGGCGCGGTGCCCTGAACCGCCGCGAGCAGGGCCCTGGCGACGGCGAGAACCGACGGGTTGATGTCCAGGCCGCCGTCGCGCCAGATGCCGTTGGCGGCGATGTCGGCGAGTGTCGCGTCGGTGACCGACGCGATCGGCTCTCCATCTTCTGTGGTCATGCGAACCGCCCTTTCCTGGCAGGCCGGGACGTCCGAGGGGACGTCATCCAGGCGGATCATGGTCCCCAGCGGCAGCGTCAAAACGAATGGACAGCCAGCTGAACCCGAATGAATGAACGGGTCGGCGTTCGGCCGGATGACGCCGACGCCGACGCCGACGCCGACGCCGACGCCGTCCCGGCCTACGGCGGTCCGGCGGTCCGGGGTCCGGCTGACGACGGCCCGCGGTGTGGAGACCCGCCAGGACGTGGTGACGCTGTCCACCGCCGTGCGGGACCACCTCTACCGGCTCGCCCGGATCGTGCCGCCGGCGGACGGCACGATCGGCGACCACACCCCGCCCGGTACAACGTGTGCTCACCCGTCAGTGCACCGTCGGGTTGGCAAAGGTGCAGCTTGACCTTGTCGTAACGACAACGTTTCTACTGGTCCCATGCGAATCGCCGTGGAAGAACCGGCTGAACGTGTGGGTGAGCAGCGTCGACGGCGACCCGGACGCACGGTGCGTCACCTCTGACGAGGTCCGCAGTGTGAGCACGTACTACTGGACCGACGACCCGCGCTGGCTGCTCTACACCCAGGACACCGGCGGTGACGAGAACCGGCACGTCCACCGGGTCGATCTCGACGATCCGGACGCCCCCGTGGTTGACCTCACCCCCTTCCCCGGGGTGAAGGTCCTGGATGTGCATCTGCCCATCGAATGTCCGGGCAAGGCGATCGTGCAGCTCAACGCCAGGAAGCTCGAAGAGTTCGACCTGGCGGAGACCGACGTCGCGACCGGCGAACTCACCGTTCTCGCCGAGAACCCGGGCCATGTGTACGACTGGATGTGGGGTGCCGGCGGCGAGCTGTTCGCCCGCAACCTCACCGCGGAAGGCGACATCGATCTGTCGCGCTGGAACGCGGTGGCGGGCGAACTCGACCTGATCACCACCTTCAACGGCGCCGACTACCCGATGGGTATCCAGCCGTTCGAGATGGCCGCCGACGGAGGAGGTGTCTGGATCGGATCCATGCAGGGCACCGACCTCACTCGCCTGGTCCGGGTCGACCTGACCACCGGAGTCGAGACCGAGGTCGACAGCCATCCGACCCTGGACATCGACGGGGCCCGCCGCGCCGTCGCCGCTCTGTCGTCGCCGCTGATCCGCAACCGGCGTACCGGCGCACTGCTCGGCGTGCGCTACCTCGGAGAACGACAAGAGATCCGCCCGGTGGACCCGGAATTCGCCGCGGTGCTGCAGAACCTGCGGGCACTCTCCGACGGTGACGTCGACGAGTTGTCGTCCGACGACAGCGGGCAGCGGTGGGTCGCGAGCTTCGTCGACGACCGCAACCCCGAGGTCACCTACTTTCTACGACCACACCACCGGCGAGAGCAGGCTGCTGTTCCGCTCCCGTCCGCGCCTGGACCCGGACGCGATGGCCCCGATGAAGCCGGTGACGATCACCGCGCGGGACGGGCTGGCCCTGCCGTCGTACCTGACGCTGCCGGTGGGGATCGAGCCGTCCGCGCTGCCGATGGTGCTGCTGGTCCACGGTGGCCCGTGGTTCCGGAACAGCTGGGGATTCGACCCCGAGGCACAGCTGCTGGCCAACCGCGGCTATGCGGTGCTCCAGGTCAACTTCCGCGGCTCCACCGGCTACGGCAAGGCCCATATGCAGGCCGCGATCGGGGAGTTCGCCGGCGCGATGCAGGACGACCTGCTCGACGCCGTCGACTGGGCGGTCGCCCAGGGCTGTGCCGACCCCGACCGGATCGGGATCTTCGGCGGTTCCTACGGCGGTTATGCCGCGCTCGTCGGCGTCGCGTTCACCCCGGACCGCTTCGCCGCCGCCATCGACTACGTCGGCGTCTCGAACCTGGCGAACGTCATGCGCTCGATGCCCCCGTTCCTCCAGTCCGGGCTGGTCGCCAACTGGTACCGCTACGTCGGCGACCCCGCCGATCCCGAGCAGGAGGCCGACATGCTGGCCCGCTCACCGATCAGCCGGGTGGACCACATCAAGGCACCGTTGATGGTGGTGCAGGGCGCCAACGACCCCCGTGTCGTGAAGGCCGAGTCGGACAGCATAGTCGCCGCCCTGCGGGACCGTGGGATCGATGTCGAGTACATGGTCAAGGATGACGAAGGGCACGGATTCCTGAACCCGGACAACCAGATCGACATGTACCGAGCCGCCGATCGATTCCTGCACCGGCACCTGGGCGGGCGAAACCGCTGACGGCCGCTCCGGCGACCTCGCCTCCGGACGCCTCCTTGTCCGCATTGTTGAATATGATAGTCATTATCGAGTAGTCTCTGGCTGCTGCCGTTGGCGGCCCAGTACGCGGCGACAGGGGAGGGGACCTCGTGACCTCGGCAGGGCGGGCGTCCGGTATCGGGGAGATCGGCGTGGAGCGGGATCGGTGCGTGGGGGCGGGGCAGTGTGTGCTCGCCGCGTCGGCCCTCTTCGACCAGGACGAGGAGGGGCTTGTGCTCGTCCTCGACGAGAGGCCGTCGGTGTCCCAAGCGGACGCTGTGCACGAGGCCGTACGGGCGTGTCCGTCCGGCGCCCTGGTCCTGAGGCGGCCCGAGTCCTGAGGAAGCCCGAGTCCTGAGGCGGCCCAGGCAGGTGCCGCATCACGGTGGAGTCACTGCGGCCGTGGCTGTGCCCACCGTCGTCGATCACCGGCGGCCTGTCATGGCGTCGGCCGCACCTCACGCGCCGCGGAGCCGTCCGGGCGCCCAGTTCAGCAGAACGTCAAGGAGAAGCATGTCCAGACAGATCGATCGCCGTGCCTTCCTCCGCCGCGGCGTGGTCGGAGCCGCGGCTCTGGCGGTGGGCCCCGGCCTGCTGGCGGCGTGCTCCACTGACGGGCCCGGCTCCGGGAGGGGTTCGGGATCGGGTTCCTCGCCGCGTTCGGGCGGCACGCTCCGGGCCGCTTTCGTCGGAGGCGGCGCTTCCGAGACGCTCGACTTCTTCAACGGCCCGTCCGCCCTGGACCTGGTGCGCGCCCGTGCCTGGCACGGCACCCTGGGCAACCTGGACCCCAGCGGGCCCGACGGGGTGCGCTACGGCGTGCTCAAGGGCATCGACATCTCCGACGACCTGTCGACCTACACGCTGCATGTACGGCCCGGAGTCCGCTTCACCGACGGCTCCGAACTGACCTCCGCCGACATCCTGCACTCGCTCAGCGCCCTCGCGGCGCGGAGCAAACTGCCCGTGTACCGTCTCGCCGCCGCCAACTTCGACCTCGCGCACGCCAAGGCCGACGGTGACATGAAGGTCGTACTGCACACCCTGCGGCCCATCGCCGACGGCCGGATGATCCTCTGCCAGGGCAACTTCCTCGTCGTCAAGGACGGAACCAGGACCTTCCGGAAGGGCATGCCCAGTTGTGGTCCCTTCCGGCTGACGGAGTTCACGGCCGGCCAGGGATCGGCGTTCGAGCGCTACGACGACCACTACGGCCACGTGCCCCGTCTGGACGGTCTGGAGCTGCGGTCGATCGCGGACTCGACCGCCAGGGCGGGCGCGCTCACCAGCGGTCAGATCGACTTCGCCCACGACCTCTCACCCGTCACCGCGCGCACGCTGGACGACAACGGGAAGGTCGAACTCGTCCCCACGAGGAGCCCCGGTCTCGTCGGCCTCTCCTTCCAGATGAACATGACCGTCAAGCCCTTCGGCGACCCGCGGGTGAGGGAGGCGTTCAAGCTCGCGGTCGACCGCGAGGCCATGGTGAAGACGGTGTTCTACGGCAACGCCGTAGTCGGCAACGACTTGCCCTCCATGGGCTTTCCCGACTACGCGGAGAGCCTGCCGCAGCGCGCCCACGACCCGGAGCGGGCCCGTGCACTCCTCAAGGAGGCCGGGGCCGACGGGATGAAGGTGACGCTGACCACCGGCCCCGAGACGCCGGGCATGGTGGAGATGGCCACCCTCTTCGTCGAGGACCTGCGGAAGGTCGGCGTCCAGGCTTCGGTCCGCGAACTGCCCGCGGGACAGCTTTACGCCGACTTCCCCGCGTACGCGGCGCTGCCGCTGGCCGGTTCGTACCAGATGCCCATTCCCGCGCTGTCGACCTACCAGATGAGTACGGCGGGCGGATCGCCGTCGGCGTTCGGCTGGAAGGAGGCCGGGACCGACACCCTTGTCGCCAAGGCCCGCGCCGAGAGCGACAAGGCCGAGGCCAGAAAGCTGGGCACGCGGGCGCAGCGCACGCGCTGGGAGGACGGCAACCAGGTGCTGCCGGTCTTCAAGCCGAACCTGAACGCCCAGGCCAAGGGGGTCAGCGGAATACGCGACGACCTCTTCGAGCAGTTCCCCGGCTTCTCCCAGGCGTCGCTGGCGTGAGCCTGGTCGCGTTCATCGGCCGTCGCCTCGCGGGGGCGGCCGTCCTGCTGGTGCTGCTGTCGGCCGCGATCTTCGCGGCCACGGCGGTCCTCCCGGGAGACGCCGTCAGCGCGGTCGCCGGGATGGACGCGTCCGAGGCACAACGCGCCGAGATCCGAACCGAACTCGGGCTGGACCGGCCGCCCGCCGAGAGGTACGCGGACTGGGCGGCCCGCGCGGTCCGGGGGGACCTGGGCCACGGCTTCGTGGGGGAGCGGCCGGTCACCGAGGTCCTCGCCACCCGCCTGCCCAACAGCCTGCTGCTTGCCGGACTGACCCTCGCGGTCACCGCGCCGCTCGCCGCGCTGCTGGGCCTGTGGACCGGGCTGCGCGGGGGCAGGGCCGACCGGCTGGTCTCGACATCGGCCCAGATCCTCGCCGCCGTACCCGAGTTCGTCATCGCCGCGCTGCTCGTCGCCCTACTGGCGGTGTGGCTGGAGGTCCTCCCACGCGTCTCCGTCATCCCCCTGGGCGGTACGCCGCTCGACACCCCGCGTGCGCTGATACTGCCCGTCCTGACGCTCAGCGCGGTCGGTCTCGCGGTGGCCACCAGGCTGCTGCGGGTGTCCGTCGCGGACACGGCGGCCACCCCCTACTGCGAAGCCGCACGGCTCAACGGTGTACGCGGCGTACGGCTCGCGGTCCGCCACATCCTGCCCAACGCCGCCGGACCCGCTGTCCAGGCGCTCACCCTCACCACAGGGGCGCTGGTCGGCTCGGCGGTGGTGGTGGAGAACGTCTTCGACTACCCGGGCATCGGCCGGGAGCTGCAACTGGCCGTCGCGGCACGGGACGTACCGATGGTGCAGGGCATCGCCACCGCTCTCGTCGCGGTGATGCTCACGGTGCTGCTCCTGGGCGACATCTGCGCGCGTCTGCTGGGCGCACGGGAGGAGAACGACCGATGACGACTGCCCTGACCCCACCGCGGAGGCGGACCCGCACGGCCCGTCCCGGCGCGCCCGGTCGCCGCCGACCACCGCTCCTCACCGGGGCGGGCACACTGCTCGTCCTCCTGCTCGCCCTGCTGGGACCGCTGGCCGCGCCGCACAGCCCCACCGCGCAACTCGCGGCGCCCTTCCAGCAGCCGGACGGTCGGTTCCTGCTCGGCACCGACGTGCTGGGCCGGGACGTGGCGAGCCGGGTGCTCAGCGGCGGCCGCACCATTGTGCTCACCGCGCTGGCGGGGACGGCGGCGGCCGGAGCCGTCGGGATGACCGTCGGTGTCCTGGCGGCCATGGTGTCCCGCAGGCTGGGCGACCTGCTGATCCGCTGCGTGGATGCCCTGGCCGTCCTCCCCGCCCTCCTGGTCGTGCTCGTCCTGGCCGCCGGATTCCCCGGCAGCGACGCGGCCCTCCTGGCAGCCGTCGCCCTGGCCACCGCGCCCTTCTCCACCCGGGTGCTGCGTGCCGCGGCGGACCCGGTGCTGCACAGCGGATACGTCGAGGCCGCCCTGGCCCGGGGCGACACCCGGCGGGCCGTACTGCGCCACGACGTGCTGCCCAACATCGCCGGACCGGCCCTGACGGACACCGCGCTGCGGTTGGTCGCCTCCCTGCACCTCACCGCAACCGCGGGCTTCCTCGGTCTAGGGCCGGGAGGGGCGGCGCCGGACTGGGGCCGCATGGTGAGCGAGAACGTTCCTGGGGCGACACTGGCCGCCACGCCGTTCCTCGCCCCGGCGCTGCTGCTGGTGCTGCTGTCCGTCTGTGCCGGCCTGCTGGCCGGACGGCTGGCGGACGCGGTGGGGCGGGGTGCCGCATGACCGGCCGGGTGACCGCCCGTCCGGCGGGCGGCGGTCCGCTCGCCGAGATCAGCGGGCTGACGCTCGGCCCGGCGACCGGAGGGCCGCCCGTCCTGCACGACGCCTGCCTCTCGGTGCCGCGCGGGCAGGTGCTGGGGGTCGTGGGCAGGTCGGGATCGGGCAAGAGCAGCCTGGCGTACAGCCTCCTCGGACATGTCCGCCCTGGCCTGGAGGTCCGTGCCGGAACCGTCCGGGTGGCCGGCCTCGATCCGTTCGACGGCGCGGACGCCCGTCGCCTGCGCGGCCGGGTGGTGTCCTTCCTGGGGCAGGACCCCGCCTCGTCGCTCAACCCCGCGCTCCGGATCGGCACGCAGATCGCCGAGGCGGTGCGCCTGCGCTCGCCCGTGCAAGGGGGAGACGACGTCCGTGCTCGGGTCGGGGAACTCCTGATGTCCGTGCGACTGCCGGACGACAGGGCGTTCCGGAGACGGCTGCCCCGGCAGCTGTCGGGCGGACAGGCCCAACGCGTCGCCCTCGCCCTCGCGTTGGCGGGCCGCCCCGGCCTGCTGGTCCTCGACGAGCCCACCAGTGGCCTGGACCCGGTCCTCGCGGACGGGATGCGTGGTCTGCTGGCCGAGGTCCTGTCCGCGGGGGACCGCGCCGCGTTGCTGGTCAGCCACGCCCCGGCGTGGCTCGCGTCCGTGGCGGACGACGTGATCCGCCTGGACGGAGGCCGGATCGTCGCGGGCGGGGTGCCGGGGGCGCCGTCGCCCGCCTTGCCGTCCGGGAGATCCCCGACCGGTGGCCGCCGCTCCGAGGCCCCACCCGTCACCGCCGCCGACCCCGCCGTCGAAGGCCGGCTGTTCGTGCGGAGCCTGTGCGCCGCCCATGGGCGGGCTGCCGCGTTGCACGACGTCTCCCTCACCGTATCGGCGGGCTCCTGCACCGCCGTCGTGGGTCCGTCGGGGTCGGGGAAGACCACCCTCGCCCGATGTCTCGCGGGGCTTCACCCGCCCGTACGGGGCAGTGTCGAGTGGCGGGACGACAGTGCGCGGCGGGGGCGCGGGGCGCCCGTGCAACTCGTCGCGCAAGACGCCCGCGGCGCTCTCAACCCACGGGAATCCGTGGGTGACGCCCTCATGCGCCCCCTCCGGGGGGTGCGCGGCCGGTCAGCCCAGGAGGCGTCTTGCGAAACCCTGCGACTGGTCGGACTGGTCGGACTGGGCGCGGATGTACTGACGCGCCGGCCCGGGGAGTTGTCGGGCGGCCAGCGCCAACGCGTCGCACTGGCAAGGGCACTGGCCGCAGAGCCGCGCGTCCTGGTCTGTGACGAGATCACCTCGGCGCTGGACCCGGAGACGGCGAGCGCGGTCCTGGACGTGCTGGACTCGCTGCGACGGACGGCGGGCCTGACGGTCGTGATGGTGACGCACGACCTGGCGGCCGCGGCCGCTCACGCGGAGCAGGTCGTCGTCCTGGACGCGGGACGGGTGGTCGAAGCCGGGCCGGCCGACCGCGTGCTGGTGACCCCGCAGCACCCCGTCACCCGGGAACTGCTCGCCCGTGAGGACGGTCCCGCCCCCGCCGTGCCGGAATAGCGGCGGGTGAGGGCCTGTGGCCGCCAGCAGGAGCGCCCCGCCCACAGGGCGCTCCTGCGCGCCACACCTCACGCCCGGCGCAACTCCCGTGCCAGCGCCGCCTTGTCGACCTTCCCGACGGCGGTGAGCGGGAGGCGGGGCACCTGGACGACCTCGTCCGGCGTCTTGTATCCGGCCAGCCCGCGCTCTTCGAGATGGGCGGCGACCTCCCGCGCGCCGGGGGCCGCGCCCGCGCAGACGACGAAGGCGACGGTCCGCTCACCCCGCCGTTCGTCCGGCACACCGACCAGCGCCGCCGCCGTGATCGCCGGATGCGTCAGCAACTGCTCCTCCACCTCGACCGCGGCGATCTTCTCGCCGCCACGGTTGATCTGGTCCTTGATCCGCCCCACCACCACGAGGTGCCCGGTCGGCAGACGCCGCACCACGTCACCGGTCCGGTAGTAGCCGTCCGGGGTGAACGCCGTGCGGTTGTGCTCCTCGGCGCGGTAGTAGCCCCGCAGCGTGTACGGGCCCCGAGTGAGCAGCTCACCGGCCGTACCGTCCGGCACGGGCCTGCCGTCGGTGTCCACCACGCGGACCTCGTCGTCCGGCGAGACGGGCCGGCCCTGAGTGGCGCAGACGAGGTCTTCGCGGTCGTCGAGGCGCGTGAGGTTGACCAGTCCCTCCGCCATGCCGAAGACCTGCTGCACGGTCACCCCGAGTGCCGGTCCGAGCTTTCGCGCGTGGTCCTCCGGCAGCCGCGCCCCGCCGACCTGCACCACCGCGAGACTGCCCAGGTCCCAGGAACCGGAGGCGGCCTCGTCCGTCCAGTGGGTGACGAGCGGCGGAGTCAAGGAGGTCAGGGTCACGCCCTCCCGCTCGACGAGGGCGAACGCCGTCTGCGGGCTGGGGTCCGGTGCGACCACGACGGTCCCTCCGGCCATGAGGGTACCCAGCACACCGGGGCAGGCAAAGGTGAAGTTGAACCCGATGGGCAGCACGGCCAGGTAGACGGTCCCCGCGTCGAGCGCGCAGACCTCGGCGCAGGCGCGCGCGTTGTAGGCGTAGTCGTCGTGGGTCCGCGGGATGAGCTTGGGCAGCCCTGTGGTGCCGCCGGACAGCAGCAGGAGGGCGACATCCGCGGGGTCCGCCCCGCCGTCGTCGGCGCCGGGCACGGACAGGACGTCCGTCGTGGCGGGGCCGGACGCGGACGGTGGGTCCACCCGCAGCGACTCGAACGGGACGAAGCCGTCGTCCGGGCCGGGATCCCCGACCACGACGACGTGCCGCAGCGAGCCGCCCGGCCCCTGCTCCGCCCGCACCTCGCGCACCAGCTCCCGGTGGTCGAACCGGGCGTGCCGGTCCGGCACCACGCAGGCCACGGCATCCGTCACGCGCACCAGATGGCCGATCTCCCGGCGCCGGTGGCCGGGCATGGCGTGCACCGGAACCGCGCCGAGCCGCTGCAACCCGAACCAGACGAGCACGAACTCGGCGCAGTTGGGCAGTTGGAGCACGACGCGATCACCCCGCCCGATCCCGAGCCGGCGCAGTCCGCGGGCCACACGGTCGGCCTCGGCGTCCAGATCCGCGTAGGTCCACCGCCGGTCCCCGTCGACCAGCGCGACACGCCCTCCATGGCGGGCTGCTCCTTGGCGCAGGCGGGTGCCGAAGGTCACTCCCTGCCAGTGCCCGGCGGCCCGGTAACGCGCCGATTCCGCCTCGGGCCGCGTCTGTTGAGTCTCGGTCATGGGGCTCCGCCTCTCATTGCCGGGCATCGGGCTCTGGCACCGAGGCCCGTTGTGTGACTACGATGCGGAGTATAGAAATGATAATCATTTCAATCTAGAGTGGGTTCGGCCGGCCCGAGAGAGATGCGATCCCGTGCGCCGCCCCTCGGCCCGACCACCCCACCCCATCCGACCGGAAGGCCCCCTCAGTGAGCGATGAAGCAGTCGTCCAGGCACGGACAGCGGAAGGCGACACCGGCAGCCGTGACCCGCACGCGCCGGCGGCGGTGCGTGAAGCGGTCGCGCGTGCGCTGGAGATCGCGCCACAGGAGCTGGACGACGACCGGGACCTCTTCGAACTCGGCCTCGACTCACTGATGTTGATGTCCCTGGTCGGCGCCTGGCGGCGGCAGGGCAGCGCGGTCACCTTCCAGGACCTCACGAGCGGCCCGACCCTGGGGGCGTGGACGGCCCTGCTCGGGCGGGAGCGTCACGGCGATGCGCCTGCCACCGCGTGGCCCGCCCCGCTTGCACCGCTCGACGCGCCTGCCACCGCGTGGCCGGCCCCACTCGACGCGCCCGCCACCGTGCGGCCCGCCCCGCCCGACGCGGCGGCGACCGAGGCGCGGACGGATACGTTCCCGCTGGCCACGATGCAGCACGCCTACTGGATCGGACGCCAGGACGGTCAGCCCCTCGGTGGCGTCGCCGCGCACTTCTACGTCGAACTCGACGGCCACGAGGTCGATCCGGTCCGGCTCGACACCGCCCTGCGGTCCCTCGTGCGGCGGCACGGCATGCTGCGGGCCGTCTTCGACGAGGAGGGCCGCCAGCACTTCGGCGCTCCGGGCGCCCCGCTCACCGTGCACGATCTGCGTGAACGCACCCCCGTCGAGGCCGAGGCCGAGCTGGAACTGCTGCGCGAGCGCAACACCCATGCCCGTCCGGACATCGCCGCCGGTGACGTCTTCCGCACGGCCCTGTGTCAGCTCCCCGATGGCAGGACCCGCCTGCAGATCGACCTGGACATGATGGCCGGCGACGCGCTGAGCCTGCGGGTCCTCCTGTCCGACCTGCGCCGCTTCTACGACTGTCCCGACGACCCGCCGCGCGAACTCGGCCTGGACTACCACCGGTACCTCGCCGAGCACGCCGTCCGGCGAAGCGCGGAGCGCGAGCAGCACGCCGTCTGGTGGCGGGAACGCCTGCCGGACCTGCCGCGCGGTCCACGGCTGCCGACGGCCGTCGACCCGCTCACCCCGGTCCGCGCGGACGACACCGCGCTGACCCGCTCCCGCCGCCTGCACCACTGGCTCGGCCCCGCCGACAAGGCGGCACTGATCAGCGCCGCCCGACGGCACGGCATCACCCCCGCCGCCGCCCTCGCCACCGCCTTCGCCGAGGTCATCGCCGCCTGGAGCGACAGCCGGCGCTTCCTCCTCAACCTGCCGCTGTTCGACCGGGAGATGTTCACCCCCGAAGTCGCCCAGCTGGTCGGGGACTTCAGCAGCTCGGTCCTGCTCGACGCGGACATGAGCGCGCCCCTGCCGTTCACCCGTCAGGCCCGCGGTCTCCAGGAGCGCCTTCAGGAAGGCATCTCCCACGGCGCGTACGGCGGCGTCGAGGTGCTGCGCGACCTCGCCCGCGCCGAGGGCACCCCGGTGCTGGCCCCGGTCGTCTACACCAGCGCCATCGGGCTGGGCGAGATCTTCGAGCAGGACGTCCAGAAGTCCTTCGGCCGCCCCTCCTGGATCATCTCCCAGGGCCCCCAGGTCCACCTGGACGCCCAGGTCACCGAACTCGACGGCGGCCTCCTCCTCAACTGGGACATACGGGACGGCGTGTTCGAGGCCGGTGTGCCCGACGCCGCGTTCGACGCCTACCGCGGCCTCATCACCCGCCTCCTGACGGACCCCGATGCCTGGGCGCAGCCGGTGGACGGCCTGCTCGCCCCCGACGTCCTGCCCCGGCGCGCGGTGGCGGCACTGCCTGCCGCACCCGTCCCGGACCGTGCCCTGCACACCCGCTTCTTCCGACTTGCCGAGACCGAGCCGGACCGGCCCGCGGTCGTCCGCACCACCGGCGACACGCTCACCTACGGCGAACTCGCCCACGCGGCACGCCGGATCGCCACGACGCTGCGCGACCACGGCGTACGGGAGGGCGATACCGTCGCGGTGACCCTGCCCAAGGGCGCCGACCAGATCACCGCGGTCCTCGGAGTCCTGGCCGCGGGCGCGGCCTACGCCCCCGTCGGAGTGGAACAGCCCGCCGTACGCCGGGCACGCATCCACTCCGTGGCCGACGCCCGCGTCGTGCTCACCGACCGGGACCACGCCCATCTCTGCGCGAACGCCTCCCCGGCCCCGGTACTGCTCCTGGAGGACGCGTCGCAGGCCCCGCCCGCACCGGTCGTCCAGCCGGACCCCGGCCGGCCCGCCTATGTGCTGTTCACGTCCGGCTCGACGGGGCTGCCCAAGGGTGTCGAGGTGTCGCACCGGGCGGTCGTCAACACCATCGAGGCGATGGAGGAGCAGCTCGGCCTCGGTCCCTCGGACCGTGCTCTCGCGATCTCCGCGCTGGACTTCGACCTCGCCACCTGGGACATCTTCACCCCGCTGTCCCTCGGCGGACAGGTGGTCGCCGTAGGACAGGAGCACCGCCGGGACGCCCACCACTGGGCGCGGCTGGTGCGTACGCACGGGGTGACGCTGGTGCAGTGCGTGCCCGCGCTGCTGGACCTGCTGATGGCCGCCGGAGAGGACGAAGGGCTGGGGAACTCCCTGCGCATGGTGCTGCTCGGCGGGGACTGGGTCGGGCTCGACCAGCCGCGCAGGCTGCGCTCCCTCGTGCCCGGCTGCCGTTTCGTGGCACTCGGCGGTATGACGGAGGCCGCCGTCCACTCCACGGTGTTCGAGGTGGCGGAGACCGACCCGGCCTGGAAGTCCGTCCCCTACGGCGTTCCCCTGCGCAACATGCGGGCCCGCGTCGTGGACGGACGGGGACGCGACTGCCCCGATCTCGTTCCCGGAGAGCTGTGGATCGGCGGGCCCGGTGTGGCCAACGGCTACCGTGCGGACCCCGAGCGCACGGCGGAACGCTTCGTCGAGTACGACGGTGAACGCTGGTACCGCAGCGGTGACCTGGCCCGTTACCGGCCCGACGGTGTGCTGGAGTTCCTCGGCCGCGCCGACCACCAGGTGAAGATCGGCGGCCACCGCATCGAACTGGGCGAGGTGGAGGCCGCGCTGGAGGACGGTCCTGGCGTCCTGCACGCCGTCGCCACCGTCCTCGACACACCGGCGCGACACCTCGCCGCGGCCGTGTCCGACCGCAGCGGGGCGACCGACCCGGACGAGGTCCGCCTGCGGGCGGCACGACGACTCCCCGCCCACATGGTCCCCGAGCGCGTCCTCGTCCTGCCCGAGCTGCCGTTGACCGCCAACGGCAAGCTCGACCGGGCGGCCGTCCGCCAGGCGCTGACCGAGACGGCGGGCCAGGACGGATCTCGCACGTCGGCACCGGTCGGACCGGTGGAGACCGCTGTGGCGGCCGAGTGGGCCGACCTGCTCGCCACCGGCGACGTGGGACGCGAGAGCAGCTTCTTCCTGCTGGGCGGCGACTCGCTCGTAGCGACACGCCTGATCGGCCGGCTGCGCGCCGCCGGTTTCCCCGGCGCCCGCGTGGCCGACCTCTTCGCCCGCCCCGAACTCCAGCGCTTCTGCGAGACGCTGCATCCTGCGACGACCGGTGACGACGAGCAGGCACCGCCCACCGCTCCCGTCCTCGTGCCCGACCCGGACCACGCCCACGAGCCCTTCCCGCTGACGGACGTCCAGGCCGCCTACCACACCGGCCGCGACCCCCGTTTCACCCTCGGCGGCGTCGGCACCTGGCACTACACGGAGTTCGACGGCACGGACGTCGACCTGGACCGGCTGGAGCGCGCCTGGAACACCCTGGTCCGGCGGCACGGCATGCTCCGCGCGGTCGTCGAGGACGGACACCAGCGCGTCCTGCCCGACGTACCGCCGGTGCGCGTACCGGTGCAGGACGCCTCCCCCGAAGGCGCCGCCGAGGCCCTGGCGGGCCTGCGCGCCCGCCTGTCCCAGCAGGTCCGCGACCCCGCCCGGTGGCCGCTCTTCGCCATCGAGGCGGTGCGCTACCACGAGGACGAAGGCGCCGCGGACGGCGCGGTACGGACCCGCGTCGGCGTCGGCCTGGACTACCTCGTGCTCGACGCGCTCTCCATCACCACGCTCTACGCCGAACTCAACGCGCTCTACGCCGACCCGGACCACGAACTGCCGCCCGTGGACGTGTCGTTCCGCGACTGCCTGACCCGCCTCCCGGCGGACCCGGAGTCCGCCGCGCGGGCCCGCGCCCACTGGCAGGCCCGCCTGTCCGAGCTGCCGCCGCCTCCCGCCCTGCCCCTCGACCGGGATCCGGCGACGCTCGACGCGCCCGTCTTCACGCGGCGCCGGCTGAGCCTGCCCGCCGAGGACTGGCAGGCCGTCAAGCGGGACGCGGCCCGGCACGGACTGACCCCCTCCACCGTGCTGCTGGCCCTGTACGCGGAGGTCTTGGCGGCCTGGAGCGGGACCGACGCCCTGACCGTCACGCTCACGCTCTTCAACCGGCGGGACGTCCACCCCCACATCCACCGGGTGCTGGGCGACTTCACCTCCCTGTCCCTCGCGGGTCACCGGCGCGACGGCGCGTCCTGGCTCCCGGCGGCCGCCGCGCTGCAACGCCGTCAGGCGGAGGACCTCGACCACGCCGACGTGCCGATCGACTGGCTGCTGCGGGAGTTCGGCCGTCGCACGGGCGCGGTGGACGCCGCCGCGCCCGTGGTGTTCACCAGCGCCATCGGCGTCGGTGACGCGACGCTGGCGGCACCGGGCTCCGGCTTCCCCGCGAAGGTCTGGGGCATCTCCCAGTCCCCGCAGGTGTGCCTGGACAACCAGGTCACCGAGGAGTCCGGGAACCTGATCGTCACCTGGGACGCCGTCGAGGAACTGTTCGCCGAGGGTGTCCTCGACGCGATGTTCGCCGCCTACGAACGGCTGCTGCGGCACATCGTCGCGAGTAACTGGGAGGCACCCCTTCCCGACCTGCTGCCCGCCGCCCAGTACGAACGGCGGGCCGCCGCCGCACGGGAGGCCGCCCTGGAACCGGTGACGACGCGCCCGCTGCACGAGGCGTTCTTCACCCACGCGACGGCCACACCCGACCGAGCCGCCCTCGTGACGACGGCAGGAGAGGAGGTGACGTACTCAACCCTCGCGGACCGGGCGCTGCGCGTCGCCGCCGCACTCGGCGACGCGGGCCTGCGTCCGGGCGAGCCGGTCGCGGTCACCCTGCCCAAGGGCCCGGAGCAGATCGCGGCGGTCCTCGGCGTCCTCGCGGCCGGCGCCGCCTATGTTCCGCTGAGCCTCGAACAGCCCCCGGCGAGGCTGGAGCGGGTGCACGCAACCACCGGATTCAAGGTGGTTCTGGGGAGTTGGCCCGCCCCGGAAGGTACCGGCCCCCACCCCCTGTCCTTCGCGGACACGCAGGGCCGCGAGCCGCTGCCCGCGCCGTGTGAAACATCCCCCCGGTCGCTCGCCTACGTGATCTTCACGTCGGGTTCCACGGGTGAGCCCAAGGGAGTCGAGATCACCCACGCCGCCGCCTGGAACACGATCGCCGACATCAACGCCCGCCACGGCATCACGGGTGACGACCGCGTCTTCGCCCTGTCGGCCCTGGACTTCGACCTGTCCGTGTACGACGTCTTCGGCCTGCTCGCCGAGGGCGGCTCCCTCCTGCTGCCCACCGAGGAGCAGCGCCGTGAACCGGCCCGCTGGCCGAGTCTGCTGGAGCAGTACGACGTGACCGTCTGGAACACCGTCCCCGCTCTGCTCGACCTGCTGCTCGACGCCGATGAACAGGGGGGACGGGCAGACGGCCGGATCGGGAAGCTGCGGACCGCACTGGTCTCGGGCGACTGGATCGGCCTCGACCTGCCCGCCCGGCTGCGGGCCCGGACCGCGCGGCCCTGCTCCTTCGTCGCCATGGGCGGAGCCACGGAAGCCGCCATCTGGTCCAACACCCTCACCGTCACCGAGTTGGATCCACGATGGGTGTCCATACCCTACGGACGCCCCCTGACCGGACAGCACTACCGCGTGGCCGACCGCGACGGGCGGGACTGTCCCGACTGGGTGCCCGGCGAACTGTGGATCGGCGGCGCGGGACTGGCCCGCGGCTACCTGGCCGACCCGGTCCGCACCGCCGAGAAGTTCGTCGACCAAGGCGGGCGACGCTGGTACCGGACGGGTGACCTGGGCCGGTTCCGGGGCGACGGACTGCTGGAGTTCCTCGGCCGGCTCGACAGCCAGCTGAAGATCGCCGGCCACCGTATCGAGGCGGGAGAGATCGAGGCCGCGCTGGAGGCACACCCGGACATCGCGCGGGCCGCCGTCATGGCCGTGGGGGAGCGCACCGCGAAGCGCCTGGTCGCCTTCGCCGTACCGCAGGACCCCACCCCGGGCGGGGCCCCCGCCGACGAGCCGGTGCTCACCGAGTCCGGCACACCCGTCGAGCACCC
The DNA here is from genome assembly GCF_042268025.1 of Streptomyces sp. NPDC056161. Lineage (NCBI taxonomy): Bacteria > Bacillati > Actinomycetota > Actinomycetes > Kitasatosporales > Streptomycetaceae > Streptomyces > Streptomyces sp. NPDC056161. The sequence goes on from NZ_JBHJUV010000016.1 coordinate 104,516, forward strand.
CGAACTCACCGAGGGCCTCTTCCGCCTGCTCGCGGAGCGGGTGCCGGTCTACGCCGTCCCCTCCCGCATCCTGCTCCTGCCCGCCCTGCCCCTCACCCCGAACGGCAAGGTCGACCGGGGAGCCCTGGCCGGCCTGGCGGGGCCCGAAAAGGTGTCCGCGGGCGCCGAGCCACCACAGGACGGGACCGAGACGGCCCTCGCCGCGCTCTGGCACGAGTACCTGCCGCAGTGGGTGCCGGACCGCAACGCCAACTTCTTCACCGTCGGTGGCGACAGCCTCACCGCGCTGCGCCTGCTCACCGCGATCGAGCGCCGGCTGGGGGCCACCGTGCCCGTCCACCGCTTCTTCGCCGCACCGACCATCGCCGCGCTCGCCGCGGACGTCACCCGAACGCTCGCGGCCCACGAGACCGCCTACGAGACCGGAGAGCTGTGAACATCGCTGAACTGCTGGCCCGTTACGCCGACGAGGGCGTGGTGCTGTGGGCCCAGGACGGACAACTGCGTTTCCGGGCGCCCGCGGGCCGGCTCACCGACACCCACCGGGCCGAACTGCGCACCCACAAGGAAGCCCTCCTCCGCCACCTGGCGGCCGAGGAGCCGACGCTGCACGGTGACCCGGAGCACCGCCACGAACCCTTCCCGCTGACGGACATCCAGGCCGCCTACCTCATCGGCCGCACCGACGCCTACGCCTACGGGGGCGTCGGCTGCCACGCCTATGTCGAACTGGAATACCCCGACCTGGACGTGGACCGCGTCACCGCCGTCTGGCGAGAGCTGGTCCAGCGACACGACATGCTCCGCGCCGTCATCCAGCACGACGGCTACCAGCAGATCCTGCCCGATGTCCCCGCCCTCGACGTCGGAGCCGACGACTTGACCGCGCTCCCGGCCGCCACCGCCGAGGCGGCGGTCGGGCGCACCCGAGCACGCCTGTCCGCACGCGAGGCACCCACCGACCAGTGGCCCCTCTTCGACGTGCACGTGACCCGGACCGCCGAGCGGGCCGTACTCCACCTCGCCTTCGACATGCTCGTCGTCGACCACGCCAGCCTGCGCATCCTGCTCGCCGAGTTCCAGCGGTGCTACAGCGGCGCCGTCCTCTCCCGGCCGCCTCGGATCACCTTCCGCGACTACGTCCTGGCCCGCCGCGCCCTCGCCGACACCGACGGCCACGCCCGCGACCGCGCCTACTGGACCGAACGGCTCGACATCCTCCCGCCGGCCCCCGAACTGCCCCTCGCCGAAGCCTGGGAGGCCGCCGTGCGCGACCCGCGGGAAACGAGCGACCCCCCGGTTCCCGGGGACGCGGTGACATTCCGCCGACGGGAGATCCTGCTGCCCGCGGCCGACCGGGACCGCCTCGTCGAACGGGCCGCGCGACGCGGGCTGACCGTGTCGACGGCCCTGCTCACCGCGTACGCCGAAACGGTCGGTACCTGGTCGCGGACCAGCCGGTTCACGCTCAACGTGCCCACGGTCGACCGGCCCGATCTCCACGAGGACATCGACCGGCTCATCGGTGACTTCACCTCGCTCGAACTGCTCGCCGTCGACCTGGACGCCCCGGCCACCTTCGCCGAGCGGACCAGGTCGGTGGGGCAGCAGCTTCTCGAAGACCTGGCACACCCGCTGTTCACCGGCTCGGAGGTGCTCGCCGAACTCTCCCGCAGGGCCCAAGCCCCGGTGCTGATGCCGGTCGTCTTCACCAGCGCCCTCGGCAGCGGTGCCACCTCCGAGGGCGTACCCCCCGAGGTGACGTACGCCGTGACCCGGACGCCGCAGGTGTGGCTCGACTGCCAGGTCATGCACCGCGGCGACACCCTGAGCCTGTCCTGGGACATCCGGGAGGGCGTGCTCAGCGCGGGTGTCGCCGACGCCATGTTCGAGGCGTACACGGCGCTCGTGCGGTCCCTGTCGGCCGAGGGCGCGGCCGGTGAGGCCGTCTGGGACGCACCGGCCGGCATCCCCCTGCCCAAGGCGCAGGCAGCGCGCCGGAGCAGGGTCAACGCGACCGAGGGACCTCTGCCTAACGCCCTGCTCCACGAACCCGTACTGGCCCAGGCGCAGGCCACACCGGACGCGATCGCGGTCCGCACACCCGAACTGGCCCTCTCCTACCGGCAGCTCCTCTCCCGTGCGAGCGCACTCGCCGGGGCGCTGACGGCGTCCGGACTGCGCCCCGGGGAACCGGTGGCCATCTGGATGGACAAGGGCTGGGAGCAGGTCGTCGCCGTCCTCGGCGCCCTCCTGGCGGGCGGCGCCTACCTGCCCGTCGACACGGCCCAGCCGCCGGCCCGCCGGGACACGATCATCGCGGACGCGGGCGTCCGCACGGTCCTCACCCAGTCCTGGCTCGCCGAACTCGAAGACCTCCCGGCGAGGGTGTCGGCCGTCGCCGTGGACCTCGTCGAGGAAACCACCGTGGACAGCACGAGCGCCGACGCCCGCCGGAACCCGGACGACCTCGCCTACATCATCTACACCTCGGGCTCCACCGGTACGCCCAAGGGCGTGATGATCAGCCACCGGGCCGCCCTCAACACCGTCGAGGACATCAACCGCCGCTTCGCCGTCACCGGGCGCGACCGCGTCCTCGGCATCGCGGGACTCGGCTTCGACCTGTCCGTCTACGACCTGTTCGGACCGCTCGCCGTGGGCGCCACCCTGGTCCTGCCCCAGGCCGACCGGCGCGGAGACCCCTCCCACTGGGCCGAACTCGTCCGCGACTTCGGCGTCACGGTGTGGAACTCCGTGCCCGGCCAGCTCCACATGCTGTGCGACTGGCTCCGCTCCGAGCCCACCGAAGGCGGCTCGCTGCGGCTCGCGCTGATATCCGGCGACTGGATACCGGTCGCCCTGCCCGACCAGGCCCGTGAACTCCTGCCGGGGCTGGAGATCGTCTCGCTCGGCGGTGCCACCGAGGGCTCCATCTGGTCCATCGCCCACCCGATCGGTGAGGTGGACACCGCTCGCCCGAGCATCCCGTACGGCAAGCCCCTGACCAATCAGACGTTCGCCGTGCTCGACCGGCATGCGCGGCCACGGCCCGAATGGGTTCCGGGCGAGCTGTACATCGGCGGCGCGGGCGTCGCCCTGGGCTACTTCGGCGACGAGGACCGCACGGCACAGCGGTTCCGCACCGACCCCGTCACCGGCCGGCGGCTCTACCGCACGGGCGACCTCGGGCGCTACCTCCCCGACGGGACCATCGAGTTCCTGGGCCGGGAGGACGCCCAGGTCAAAATCCGCGGGTACCGCGTCGAACTCGCCGAGGTGGAGGCCGCCGTACAGGCCCACCCGGCGGTGGCGGCGGGCGCTGTCGTCGTCGACGACTCGGCGGCGGGCGGACGCCGCCTGGCCGCGTTCGTGGAGACGGCACGCAAGGACGGCGAGACGGCACGCAAGGACGGCGAGACGGCGCGCGCCGTAGGAGGGGCGGCGCGCAAGGACGGCGGCGAGCCTGCCGCGGCGAGCAGGGAACGGGCGCGCGCCGCGGCCGCCGACGCCGTACGCGAAGCCGCCGCGGCCGTCGACGCCGCACGGCTGGGGGACTTCCTGGGCGCCCTCGACGAGGTGGCGCTCGCCGAGATGACCGGCGTCCTCGCGGCCTCCGGGGTGTTCGCCGAGGGCGCGGCACGCACGGCGGACGAGGTGGGCACGGCCCTCCGCGCCACCCCCCGCCACCGGCACATCGTGCGGCGCTGGCTGCGCGCCCTGGCCGCCCGGGGCCGGCTCACCCACCAGGACGCGGACGACACCTACGCCGGGCTCGTACCCGTCCCCGAGCCCGAGGCGGAACACGGCCGGCGCAGGGCCGCCGAGCTGGAGCACGAGATCGGGTGGAGCACCGAACTGCTCACCGTCATGCGCACCTGCGCCGAGCGGCTGCCCGCACTGGTCTCCGGGGAGGCGGACATCAGGGAACTGCTCTTCCCCGGCGCCGCGACGGAGGCCGCGGACGCCGCCTACCGCGACAACCTCGCCATCCGGCACCTCAACCGTGCCGTGGTCGCCGCGGTGCGCGAGATCGCCGCGAGCCACACCGGCGAGGAGCGGCTGCGCGTGCTGGAGGTCGGCGGCGGTGTCGGCGGCACCACCGGCGAACTGGTGCCCGTCCTCGCCGAGTACGGGGTCGACTACCTGTTCACCGATGCCTCGGCGTTCTTCCTCAACGAGGCCCGCGAACGCTTCGCCGACCACGCGTGGGTCCGTCACCGGCGCTTCGACGTCGACGAGGACCCACGCTCCCAGCACCTGCTGCCCAACACCTTCGACGTCGTGGTCTGCGCCAACACGCTGCACGCCGCCACCGACGCCGACGCGGCCGTGGGCCGGCTGCGGGAACTGCTCGTGCCGGGCGGACAGCTCGTGTTCGTGGAGAACACCCGCGACGAGAACCTGCCGCTGCTGGTCTCCATGGAGTTCCTGGAGGTCGCCGGCCGGGCGTGGACCGACGTGCGCGAGCACACCGGCCAGTCCTTCCTCACCCACGCGCAGTGGTGCGACCTCCTCGACGGGCACGCCGCGACCGAGGTCACCTCGCTGCCCGACGCCCAGCACCCCCTGGCGCTCACCGGCCAGGAGGTGTTCATCGCCACGATGAAGGACGACCGGCACCACGTGCCGGTGGGGGAGCTGGCCCGCACGGCGGCCACCCGGCTCCCGGAGTACATGCTCCCCTCGGTATGGCAGGTCGTCGACACCTTGCCCCGCACGGCCAACGGCAAGACCGACCGCGCGCGCCTGCGGACCTGGCTGCCCCAGGAGAACGCACCGGCCGTCGTGGACGAGCGACCGAAGGACGAGCTGGAGAACAGCCTGGCCGACCTGTGGCGGGAACTCCTCGCGGTCGAACGCGTCACCCGCAACGACGACTTCTTCGACCTCGGCGGCGACTCGCTCCTGGTGGCCCGGATGGTGGGCCGGCTGCGTGAACGCGTACCGCAGGCCGCGGACCTGGAGTGGGAGGTCGTGCTGCGCCATATGCTGCGCCGCCCCACGGTCGCCGGTCTCGCCGGGTTCCTGCGCGGCCTGTCCGGCCCGCAGGACGCGGCCGCCTCCGGTGCCGTGCGCACGGACCCGGTGATCCACCTGCACGGCACCCGTACGGATGAGGAGCCGACGACCGTACTGGTGCACGCCGGGACCGCGACGATCATGCCGTACCGGGCCCTGATCACCGAGATCAGACGCCGCTCGCCGGGCCTCGCCGAGGTCGTCGGCGTGGAGGTCCCGGACCTGGACGGATTCCTCGCCGCCCCGCCGGAGGGGCTCGTCGAGCAGTTGGCGGCCGACTACGCCCGAGCCCTGACGGCGGAGGGGAGAAGCCGCTTCCACGTCGTGGGCTACTGCCTGGGCGGCCTGATCGCCACCGAGGTCGCCCGCAACCTGGCCGAGTCCGGGGCCGAGGTGGAGAGCCTCACCGTCATCAGCAGCCACAGCCCCCGCTTCCGGCTGGACGACGAACTGCTCGCCGAGTACTCCTTCGCCGTCATGATGGGCATCGACCCGGCGGACCTCGGTTTCCCGGACGACCAGTACCGGGTCGCCGCTGCGGCCGACGCGGTCCTGGCCGCCGACCCCGGCGTCCTGCCGGACGGCGGGCTCGCGGCGCTGCCCGAGGAGTTCGGTGATGTCGCGAGCCGCTTCCGGGCGCTGGCCGACGTCCCCCGCGCCACCCGTATCGCGCGGATGTGCGAGGCGGTCCCCGCGTCGGCCGGCACCTACCAGCCCGACCACATGGCGCGGCTCTTCCTCGCCTTCCGCCAGAGCGTGTTCGCCATCACCCGGTACGACGCGGAACCCTACGCGGGCGACATCACCTTCCTGCGACACGACGGCGCCTACCCCTTCCCCGGAAGCAAGGACGCCGTCACCGCCTACTGGGAGGAACTCACCCTGGGCGACCTGGACATCGTCGACATCGGTGGCGACCACTACAGCTGCCTGTCCGTCGAGCACGCGCCCGGCATCCTCAAGACACTCGGTGAGCTGACCCAGGGGGCGATCGTCCGATGACCGATCAGCCGATGCCCCGAAACACGACAGCGGCGGACCCGACGGCGGCGGACACGACAGCGTCGAGCGCGACGTCGGGGAAGAAGCCCCTCATCGGAGTCCTGGGCGCCTCCGGGGCGGTCGGCCGCGCCGCCGTACGCGAACTGCGCGCTCTCGGCCACACCGGGCTGCGCCTCGGCGGCCGGACCGCGTCGGCCCTGTGCGCGGTCGCCCAGGCGGACCCCACCGGCCATGACGAGACCGTGTGGGCGGACGCCCTCGCCCCGGACGGTCTGCGAGCCTTCACCGAAGGCTGCGACATCGTTCTCAACTGCGTCGGTCCCACCTACCGGCTCCGCGCCACGGTGGCCTCGGCGGCACTGGCCGCCGGAGCGCACTGCGTCGATGTGGCGGGGGACGACCCGGCCGCCGAGGACCTCCTCAAGGACGGCGATCCGGCCGACGACGGCCGCACCGTCGTCCTGTCGGCGGGAGCCCTCCCCGGGCTGTCGAGCCTCCTGCCCCGCTGGCTCGCCAGGCAGGGCCTGGACAGCGCCTCCGCGCTGACCGCGTACTGCGGCGGCCTGGAGACCTGCTCGCCGACGGTGGCGCGCGACCTCATGCTCTCCCTCACCTCCGGAGGCGCGGACGGCGCGGCCTACGGCGAAGCGCTGGCGGCCGTCCGCGGCGGTCGGCGCGTCCCGCGCGCCCTGCGCACCGCCGAGGACGCCGAACACGCGGCCTTTCCGGGCCGGGTGGCACTACAGCCCTACCTCAGCGGGGAGAGCGAGCGCCTCGCCACCGCCCTGGGCCTCGACCGGCTCGACTGGTACAACGTCCACCCCGGGCCCGCGGTACGCGCGCTGCTCGGTCTCCTGCCGGGCCGACTCGCCGCCGGAGACGACCCGGAGGAGCTCGCGGACCGACTGATCCTCGCCGCCGACCTCGACCTGGCCGGCCGCAGGCCCTACTACGTCATGGACTTCGCGCTGTCGGGCACGGCATCCGCACGACCGGCGACGGCGGGGCTGACGCTGCGCGCCGCCAGCAGCTACCGGCTCACCGCGGCGGTGGGCGCGCTGTCGGTGGACGCGGTGCTGCGGGGCGAGGTCCCAGCGGGTGTGCACTTCGCCTGCGACGTCCTGGATTCGGACACCGCGATGCGGCACCTGCGGTTCCAGGGGGTCGCGGACCTCCGGCTCACCGGAGCGGCGGCCGGGCGCGAGCGAGCCGAGCAGGTGGAGGAGGGCGTGCTGTGAGCGCTTCGACCCCCTTCCGAGTGCTGGTCTGCGGCACCAACTTCGGCCGTTTCTACGCCGAGGCGGCGGCCCGGCGCCCCGGATACGCCCTGGCCGGCATCCTGAGCCGGGGATCGGCCGCCTCCCGGGCATACGCGCGGAGTCTGGGCGTCCCCTTCTTCCCGGACGTCGACGACCTCCCGGCCGACATCGACGCCGCGTGCGTGGCGGTGGGTTCCTCCATATCGGGCGGCCAGGGAACCGAGCTGGCCAAGGCACTCATGGACCGGGGCATCCATGTGCTCCAGGAGCACCCCGTCCACCTCACCGAGTTGACGGACAACCTCAAACACGCCCGTCTCCGGGGCGTGCAGTACCGCCTCAACACGCACTACCCGCACGTCGCTCCGGTCCGGGCCTTCATCGGCGCGGCCCGTCGGCTGGTCGCCCAGCAGAGACCGCTCTTCGTGGACGCCGCCACCCCGGTCCACCTGATGCATCCCCTGGTGGACATCCTCGGGCAGGCCATGGGCACCCTGCGGCCCTGGCGATTCGCGGACCCGGCACCACGGCCCGCCGAGATCGGGCCGCAGCCGTTCCGCTCCCTGCACGGTGTGTTCGCCGGCGTGCCTCTGACCCTGCGGGTGCACCACCAGCTCGACCCGTCCGACCGGGACAACCACGCACTCCACTGGCACCGGATCGCTCTGGGCACGGAAGGCGGAGTCCTCACCCTCGCCGACACTCACGGGCCGGTCCTGTGGAGCCCCCGTCTGCACATCGGACGCGACACCGACCGGCGCTTCGTCCTCGACGGTCCGGGTACCGGCCGCCTGGGGCTCGGAACCACGGCCGTCGTCGGAGACCCGGGAACCTTCCGTACGGTCTTCTCCGACCTGTGGCCGCAGGCCGTCGGCAGCGCCCTCGACGGTCTCCGCGAGGCCGTCGAACAAGGCGGCGACGCCCTGCGCACCGGGCAGTACGAGCTGGCCGTGTGCCGCATCTGGACCGACCTCGCGGCACGCCTCGGACCGCCCGAGATCGTCCGACCGGCCACCCCGCGGCCGCTGGCGGTCAGCGACGTCTTCCCCGTTTGGGAGCAGACCCGCCCTGACACGAACCGCCCCCGCCCTGACACGAACCGCCCCCGCGCCGACCGGAACGCGGCCGGAGCGCTTCCCGGGAACGGCCACTCCCGTTCGGACGCGCGCCCCGGCAGCGGTCCCGGTCCGGTTCGGGGCCGGGGAACCACCGTCCCCGGGCCGGCCACATACGGCTCTGCGGGCACCGCGTCCGATCCAGCCCCGCCCCGCCGCGCGGATACCGCGCCCGGCCAGGCTCCGTCCGGCCCCGAGAACCCCTCGCCCTACACCCCGTCGGCGGAATTCTTCGACCTCGTCGCGGCCGAGCACACCGTGACCGCGAGCGCGCCCGCGATCGCCGCGCTCCTCGCCGACGCCGACCTGAGCACCGGGCCGGTGATCGACATCGGCGCCGGCACCGGCCTGGTGACCGAGGCCGTCGCCCGGACAAGGCCGGACGCGGAGATCCTCGCCTGCGAACCGGCGGTCGGCATGCGCGCCGTCCTCACCAGCCGGGTCTTCAGCGATCCGGACCTGCGCTCCCGGGTCACCGTCACCGCGGACGCCGCTCCCGACCTGGACCTCCCCGACCAGGTCAGCGTCGTCCTGCTCTGCGGGGTCCTCGGCCACCTCGACGCGGACGGACGGGCCCGGCTGTGGCGGGAGCTGCTCCGACGGCTGGCCCCCGGAGGGTTCGTGGTCGTCGAACTCATGCAGTTCGAGGAGCCGTTGACCTTCCCCGAGACCAGGCTCGCCACGGCCACCGCCGGACGGCACCGCTACGAGTGGTCGTTCGGCGGTGCACCGGACGAGACGGAGACCGGCGTGATGCGCCTGCACTCCACCTGGCGCGTCTACCGGGACGGCGCCACCCAGGCGGAACGCGAGGTACACGACTCCTACCGCTGGGCGCCCTTCGGACTGAAGGACGTGGTGGCCGAGTCCGGCATGACCGCCCGCACCCTGCCCACCCGCCCCGGAGCACCTCCGCTGGCCGTACTCACCCGGGCACCGGACGCGTCGAACACGACGCCCGAACCGGGCCGGCCGGACGCGCGTACCGCGCCGGTCGCCGCGGACTCCCCGCGCACCGCCACTCCCCATGCCTCCTCCTCCACCGACAGCTGAGGACCATTCATGACAACCCCCGTGCCCCCGTCGCCGTCCGACACCCCCGACGGGCCCACCGCCGCTCCGGACCCCGTCGTCCCACCCCGGGACTTTCCGATCCGGCGCGGCTGCCCCTTCGCCGCACCGGCGGAGTACGACGTGATGCGCGCCGACGACCCGGTCGCCCGCGTCACCCTGCCGACCAAGCGGGAAGCCTGGGTGGTGACCCGCTACGACGACGTCCGCGAACTGCTCTCCGACCCGCGCGTCAGCGCCGACATCAGCCGCCCCGGCTTCCCCGCGCTCGGCGAGGGCGAGCAGGAGGCCGGGGCCAGGTTCCGGCCCTTCATCCGCACCGACGCGCCCGAACACACCAAGTACCGGCGGATGCTCCTGCCGGTGTTCACCGTGCGCCGGGTCCGGGCGATGCGCCCCGCCGTGCAGGCACGCGTCGACGAGATCCTGGACGGCATGCTGGCCGTCGGCGGCCCGGTGGACTTCGTCTCCGCGTACGCCAATGCCGTCTCCACCTCGGTGATCTGCGAACTGCTCGGCATTCCGGGGAAGAACCTGGAGTTCTTCCGGGACGTCACCCGGGTCTCCGGTTCGCGCCACAGCACCGCCGAACAGGTCTCCGAAGCCCTCGGCGGCCTGTTCACCCTGCTCGCCGAACTGGTCGCCGAGCGACGGGCCGAGCCCCGCGACGACCTGATCTCCCAGCTCGTCACCGACCACCTGACCACCGGCAACGTGACGATGGACCAACTGCTGTCCACCCTGGGCATCACGATCAACGCCGGCCGTGAGACCACCACCAGCATGATCGCCCTGAGCACGCTCCTCCTCCTTGACCGCCCGGAGCTGATGGCGGAACTGCGCCGCGACACCGCCCTGATGCCCGCCGCCGTCGACGAACTCCTGCGCGTCCTGTCCGTCGCCGACTCCATACCGCCGCGCGTCGCCGCCGAGGACATCGAGCTGTCCGGCCGTACCGTGCCGGCCGACGACGGCGTCATCGCCCTCCTCGCCGGGGCCAACCACGACCCCGAGCAGTTCGACGACCCGGAACGGGTCGACTTCCACCGCACGGACAACCACCACGTCGCGTTCGGCCACGGAGTGCACCAGTGCATCGGGCAGCACCTGGCGCGCCTGGAACTGGAGGTCGCCCTGGAGACACTCGTCCGCCGCGTCCCCACGCTCCGCCTCGCGGGGGACCGCGACCAGGTCGCGTTCAAGCACGACTCGGCCACCTTCGGCCTCGAAGAGCTGATGGTGACCTGGTGACCGCCCCTTTCCCGCCGAACGTCCCGGCTCGCTCGGCGCGCGCGGACAGCCCCTGGACCAGGAGGTGGAACGAGGGGCCCGCGTCCCGGCTCACACTGGTCTGCCTGCCTCACGCGGGCGGCAGCGCGGGCTTCTACCGGCCGTGGGCGGCCCTGCTGCCCCCCGAGGTCGAACTCGTCGCCATCCAGTACCCGGGCCGCGAGGACCGCCTCGGCGACCCGGGATGCGCCGACATGGGCGAGCTGGTGACCGCGGTGGCCGACGCCGTCCAGCCGCTGCTCGACCGGCCGTACGCCCTCTTCGGGCACAGCATGGGCTCCGCCGTGGCCTGGGAACTGGCCCACGAGCTGGGACGCCGTGGCGGCCCGGGCCCGCGCCGACTCTTCGCGTCGGGCCGGGCCTCGCCCGCAACCGCGGTGACCGGGCAACTGCACCGCCAGGACGACGACGTCCTGTGCGCGGAACTGGGCCGGCTCGGCGGCACCAGCCGGGAGATCCTCGACGACCCCGGGCTGCGCTCCCTGATCCTCACGGCCGTGCGCCACGACTACCGGATCATCGAGACCTACCTACCTACCTACCGGCCGCCGCTGACCTGCCCGATCCATGTGCTGACGGGCAGCGCCGACCCGGAACTCGGTTCGGAACGCTGCCGGGTCCGGGCCGGCGGCTGGGCGGACCTCACCACCGCCCGTACCGAGGTACGCGCGTTCCCCGGTGACCACTTCTACCTCTCCCCGCGCCGGCGTGAGGTCGTCGCCGCCGTCCTGCGCAGGCTGGACCCCTCCCTGGCCACGGGCGGCGCACGCACCTGGCCGAGCACCCCATGAGCCCCCACCGACCGGCCGACCGCACCCGGCACGCCCAGTGCGCCCCCTCGGCCGCCCCCGCCTGGAGACTGTCGTGATCGACTACTACTCGACCTCAGCCGAGTTCTACGAGCTGGTCGCCACCCGGCACACCGCCAGCAGCGGTCCGCCGCTGACCGGCGTCCTCACGGGCCTGGACACGTCGCACGGACCCGTCCTGGAGATCGGCGCGGGCACCGGACGCGTGACCGAGGTCATCGCCTCCGCGCTGCCCGGGGCGGAGATCCTCGCGGCCGAGCCGTCGGCCACCATGCGAGCCATGCTCACCTCCCGGGTCGCCCGCGACCCGGACCTGCGGCGCCGGGTGACGGTGGTCGACGGCGCCGCCCAGGACCTCGTCCTTCCCGAGCGGCTCTCCGCCGTCGTCATCTTCGGCGTGGCCGGTCATCTCACCGCCCCCGAACGCGTTGCGCTGTGGAAGCGACTCGCGGCCCGCCTGCCGGACGGGGCGCCCATCGTCGTGGAACTGATGGGGGTCGCCTCACCCCGCCACATCCCACCGGTGATGTCGCTGCGGGAGGCCATCGGGCGCCAGACGTACGAGTGGTGGATCGGCGGCGAACCCACCGAGGGCGACGCCATGCGGTTCACCACCACCTGGAAGGTCCTGCGCGAGGGACGCGTCGTGCGCGAGGTCGCCGACAGCTACGACTGGCACACCTTCGACGTCGCCCGGCTGGCCCGCGAGGCCGGCCTGACCAGCCGCCGCATCACCGAGGCGGGCGGCAGGCCCATCCCCGAAATCGGAGTACTCCTCAAGTGAAGTCACAACCATCCGTGCGCGGCCAGGACTCGGTGTCCCGAGACCCGGCAGCCCCCGGCGCGGGCACCGAGTCGCCCCCGCGCCCGCTCCGCGCGATGGCCGAGGCCGTCCGGGGCCGACTGGTCGTCGCCGTCGCCCTCCAGGCCGTAGCGGCACTCGCCGCGGTGGTGCCGTTCATCGCCGTATCCCGGATCGCCGCCCGTCTCACCGACGGATCACCCGCCGACGGTGACGCCCTGTGGCCGCTGGTCACCCTGGCCTGTGCGGCCGGCCTGCTCGCCCTGGCGTGCGGCACCGCGGCCGGCGCTCTCGCCCACCTCGCCGACAACGACCTCCAGCTCTCCCTCCGCCGTCGCCTCACCCGGCACGTCGGGCGGCTGCCGCTCGGTCGGCTCACCGACCGGGGCACCGACGAAGTCAAGCAGGCCGTGCACGACGACGTGAGCGCGCTGCACACGCTGTTCGCCCACACCCTGCTCGATGTCGTCGCCGTCCTCACCGCCCCGGTGCCGGCGCTGGCCTACCTGTTCACGGTCGACTGGCGCCTCGCCCTGGTCGCCGTCGTGCCCCTGCTGCTGGGCGTGTTCCTGTTCAGCCGCGCCATGGCCGGTGCGGCGGCACAGATGGCGGAGTTCGGCGCCGCGCTCGGACGGATCTCCGCCGCTGCCGTGGAGTTCGCGACCGGCATCGCCGTGTTCAAGAGTTTCGGACGGGGACGCAAGGCCCACGAGCGTTTCGTCGGCGCGACCGAGGGCTTCGCCGACTTCTTCTCCCGCTGGGTCCGCTCCACCCTGGTCAGTTCCACCGCCGCCGTGCTGGTGGTCGCCCCGGCCGTCGTCCTGCTGCTGCTGTCCGTGGTGGGTGCGGTGTTCGTCACCCAGGGCTGGATGACCGGCGCGGAACTCGTCCCGTTCCTCCTGCTGGGCCCCGCCGTCGCCGCCCCGATGGGTGTCGTCGGCCCCCGTATCCAGCAGATCCGGGCCGGCCAGGCCGCCGCCGTACGCGTCACGGGGCTGCTGCACACCCCCACGCTCCCCGAGCCCTCGACCCCCGCCCTGCCCGACGGCCACCACGTGTCGATGCGCGGGGTGTCCTTCTCCTACGACGGCCGCACCGACGTGCTCCGCGACGTCGACCTCGACCTCGTGCCCGGCACGGTCACCGCGCTGGTCGGCCCCTCCGGTTCGGGCAAGTCCACCCTGGCGTCACTGTTGCCCCGCTTCCACGACGTCACGGCCGGCACGGTGACCCTCGGCGGCGCCGACGTGCGAGACATCCCCGCCACCGAGCTGTACCGCCGGGTCGGCTTCGTCCTCCAGGACGTACGGCTGCTGCGCGCGAGCGTCGCCGACAACATCCGCCTGGGCCGCCCCGACGCCACCGACGAGGAGGTCGAGCGGTGCGCCCGCGCCGCCCGCATCCACGACCGCGTCATGGCGCTGCCCGACGGCTACTCGACCGGACTCGGCACGGCCGTCGCCTTGTCCGGCGGTGAGGCGCAGCGCCTCTCCATCGCACGGGCGTTGCTCGCCGACGCCCCTGTTCTCGTCCTCGACGAGGCGACCGCCTACGCCGACCCGCACTCCGAGGCACTGATCCAGGACGCCCTGTCCGCCCTCGCGGCCGGCCGCACCCTGCTCGTCATCGCCCACCGGCTGTCGACCGTCCGCTCCGCCGACCGGATCGTGGTGCTGGAGGACGGGCACGTCACCGAACAGGGCCGCCACGACGACCTGCTGGCCGCCGGCGGCCGCTACGCCGCGCTGTGGGAGGCCCAGCGGGCCGCGGGGCCGGCTGAGGCCGGCAACGGGCTCGGCCTCCTGCCCGCCCCTGTGGGCGAGGACCGTGCGGCGGACGACATCCGAGAGGGAAGCGCACGATGATCCGTCAGCTCTACCGCGTTCTGGGGCCCGAGGGCTCCCGTCCGCTGAACCGGCTCCTGGTTCTCCAGTTCGGCGCGGCCGTCCTCCAGGGCGTCGCCTTCGCCCTCCTCGTGCCTGTCCTCAGGGCCCTGCTCGGCAGGGAGCCCGACGACGTCTGGCCCTGGCTGACGGCGTTCGTCGGCTGCGTGCTTGCCCACGCGGCACTCCAGGGCGCGGCCGTCAGCGGCGGATTCACGGTCGGTTCCCAGCTCTCCCGGGTGCTCCACCGCCGCATGGCCGACCAGGCCCTCCGCCTGCCCCTCGGCTGGTTCACGGCGGGCCGCACGGCCGAGTTCAGCCGGCTGGCCGGACAGAACGTCATCCAGGTGATGAGCACACCGGCCCACCTGCTGCGCCCTTTCATCAGCTCACTTCTCACCCCGGCGACGCTGGTGGCCGCCACCTTCTTCTTCGACGTCCGCACCGCCCTGGTCCTGCTGGTCTGCGCGCCCGTGCTCTTCGCCGTCCAGCGGGTGAGCACGTCGCTGATGCGCCGGCTCGACCTCGGCCGCGACGCCGCGATCGGCGAGTCCGCGGACCGGGTCCTGGAGTACGCGCGGAACCAGCCGGTGCTGCGCGCGTTCGGCCGGACCGCGGAGGGCCACAGGGCACTGGACGACGCCTTGGTCGCCGAGGCCCGCGCCGACCGGCGGCTCATCGCGCGGGGTCTGCCCGGACTGGTCTCCTTCAGCTTCGCCACCCGGCTGGTCTTCGCACTGCTGCTCGCGCTGGGCGTCTCCTGGCAACTCGACGGATCGCTCGGCGTGCCCACTCTGCTGGCCCTCCTGGTGCTGTTGGTCCGCCTGATCGACAGCGTGTCGTCCGCCGCCGAGGCCGGCGCGGGGATGCGCATCGCCCGCAACACCCTGGAACGCCTCGGTGCCGTCCTCGACGAACCGCCGTTCCCCCAGCCCGCCGAGCCGAAGAGACCCCGCGACACGAGCGTGGAGTTCACCGGGGTCGGCTTCCGCTACGACAGCGGGTCGGCGGAGGGCGCGGCGGCACGGCCGGTCCTCAACGACGTGACCTTTCGCCTGCCCGAGCGCAGCATGACGGCCCTGGTCGGGCCCTCCGGCGCGGGCAAGACCACGATCGCCGGCCTGCTGGCCCGTTTCCGGGACACCACCGAGGGCACCGTCCGCGTCGGCGGCGTCGACGTCCGCGAGATCGCCCCCGACGACCTGGCAGCCCACGTCGCCCTCGTGTTCCAGGACGTCTACCTCTTCGACGGCACCATCGAGGAGAACGTCCGGATCGCCGCCCCCGACGCGAGCCCCGGCGAACTGGACACGGCGGCGGCCCTGTCCGGGCTCGACCGCGTGATCGAGGAGATGCCCGACGGATGGGCCACGAAGGTGGGGGAGGGCGGCGCGCGACTGTCCGGCGGACAGCGCCAGCGCGTGTCCATCGCCCGCGCTCTGCTCAAGGACGCCCCGATCCTCGTCCTCGACGAGGCCACCGCCGCCCTCGACCAGGAGAACGAGGCACTGTTCGCCGAAGCCGTGCGCACGCTGGCGGAGCGAAAGACCCTCCTGGTCATCGCGCACCGGCTGAGCACCGTCGTGAGAGCCGACCAGATCCTCGTTCTGGAGGACGGCGAGATCGGCGAACGCGGCACCCACGAGGAACTGGTCGCGGCAGGCGGCACGTACGCGGCCTTCTGGGAGCGGCGGGCCCAGGCGCACGGCTGGCGACTGGAGGCGACGCCGTCGTGACCCCACACCCGGCACCAGCGATCGACCGGACACAGCGGCAAAGGAAAGGCAGCGCACGATGACCACCGGAGTCCGGAGCACCTGGGAGACGTGGGCGAGTTCCATACCCCCGCTCACCCGCACGAACACCCGGGAGCCCTGCCCCGACCCGGCGGCGACCGCCACCCGCCTCGCACGGGTGGGACTCGCCGACCAATACATGGTGTACGAGGGGGAGGGCGGCGTCTGGCACTTCGCGGCGGGGTCGGCCGTGAGCATCACCGCCGACGCCGGCGCCCTCACCGCGCAGTCCGCCGGACGGACCTGGACTTCGCGCACCGACCGGAAACCACTGACGACGTTCGCCACCGCCCTGTCCGCCCTGCACGACGCCGGCGGCGAGGCACGCCACTTCTACGGCTGGGCGGCCTTCGAACTCGCCCACCTCCTCCACGCGGACCCGGCAACCGCCGGGGACCAGCCCCTGCTGCACGCGATGATCCCGTCCGTCGAAGTGACCCTCACCGGCGACCGGACGGTGGTCCGCGCGGTGGACGAGGCATGGGCACGCAAGGTCGCCGACCTCCTCGCCGAGCCCCCACGAGGCCGGACCGCTCACGGAGGACCGACGCCGCAGAGCACCGAGGGCGTCATCGCCGTCGGCACCGCCGCCTACGGCCGGGCCGTGTCCCGGACGGTCGCGGACATTCACGCGGGGCTCCTGGAGAAGGCAGTGGTCTCCAGGAAGGTCCCGCTGCCCGCCGAGCCCCGCCCGGACTTCCCATCCACCTACCTCGCGGGCCGCCGGGCCAACACACCGGCACGCTCCTACCTCATGGATCTCGGCGGTTACCGGGCGGCTGGGTTCAGCCCCGAGACCGTGCTGGAGGTCGGGGAGGACGGAGGCGTCAGCACCCAGCCGCTCGCGGGCACCCGCGCGCTCGGCGCCGACCCGGCGGAGAACGAGCGCCTGCGCGCGGAACTGCTCAGTGACCCCAAGGAGATACACGAACACGCCGTGTCCGTCCGTCTCGCCTGGGAGGAGATGGCAGCGGTGTGCCGCCCCGGCTCCGTCGCGGTCGAGGAGTTCATGGCCGTCAGGACCCGCGGATCGGTGCAGCACCTCGCCTCGCGGGTGCGGGGCCGCCTGCGGCCGGACGCCGGACCGTGGGACGCCTTCGCCTCCCTCTTCCCCGCGATCACCGCCACCGGCGTCTCCAAACGCGCCGCGCTCCAGGCCCTGGCCCGCTATGAGCAGGGACCACGGGGGCTGTACGGCGGCGCCGTGTTCCGGGGGAGCACCGAGGGTGCCCTGGACGCCGCCCTCGTGCTGCGTACCCTCATCGGTGCGGGGAATGCGGCGTGGCTGCGGGCCGGCGCCGGGGTCACCGGTCAGTCCAGCCCCGAGCGGGAGATCGAGGAGACCTGCGAAAAACTGCGCAGCGTGGCCCCGTTTCTCAGATTCGCCGGGAACTGAGTCGGCGTCTTCCGAAGACCTGCCGACGCCCTGATCGGCTTGGACCGCGGTGCGGTCCGGGCCGAACAGGACGTCGGGCGGGCCAGGCTCCCGGCGGCCGTACGGTTGCGGAGTGTGCCGTGGGCACGCCGCGGCCACTCCTGACGGCCGCGGCGTGCCCACGGCCGGCCCATCACGACGGCGGTGGAGAGAGATGCCGTGAGCCGGGCCACCGCCATCATCGGCTGCCGCGGTAACGCGATCGAAGGCGTACCGAGACCGGGTCTCAGGCGGGCTGTGGAGCCGTCGTGCGGCTGCCCCACCGTCGGGCACGGTAGGCGCCGGCGACACGGCAGACCACATAGATGCCGAACGAGATGGTGGTGACGTAGGGGCTGATGGGGATGGAACTGCCCAACGCCAGCAGGATGCCACCCTCGATCGAGGCCACGGCGAAGACCACGCTGAGCAGGGGGAGCAGCACCGGCGAGGCAGTGACCCGGGACGCGGCGGCGGCCGGGGTGACGACCAGCGCCAGGACCAGCAGTGCGCCCACGACCTGTACGGAGAGGGCGACCGCGAGCCCGAGTACGATCATGAAGGCGAACGAGAGGCCGCGTACCGGGACTCCTCGCGCCGCGGCCACGTCGGGGTCGGCGCCGGCGAACGTCAGCGGACGCCACATCACCACCAGCGCGGCCAGAACCACCGCGGAGGTTCCGAGCAGCCAGGCCGTCTGCGGGTCGTCCACGGCGACGATCTGGCCGGTGAGCAGGCCGAACTTGTTCGCGGCCCGGCCCTTGTAGAGGGCGAGGAACAGCACGCCGAGGCCCAGGCCGAACGGCATGAGGATGCCGATGGCCGAGTTGCGGTCGCGTGCCCGTGTCCCGAGGAGGGCGATCACGGCGGCCGCGAGCAGGGAGCCCACGATGGAGCCGACGACGATGTTCGTCCCGAGCAGCAGCGCCGCTGAGGCACCGGCGAAGGAGAGTTCGCTGATGCCGTGCACCGCGAAGGGCAGGTCGCGCATGATGACGAACACCCCGGCCAGGCCGCCGATGAGGCCGAGCGCGGCACCGGCGACGAGGGAGTTGCGCACCAGGACGAGGAGTTCGCCGTAGTTCTCGAAGCTGAAGATCTGGTGCCAGCTCCCGTCGGCGAACGTCATGGACGTACTCCTTGCCCCGCGTCGGTGTGGTGGGGCGGGGCGGCCAGGCCGTCGGGTGCGCCGACGACCACGACGCGGCCGCGCACCCGCACGACGTCGACCTGGGTGCGGTAGAGGAGGGACAGTGACTCCGACGTGAGCACCTCGTCCGGTGTTCCGACGCGGTGGCCGCCCGGTGCCAGGTAGAGCACGCGGTCGACGAGGTCGAGCACGGGGTTGATCTCGTGGGTGACGAAGACGACCGCCGTGTCGTGGGAGCGGCGGCGGGCGTCGACCAGTTCGGTGATCGCCCGCTGGTGGTGCAGGTCGAGCGAGGTCAGCGGTTCGTCACAGAGCAGGATGCGGGGGTCGGTGGCCAACGCCTGGCCTATGCGCACGCGTTGGCGTTCGCCGCCGGAGAGCATGCCGAGGGGGACGTCGGCGTAGGCGGCGGCGCCCACCGCCTCCAGCATCTGGTTCACCTGGCGGCGGACGGCGGCCCGGCGCCGCCCCGGTCCGAACCGGTGCCCGTCGACGCCGAAGCGGACCAGGTCGCGGGCGCGCAGGAGCGCCTGGGCGGACAGCTCCGCCTGCTGGGGAACGTAGCCGATGTGCCGGGCGGCCTCGCGAGCGGAGCGGCCGAGGACGTCCAGCGTTCCGGCGGACAGGGGCTGCCGGCCCAGCAGGGCCCGCACGAGGCTGCTCTTGCCCGAGCCGTTCGGCCCGAGCACGGCCAGGAATTCACCCGGCCGTACGTCGAGATCGAGGTCCTGCCACACCGTGCGCTCGCCGTAGGAGAGGGCGGCGCCGCGCAGAGCGATCACCGGGGCGGAGCCGGCGCCCCGGTGATCGGTGTCGCCCCGGCGGGCCTGGGGTACGGGGGCCATGTCGTGCTGCCTCACTTGCCCAGCGCGGTCGCGACCGCGTCGATGTTGGCGGTCATCCAGCCGAGGTAGTCCTTGCCGTCGGGCAGGGTCTCGGTGACGGGGACGACGGGGATGCCCGCTGCCTCGGCCGCGTCCTTGACCTTCTCGGTCTGCGCCCCCGAGGTCTGCGCATTGTAGACGAGCGCCTTGACCTGCTTGCCGCTGTACAGCTTCAGGGTCTCCTGGAGGATCTTCGGGGAGACGTCGTTGCCTTCCTCGATGGCCTCGCTGAACTCGGCGGGCGTCTTGTTCACCAGCCCACTCGCCTCCGTCAGGTACAGCGGGACGGGTTCGGTGATGCCGATGCCTTGGCCGCGGTGTGCCTTCTTGATGTCCGCTTCCTTCGCTTCCAGACCGGCGAGCTTGTCCTTGAAGGTCTCGGCGTTCTTGGTGAAGGCGGCGGCCTCTGCGGGGTCCGCCTTGCCGAGGGCGGCGGCGATCCGGTCGGCGACCTTGGAAACGGTGGGGAAGTCGTACCAGACGTGCTCGTTGAACTCCCCACCGTTGGGGGCGGCCTTGCCGGAGACCTCGACCGCGTTGATCAGCTCGGCGGACGAGTTGTCGCCGCTCTTGAGCATGCGGTCGATGAAGTCGTCATAGCCACCGCCGTTCTCGATGACGACCTTCGCCTTGGAAAGGGCCAGCTGGTTCTGGGTGTTGGCCTCGAAGGAGTGCGGGTCCTGGTCGGGGTCGCTGATGATCGAGGTGACGTCGACCTTGTCGCCGCCTATCTGCTCGGTGATGTCGCCGTAGACGTTGGTGGAGGCGACCACCTTGACCTTCGACGCGGACGTGGCAGCCCGCGCTGTGCTGCCGTCGTGGCCGGAGTCGGACGAGTTGTCGCAGCCCGCCAGCAAAGCCAGGGAAGCGCCGGTGATCAGCGCCAGGCGCCGGGACGGGAACGTGGACATGGGGATCCTCCAGGACTCACGGAAACGAGGTAGGCGCCCCACGCTAGATGAAAATGAATGTCACTACGATCCTCCGGCTTGGGTGATATGAAAATCGTTGCCAAGTCTTGACGTCCGGTGTGGCTAGGGACGCGGGTCCGGCCCGTCGGGCTCTTCCGTGCAGCGGTCGCAGATTCCGGTGAGTTCGACGATGTGCTCGACCTCGGCGAAGCCGGTGGCCGCGGCGACGCCGCCGGCCCAGCGTTCGACGGCCTCCGCCTCCACGGCCAGGCTGAGGCCGCACGTCCGGCAGACGAGGTAGTGGCGGTGGTGTCCGTCCGTGGGGCGGGTTCGGTACAGGCGCTCTCCGGTCTGTTCCCGTACGACGTCCACGTGCCCGTCCCGCTCCAGCATCCGCAGGGTGCGGTACACCGTGGTCAGCCCCACCAGGGCCCCGTCGGCGGCCAGTAGCGCGTGCAGTTCGCGTGCGGACACGAAGTCGCAGCGGTCCAGCAGCGCTTGCAGGACGGCGGCCCGCTGGCGGGTCGACCGCCAGGTCGATGGAAGTGCGCCGGTCGGCACACCGTGCATGACGCCTGCCTTCCGCGGGGCTGGGCAACGATCCACTGTGCAAGGCTAGTTGAAAATGAATTCCATGACTACTTCTCTCCGGGGCCTGAGAGCGCCCTGCTGTGGCGGCGCGGGCCGACAAGGGAACGTACGAGGTGCCCGGCTTCGGCAGCGCTGACGCCCGGCGTCGGCCGCGGCCGACTCAGCCCTGCGGGCCGCACACGCCCAGCACACCGTCCTGCCCCGCCTGGACACGGGTGCCGCCACCACCGCAGACACGCCACCCAGGTGCTGGGCCTCACCGAACGGCTCAAACGGAAAGCCGGGCGGCTCGGCCGGACAGTGCCCTGCGGCGTTTACGACATCGCCGTGAACACCTGCGTGAGGTCCGGTGCCGGGGTCTCGGGGTTCATGGTGCTCATGAGCGGTAGGCGGTGACGGCGACAGCGGGCAGCAGGGCGAGGGAGAGGACGCCGCCGGTGAGGGCGAGGGCCGGATAGCTCGTGGCGGCGACCATGATGCCGGAGGTGATGCCACCGGTGGCGCCGGCGACTGCGATGGAGACGTCGACCAGGCCCTGGGTCTTGGCGCGAGTGGCCAGCGGCACGGTGTCGGTGATGATCGCGGTGCCGGCCACGAGGCCGAGGTTCCAGCCCAGTCCCAGTAGGGCCAGGGCCAGTGCGAGGAACGCGACGGAGTCGCCGGGCGCAACAGCCGCGAGGATGCCGGCGGCCAGCAGGGTGACGGCCGAAGTGGCAGCGACCTTCATCCGGCCGTAGCGGTCGACGAGCCAGCCCGTCAGGGGTGAGGGCAGGTACATGGCGCCGATGTGGATGGCGATGACGAGGCCGGAGGCGGCGGTGCCGTGGCCGTGGTCGTGCATGTGGACCGGCGTCATCGTCATGATCGCGACCATGACGAGCTGGGTGAGGACCATGACAAGCGCGCCGAGAACGACACCTCCGCGGCCGTCCCGCGTGTCCGCGATGCCGGCGGCGGGGGTGCTCGCGGCGTCGGCTTCCTTGGCCTCGGCAACGGCGCGGGCCAGGAGGAGCGGGTCGGGCCGCAGCCAGAGGGCGAGGACGAGTGCGGCCAGCACATAGGCGGCGCCGGAG
The DNA here is from genome assembly GCF_042268025.1 of Streptomyces sp. NPDC056161. Taxonomy (NCBI): domain Bacteria; kingdom Bacillati; phylum Actinomycetota; class Actinomycetes; order Kitasatosporales; family Streptomycetaceae; genus Streptomyces; species Streptomyces sp. NPDC056161. The sequence continues at coordinate 126,588 of NZ_JBHJUV010000016.1, forward strand.
AGGAAGAAAGGCCCGGCGAGGTTCGGGATGCCGAGGGTTTCGGCGAAGGAGCCGGTCGGGGCGGCGAGGTTGGGGCCGGCCACGCCGCCGAGGGTCGTGGCGACCAGGACGGTGGAGACCGCGCGGGCCCGGTGGCCGGGGGCGGCGAGGTCGGCCCCGGCGTAGCGGGCCTGGAGGTTGGTGGCGGTGCCGGCGCCGTAGACGAACAAGGCGATGAACAGCAGGACCGGATTGTCCAGTACGGCGGCGATGATGACGCCGGCCGAGCCGATGGCTCCGGTGAGGTACCCGGCGGCGAGTCCGGGGCGGCGGCCGCGGGCCTGGGAGACGCGGCCGACCGCGATCGCGGCGAGTGCGGATCCGGCGGTGAACAGGGCGCTGGGCAGTCCGGCGAGGCTGGTGGAGCCGAGCATGTCCTGGGCGAGCAGGGCGCCGACGGTGACGCCGGCGGCGAGACCGGCACCGCTGAGGATCGGTCATGTCTCTCTCCCGGAGCGGCGGTGAGGGGGTGCGGGACCGGTGGGAAGCACGTCGACGGACGCGGTGGTCTCGTCCAGGGGTGCCGGTCTCAGCAGAGGGTCGGTCGTCGTGCACCAGCACCGGCGCCGGGTGAGCAGCACGGCGGGCCGGTGCACGCGAGGTGGGTTCAGAGGGTGTCGAGGGCCTGGGCGAGGTCGGCGGTAAGGCCCGGTCACCGCGTGGCAGCCGCCCTGGTGAGGGCCGCCGTCGCCGTCGCGATGTCCTCGGCCGTCGTCCATCGCCCGAGGGACAGCCGCAGCGCCCCGAGCGCCCGTGCCGGAGTGAAGCCCATGGCGGTCAGTACGGGGGAGGCGGTGTGGGTGCCGCTGTGGCAGGCCGAGCCGGTCGAGGCCGCGATCTGGCCTACGGCGGCGAGGAGTTCGTGTCCGAGGACACCGTCGACGCTGACGTTCAGGGTGTTCGGCAGGCGCTGCTCGTCGGGGCCGTTGAGGTGCACGCGGCCCGGCAGGGCGGCCGCCAGTCGTCGGTGGAGGTCGTCGCGCAGGACCTTGACGCGGGCCGGGACGCCGTCGGCGAGCTCGGCGGCCGAGATCCGGGCGGCCGTGCCGAGAGCGACGGCCAAGGCGACGTTCTCCGTGCCCGCGCGCAGGCCGCGCTCCTGCCCGCCGCCGTAGACGACCGGCTCAAGCTGGACACCGTCGCGCACGTACAGGGCGGCGGCGCCCTTGGGCGCGTACATCTTGTGCCCCACGACCGTCAGCAGGTCGACGCCGAGGGCCCTCACGTCAAGGGGGATCTTCCCCACCGCCTGGGCGGCGTCGCAGTGGAACAGCGCCCCGTGCTCGTGAGCGAGCGCGGCCAGTTCCGCGATCGGCTGGAGGGCGCCGGTCTCGTTGTTCGCCGCCATCACCGACACCAGCACCGTGTCCTCGGTGACGGCTGCGGCCAGGTCGGCAGGCTCGACGAGCCCGCGGCCGTCGACCGGCAGCACGGTCACTCGAACTCCGTGCAGCCGCTCAAGGGCCCGGCACGTCTCCAGGACGGCCGGATGCTCGGTGGCCTGGGTGATCACATGCGCGTGCGGGCGGCCGGAGGCAAGGACGGCCCCTCGCAGGGCGAGCAGGTCGGCTTCGGATCCGGAGCCGGTGAACACGATCTCGCCGGGCCCGGTGCCGATCAGGTCCGCGACCTGGGCGCGGGCCGCGGCGAGCGCCCGCCGCGGCTCCTGGGAGAAGGGGTGGCTGCTGGAGGGGTTGCCGAAGAAGTCGGTCAGGTACGGCAGCATCGCCGCGGCGACTCGCGGGTCGACCGGTGTGGTGGCGTTGTAGTCCAGGTAGACCGGCCCGCCGGTCAGTCCCGGATGGGGCGGGAGACCGCCGCTCGGGCGCGTCACGTCAGGTCCGAGGCGTCGACGGGCAGCTCGGACAGGCGCCACTCCAGCATGCCGTCGTTGAGGCGGATCGCGCGGCGGCCGCGGTCGGCCAGCAGCCGTACGGCGTCGTAGGCCAGGACGCAGTACTCGCCGCGGCAGTAGACGACGATCTCCAGGTCCTCGGGCAGCTCGTTGATCCGGTCGGCGAGCTCGTCGACCGGGATGGAGATGGCGCCGGGGATGTGCCCGGCCCGGTACTCCTCGACCGGTCGTACGTCGAGCACGACGACGTCCCCGGCGGCGATGCGGACCCGCAGCTTCGCACGGCTGACCTCGGCGGCGGTGTCCTCGCCGAGATAGGCGTCCCGCGCGGCGGGCACGGCGGCCTGGCGGGCTGCGGCGACCTTGCGCAGCAGCGCGAACAGCTGGGCGACGTCGTCCCCGGCGAGCCGGTAGTGGATGCGCACGCCCTCGCGGCGGGTGGCGACGAAACCGGCCTGCTTGAGCGTCTGCAGATGCGCGGATGCGGTGGTCAGGGTCAGTCCTGCCGCCTTCGCCAGCGCGTCGACAGTGCGCTCGCCCTGCGCCAGCAGATCCAGCAGTTCCAGGCGCTTTCCGCTGGCCAGCGCCTTGCCGCTGGCCGCGAACGCGTCGTACAGCCGGGCCTTCGTCCCGCTCTTCGTACTCTCCGGCATGGCATCCTCCATAAATCCATGGATCACTGTAGTGAGTCTGGTGGGTGTGGCCACACGCCTCCGTTCCCGAGATCGCGGAGGACGCCGTGGGCTTCGCGGAGCGGACGATCACCTCATACCGTTGGTCGACGAAGGGCTGGGCGACAGCGCCTACCTGGGGTCCGGCCAAGGCGAACCCAAAAGCCGCCATGGGATGATCTTGGTAGGCCGGTAGCGCAGTTCGGGGGGAACGTTCTCGGCCGCGTCGCGCTCGTCGTCCTGGTCGGTTTGATCGGTCAAGGTGCCGAAGGGCCGGCAGGTCGGCCCCTTCGGCGCCGAGCTGGAGGGCGCCGCCCGTGAGGCGGTGCGCGCCCGGGGACGATCGGGTGGCGCGAGAACCTGGGAGATCGAACCCTGGATCTTCCCAAGGGCAAGGTCGGCTTTGCCTACCTCAGGTACTGTGACCTCGCATGATCGAATCCGAGATGGAGATCAGCGAGGATCTGGTCCGCGACCTGCTGCGGGAACAGCATCCGGACCTGGCCGAGCTGCCCATCCGCGAGGTGGACGGCGGCTGGGGCAACCAGATGTGGAGCCTCGGGGACAAGCTGGCCGTCCGGATGCAGCGGATGGACAAACTCCCCGATCTACAGCTCAAGGAGCGCCGCTGGCTGCCGGTGCTGGCCCCGCGCCTGCCGCTTCCGATCCCGACCCCGGTGCGGAGCGGTGCGCCGTCCGAGCGCTTCCCCAAGGTCTGGACCGTCATGACTGGGTTGAAGGCACGCCACTGGACCACGGCTCGATCACCCGCGGCGACCACGCGGCCGACACGCTGGCGGCCTTCCTCAAAGCGCTGCACGCGGAGGCGCCGGCCGACGCGCCGGACGCCTCGGACTTCGGCGCTCACCCCAGGGAGTGCACGGACGGCTTCGAGAATTTCCTGCTGGCCGTGGACCTCGGCGGCTTCGCCGAGGTCGACATCCGGGCCGTGTGGGACGACGCGGTGGTGGCTCCCGAGTGGGAGGGCCCGCGGGTGTGGGTGCACGGCGACCTGCATCCCGCGAACGTCGTCGTCGAGAACGGGACACTGGTGGGCGTCGTCGACTTCGGCGCAGTCTGCGCCGGCGACCCGGCATGGGACCTTGCGGCCGCCTGGTTGCTGCTCCCCGCGGGCGGCGCCGCACGGTTCTTCGACAGCTACGTACAGGCGGACGCCGCGGCGGTACGACGGGCGCGCGGGCTGGCCGCGATGAGGAGCCTGTTCCTGATGCTGATGGGCCAGAACGGGGACCGCGGCCTGCCCGGCGGCAAGCCGCACTGGGGGCCCGCAGGCCGGTCGGCACTTGATCGTGTCTTGAAGGGCCTGTGACGTCGGCACGGAGCGACCGACTCCAGCCCGGTCCGGCAGTTGGAATTGGGCCGGGCAGCGGGATGATCTCGGCGAGTCGGCAGTGCAGGTCGGGGGGAACGTTCTCGGCCGCGTCGCGCTCGTCGTCCTGGTCGGTTTGATCGGTCCAGGTGCCGAAGTGGCCGGGCAGGTCGGCATCGTCGGCACCGGACTGAGCCGCAGTTGACCGTGTTCGTGTTCGCGAGGGCGTAACTTGTCACGATATTTGCTTCTGGCTGAAAAGCAACTGTGAGGATTCGGCCGTCCTTGGCATGTTCGCAGAGGCTTGAACCGTTCGAGCTTCGGATCCGTCGTACCTCCTCAAAGTGAAGGACGATTTTCACGAGAGGACACCGGACATGCCGACACCATCGAGTTCGCAGGAAGAGTTCGCTGTGCCTGTCCGCCGCATAAGCTGGGGATCGAGAGGACCGAATTCGAATGATGACACATTCTCCCTTGAAGAATTGGGAACCGTCCCCGTGCCAGGTCGCCTTTCTCGGCCGGGCACCGTGGTCTTTCAGGACGACCAGAAACGTCAGTTCGCCTTCACTCCCGTAGATGTAAAGTCTCACCAGGCAACGGTTTCCGTCAACGATGGGAACGGTGGCTGGGTAAGCCTCGACGGTGTGAAGGCGGACCTGAAAAGGTTTGGTGAGTTCATCCAGAAAAATCGTTCACCGATCACGACCGGCGTCAAGGTTTTGGGTTTCGGCCTGGTGGCGGCGGGAGCCGTGGTGAAGGATAATGGCGCGCCGGTAACCGGCGAATCATTGCAGGACGCCGGGAACTATGTGAACAACGCAACAGCGGCGTCCGACATTTTTCATTACCTCAACTCAGCCATCAAGACCATCAAGGAAAACGGTCTCACCTGGGGTGTGGCCAAAGATCTGACCAAGGCTGTTTTGCAGACCGGGAGTCTTGGTGTGGGATTCGCCGGCATCGCCCTGAAGGACAACGACACGCTAACTGAAGCGGCCACTCCCATCGTCGCTGCTGCGGCAGCAGTTGCGACTGGACCGACCGCGCAGGAGGAGATGAAGAAGACCAAGCGTGACATCATGGGAGAGCACCCCGAGGCATTTCTCGAAGGGGGCAGGCTCCGAGAGGCCCGGTCTATGACCCTGGGCGGTCACACCGACAGCGACTCCGTTTCCTACGTGCCGCGGTCCGGGGATATGAGCCGTGTCGGCTCCGGAATGACCGACGGCACCAGTCGCAGCACTGGTTCCGATCCCTCTCCTGGGCTGCAACCGGCGAGGCGCACCACTTTCAACCGGACCCTTGAACCCACCCCAGAGGTACCTGAAACCCAAAATCAGGCTCCCATCCCCACCAATCCAATTTCCTCTGCCTACAACCCCGGGCGTCCCGATTCCCTTGCCAGTATGTCTGCGCTGAGCAGGGACAGGAGTAAGACGTTCGCACCTTCCGGTAGCGCCAGCACGACGGGTCGGCCTGCCGCCCAGCGGAACCATTCGGCGTCGGAGACCGCTCGCGCCAAATCCCCAGGACGATAGGGCTCGTACTCCAGTAGCGGTTCTCTATTTCCGCTGGGCGTGGTGCATTTTCGCTGATCATGGTGACTGTTTGGAGGCTCATCCCCATCGAGGGTGTGGTTGCGGTCTGAACCCGCCGGTCTCCAGCAGCGATCCGTGCTTCGCCCTCGGCTCGGCCGCGCGACTGGTGTCCTGCCGCCACACGTGCCCGCGGCCGGTGCAACGGCAGCGGCGGTTCGTGAGCAGCAGCGTCGTCGGTCGCCAACCGAACGGCTCGTGCGCAAGCCGCCTGGTCACCGAGTCGCGCCGTGCGCCTTGGCAGCCGTAGCGGCGGCCCCAGTCGTCCGGCTCGACGACCTTGCAAGCCAGTACCGCACGGTCAGGGTCTGGCGCCGGCCGGTCACGACCAGCCCGAGTTCGTCCAGGCGGCACAACGTGGTCAGGTCAGGGCGGACGAAAGCAGGGTCAGACAAGTCGAGGTCTTCTGGATGAGGCGTGCAGGACCTTCATCATCGGGAGGACCTCGACCTTTCCCGGCCACCGACGTGCCCCCTCTGCCGGGCCCCGCGGAACTCATGCTGGACGTCCAACGCGTCGAGCGAGCAGGGCGATGACCCGGCAGCACGTCGGGTGCATCAGTGATCCATCGACGATCACTGACACGAGGATGGTGCACCAGTGAGCACGCTGCCCGCGTGGAGTCAGACGGGCTGGCCGATCGGACGGATCGTCACCGTGTTGAGGTCGACGCCTGCCGGCTGGTCGAGCGCGAAGCCGATCGCCTCGGCCACCGAATCCGGGCTCATCGCGATGGGGGGAGCCTGGCCGTGCCAGAACGCGGTGTCGATCATGCCTGGGTTCACGACCGTGACTCCGATGCCGCGGGTCGTGGCGTGCAGGCGGAGGTTCTCGGCGAAGCCGACCACTGCCCACTTCGTGGCGGAGTAGAGGTTGCCCGGACTGTTCTTGATTCCGGCCACGCTGCCGATGAGCACCAGCCGGCCGCGGGACTGCGCGAGGTGGGGCAGGGTCGCCTTGGCCAGCAGAGCCGGGCCGAGCACGTTGGCGAGTACCATCGGTGCCCACAGCTTCGGATCGCCGCCGTCGATGACGCCGGCACCGTCCGTCCGGAAGTGATCCGCGGACGCGCCGCCTGCGTTCGCGATCGCCGCGTCGAGCGACCCGAAGCGTTCCACCGTGCTGGTGACCGCCGTGCTCGTGGAGTCCCAGTCGGAGGCATCTGCTACCAGGCCCAGGACGCGGTCCGCGTGGCCGACTTCGCCGAGGAATGCCCTGAGCCGGCCAGGGTCGCGCCCGGTGACGGCGACCCGGTGGCCACGCACGAGCAGGAGCCGAGCGGTCGCGGCGCCGATCCCGCTCGTGCCACCGGTGATCAGGACCGTCTTTCCAGCGACCGGCGATGCGCCGGAGTCAGTGAGTGTGTCAGTGAGCGAGGTGTTCATGGCGTCCACTCTGTGGCCCGGCGCGGGCCCGCGACAGTTGCTTCCGAAGGTGGGGACGACATCCCCTGGCGCAGGCGGCGCCGCCCAGGGAGGCTGTGCCTATGTCGAACACGAGGTACTCCGAACTCGGTGGCTTCCTGCGCTCGCGACGCGAGCGGATCCGCCCCGAGGAGGTCGGGCTCGCGCCCGGCCCGCGGCGCCGCGTCCCCGGTCTGCGTCGCGACGAGGTCGCCGTTCTGGCCGGCGCCTCGGTGGAGTACTACACCGAGCTGGAGCGCGGTGCCGGCTCGCAGCCCTCCGACCAGATGCTCGCCGCGCTCGCCCGCGCCCTGCGCCTCAGTCACGACGAATGCGACCATCTGTACCGGCTGGCGAACCGCCCGATCCCGCACCAGGGCGGGACGGCGTCACACGTCCACCCCGCGATGCTCGACCTGCTGACACGAATCGACGGGACCCCGGCGATGGTGAGCACCGACCTGCACACCGTTCTGGTCCAGAACCCGCTCGCCATCGCGATGCTCGGCGACCTGTCCGCGCACCACGGCCGCGCGGCGAGCTTCATCTACCGATGGTTCACGGACCCGGCCTCGCGGCAGATCTACCCGCAGGAGGACCTCGCCCCGCAGTCACGCTCGTTCGTTGCCGACCTGCGCGCGGCAGTCGGGCGACGCAGCCCAGGCGATGCCGAGGCGACCGAGCTGGTGGACGAGCTGCTGCAGCAGTCGCCGGAGTTCCAGGCGCTTTGGGCCGACCAGGACGTGGAGGTACGCAGAGACGAGCGCAAGCGGATCGTCCACCCCACCGTTGGCATGCTCGACCTCAACTGCCTCAGCCTCTTCAGCGAGGACGGCCGCCAGCGGTTGCTCTGGTTCACCCCACGCGCCGGGACCGACACCGCCGAGAAGCTCGCGCTGCTGACCGTCGTGGGCACACAGGCGATGCAAACCGAACCAGTCCGATGAACCGATCGAGGAGGTACCGCTCGCGCGAGAGACGCGACCGGCCGATCGTCACCGTCCAGCGCCGCCGGCCTTGGTGCGTGATGCCGCTGTCGGACCAGACGTAGGTGGCTGTCGTCGGCACGGCACTCATCGGCCGGCGTGCCAGGCGTCGTCAGGGAAAGACGAGGACCCGCCTCGACGACGTCTTCTATGCCTGCGGCACTGCTGACAAGTTGAAGGCCGTCGACGGCCGACTGCACTGGAAGCCGGACGGCCAAGGGGTGGGACCATCGGCGCCCCCGTGGTCATGGACGGCGTCGGCGTCATGTGCGCGTGCAGCAAGGACCGCTACGACGCGCTCGATGCGGAACAAACGACTGGCACGGCCAGTACCCCGTGAGTCAGAGCTGCTCGGCCTGCCCTCGCCGGGACCCATGCGACGCCCGTGGGTAGAGTGGGGGCATGTACATGCGGGGGCGCAGGCTCAGATTCACAGCGGTGTCGGCGATGGTCGTACTGGCCCTGACCGGGTTCTCGTCGGGCCGTGGCCAAGGAAACAGCAGCCAGGACAGCAGTGACGGGGGCGGTTGCAGCAGCTCCAGCCAGGACCACGACAGCTCGACGTCCGGCGGCGGTGGCTCGCACCGCAGCGACCCGCACGGCAGTTCGTCCAGCGGCTCGCCCAGCAGTGACTCGTACGACTCCGGGACGGGCACCGGTGACAGCGGCGGCAGTTCACAGCCCACTCCCACGGCGTCCCCCTCCAGCGGTACCTCCCGGCCCCTGAAGGACGGCACCGCCGTGCTCGTGCACTGCGCGAGCATGGAGGACCCGTACGCGACCGTCGAGATCAGAAATCCGAACGGACGCGACGGCGTCTTCACCGTGAAGGTCACCTTCAAGGACAAGAATGGCTACGCCGTGATCGACACTACCGATCAGGTGTCGGTACCCGCGAAGGACAAAACGACCTACCGGGTGGCTGTTGCCGGCTCGGGACGCGTGGACGTGGTCGATCACTGCGTGGTCGATCCGAGGGCCGCTGCCGACCGGTGACGGCCGGCCAGGTCGTGTCCGGCACATGATGACCGGAAGCGGCTGTCCGAGCGACCAGTGGGTGGAGTGGCGCCGCTTCGGTGGCAGGATCCCGGAGGGCGAGGCGTCGTCGGGCCGTCTATCAGCTGCCGTTTGGTGTGTACCGGCGGTCGTCCGGTCTTCTTGCCCTTCGGCAACAGCGGTTCCAGGACTGCCCACTGCCCGTCCGTCAGATCTCCACGCGCCACGAACCACGGTATTGACCGCCGCAAAAGGCACCGTGCCGTAGCCACGCGGTACGACGAGCTACGCGGTCCGCTACGAGGCGACCGTTCTCGTAGCGGCCATCAACGAGTGGCTGCCTGCTTCACGCGCAGGTGTTCATCGACCGCGGCGAGGTGCGTGGCGACGCGGTGCGGGTCGTCGAAGGACGCGCGAAAACTGTTGCGTGCCAGGTCCGCGAGTGCGGCACGGTCCAGGCCGAGGTGTATGCGCAGGGCCTCGTAGTTGTCGTTGACATAGCCGCCGAAGTAGGGCGGATCATCGGAGTTGACCGTGACCAGCAGACCGGCCGCCATCATCGCGGGCAGCGGATGCGCCGCCAGGGACGGCACGACCCGCAACGCCACGTTCGACAGTGGACAGACGGTCAGCGGGACCGCCTCGTCACGCAGGCGGGCCACCAGGTCCGCGTCGGCCGACGCGGCGACGCTGTGATCGATGCGGTCGGCGCGGCAGACGTCCAGCGCCTCGTGGATGTACTCGGCCGGGCAGTCCTCGCCCGCGTGGATCGTGGTGCGGTAGCCGCGCGCGCGAGCGGCCGCGTAGTAGTCGGCGAACTTGGCGGGCGGATTGCCGCGCTCGGCCCCGCCGAGCCCGATGCCGAGGATCTGGTCACGCCACGGCTCGATCAGCTCCAGAACCTCCAGCGCGGCGGCCTGGGTTCGGTGGCGCTGGCTGGTGATGATCAGGGCGCCGTCGATGCCGAGATCGGTTCGCATGTCGGAGATCGCGGCCAGGACGGCGTCGAGCTGATCGCCGATGGGTGTGCCGGCGCCGAGGAACGTCTGCACGCCGAGGAACATCTCGGCTCGGCGCACCCCGTCGGCCGCCGCGCGGGTCAGGTAGGACTGGGCGAGGTCGTAGAAGTCCTGGCTGGTGCGCAGCACCGAGGACGCCCGGAACAGCAACGGCAGGAAGTGTTCCAGGCCGCTGAACGTGTAGGCGGCGCGCGCCTGGTCAACGTCCGGCCAGGGCAGTTCGACGTGGTTGCGCGCGGCCAGCGCGAACAACATCTCCGGTTCGAGCGTGCCTTCCAGGTGGACGTGCAACTCGGCTTTGGGCAGTGCCGCGATGAACGCGTCGGTCATGGTGCGACTCCCTCAAAAGTGAACTGAGCGATTCACTTATGGTTGCACTGTACACAACCCGGCGATGGCGAGGGCATGCGCGGCGTCCACGCCCGAACGAGGCGCACCGCAGACGAGCTGGACCTGGAGTCCACGCCACAACGCGACGACCACGACGGCGGCGGTGTCCGGATCCTTGATGTCCGGCCAGGTCCGCATCGCGTCGGCGAGCACCATCGTCCACCGGCCGCAGACCTGCTCCAGGAACTCGGCGTACTCGTCGGGCCGGTCGACGGCCATGCCCAGGCGCGCGAAGAACAGCCGCAGATGCGGCAGCCGTTCGGGATCGGCGATGTGCCGCCACGCGGCCCCCAGCCGGTCGACCGCGCCGCCCGGCGATCGCAGCAGCTCAGCGAGCCGATCGAGCAGTTCGGTGCCGCCGAGGATGTCGTCGATGGCCGTGCCGAGCAGTTCGTCCAGCGACCCGAAGTGGTAGAGCAGCATGCGGTTGTTGGAGCCGATGCTCCTGGCCAGCTCGCTCAGGGACAGGCCGCGCACGCCCCGCGCGAGGATCACCTCCCGCGTCAGCGCCAACAGGCGTGCCCGCTCTCCAGGACCACTCGCCACCCGCCGATCATAACCAGGCGCACGGACGCCGTGACGCACCAAGCGGCGTGACCCGAACGAACTGGGCGTGTCCGACACGGTACGGTGCGCCGAATCGGCTCGGCCCCGACCGACGCAGTGACCATGTCCGTCGGCGGCAGTCCGGAAATCTTCGACGGTCCTCGGCGTGGCGTGTGCGGCTCGACGCAGGCGGCCCGGACAACTCCACCGGGAAAAAACCCTCTTTCACAGAGATCGGTTCAGCAAAGTCATGAGGTGACGCAGTTCACCATCGGTGAGCACGGCCAGCGGGCTCCCCTCCAGCGCTGCCTGGATCACTTCGGCGCGGACCTGGCGACCCTTGGCGGTCAGGACCATGACCCGGGATCGGCGGTCGGCTGGATCCGTGGCGCGCTCGACAAGGCCCCGGTCGATGAGCTGATTGGTCATGAAGGTCAGATTCGGGGCGTTGCAGTGCAGTCGCTCCGCCACCACCTTCATCGACGGTGGCGCCTCGTCCGGGTCGATCACCCAGAGCGCCTGGAACGTCGCCGGAGTCAGGCCGTGCCTCGTCAGTGCCGGTTCTAGGAGATCGACGGTCCGCATCCAGATTTCGTACGTCGCGGTGACTGCTGCGAGGAGTTCGGGTGCGGGCATGACGTCATCCTACCGGTTGCTTCGAGTCTCGAAAGATTATGCTAGCGTCCGCATTACTTCGAGACTCGAACTAAAGGAGAATCCCGTGGGAGGCGACTATCGCGGCATCACCGCACTCGTCACCGGCGCATCCAAGGGGCTGGGGCGGGCCTACGCGCTGGAACTGGCCCGCCGGGGAGCGCGAGTGATCCTGCTGGCTCGTTCGGAGCAGGACCTGCGGCGGCTTGCCGAGGAGATCCGGGAGCGGCACGGCGGCCCCCTCCCCGAAGTGATCGTCGTCGACCTCACTGCGCCGGAGGCGCCAGAGCGGTGCCTGAAGGAGTTGCGTGAGCGTGGCCTGACGGTCGATCTGCTGATCAACAACGCCGGGGCGGGAAGTGCGGGCCCCTTCCTCGACCGCCCGCTTGCTCCGCAACTGCGCTCCGTCGAACTCAATGTCGGTGCCTTGCTGGGGCTGACGCACGGGATCGGGCGCGAGATGGCCGCTCGTGGCCGCGGAGGCATCATCAACGTGTCCTCCACCGCAGGCTTTCAGCCCCTGCCGTACCAGGCCAGCTATGCGGCCACCAAGGCGTTCGTGCTCTCGTTCACCGAGGCCCTGGCCGAGGAATTGCGCGGTACTGACGTCCGTGTCATGGCGGCTCACCCAGGCGCAGTCGCGACCGGCTTCTTCGACGGCACCTCGGCCACGATCGACCCTGCCGCCGATTCACCGGAGACCATCGCGAGCCAGACCCTGGACGACTACGCCCGTCGGCGCCATGCGTCCTACCCGGGGCGCCGCGTGAACCGGATGCTCACCTGGCCTGTGCGCCTGCTGCCGCGCACCGTCGTCACGCGAGGGACGGGCGCATTCAACCGCCGGCTGCGCCTGCACCGAGTCGTCGACATCACGTAGCCTGAGCGGAGATCGGGTGCATCGCCAGGCCCCACCCGGGCGGCAGGCGCACCATCGGCCTTCCCTCACCTCGCGGCACAGCCCTTATTTCGATGGCGGTCGGGTCGCCCTCCCTGAGCCCGGTCCGGGCGAGGTACTGATCCGCACCCGGGCGCTGGGCCTGAACCGGGCGGAGTCGATGTTCCGGCTGGGCCAGTACGGCATCGACCCCGTCTTTCCCTCCGGCATCGGCTACGAGGCTGCCGGAGTGATCGAGGCCCTCGGAGACGGCGTGAGCGGGCTGAGCGTGGGCGACGCGGTCAGTGTGGTGCCGTCCTTCACCATGACCGACTACCCCGTGCACGGTGAGGCGGTCCTCGCCCCGGCACACGCGGTCGTCGTCCATCCCGAGCGTCTGTCCTTCGAGGAAGCGGCTTCGGTGTGGATGCAGTTCATCACCGCCTACGGCGGCCTGGTCGACCTCGCGGGCGTCCGCGCCGGCGACGCCGTCCTGATCTCCGCCGCCTCCAGCAGTGTCGGCCTCGCGGCCATCCAGATCACCCACAAGGCCGGCGCCCGCGCCATCGCTCTGACCCGCACCGACGCCAAGCGCCGGCGGCTGCTGGACGCCGGCGCCGACGAGGTCGTCGCCACCGCCGAGGAGGACGTCGCCGCCCGCGTGCGGGAGCTGACCGGCGGTGAGGGGGCCCGGGTCGTCTTCGACCCCGTCGGAGGGACGGCCCTGGCCCACCTGGTCACCGCCGCCGCCCACGAAGCCCACATCGTTCTCTACGGAGTCCTCGACCGCACTCCCGCACCGCTCAACGTCGGTGAGGTCCTCTTCAAGCACCTCACCATCCGCGGATTCGAACTCTTCGAGATCACCACCGACGACCGGCGCCGCGCCGAAGCGGTCGCCTTCGTGACCGACGGCCTCGCCAAGGGCGAGCTGACCCCCACGGTCGACGCGACGTTCCCGCTGGAGGACATCGCCGAGGCACACCGATACCTGGAGGCCGGCGGACAGGTCGGCAAGATCATTGTCACCGTCCCCAACAGCTGAACTCCCCGGGTCTGTCCAGCCGACAGACCCTCCGCGGGCAGGTGCTGGGGCTGTTGGAGCGGTACCGGCGCCGTACGACGCGCCTGGCCGGGACAACTCAGCTTCACGGCCAAGGAGTTGGCCTGCCGGACGGGTGCCCTCCTGTCGCGGTGCCTTGTTGTCGCGTTCTCCCGCCCGTCCGTGCTGCGGATGCTGACGCGATTGCCCCTTCTCGGGGGCCGGCGGCGAGGCGATCCGCCGGGCTCTGCCCAGCGCGGTGCAGGTCAGCGATTGCCGGCACATCTGGAAGAACCTCTTCGACAAGGCCCCGGCCACTGTCCGCTCCCACCCCACATCACCCCACCACGCCTGACCCCGCTTCCCCTCAACCACCCCAGGAACCTGAGGGACAAGGACGCCGCAGTCCTTGGCGGGCTCACCGCCGCCTGTCCCGAGACGACCGTCCTCGCCAAACCGGTCCGGGAGTTCGCCGCGCTCCTCTCCCCGGCCCCGGGCCACGAGACGGTGCTCACGAAGTGGATCACCGACGTGCGCGCCGCCGACCTGCTCTGCCTGCACGCCTTCACCGACGGACTCGAACTCGAACGCGCCGCCGTCGATACCGTTCTCACCACCCCGCACCTCAACGGCCGCACCGAAGGCGTCAATACACGGACCCGGAGAATCATGCGGCAGACGCATGGCCGAGTCGGGTTCCCTCTCCTCCGCCACCGCATCCACCTCCGGTGATCGCCACGGAGCACAACCAACGATTACGCGACAGGGCGGTTGAATTGACACACCCGCTGGGGGCACGCCCCCCAGTCACCGGTGCGCTGAGCGCCGGCCGTGGTGTCACCGGGTACACCCCGGATCCGCCAGCAGGCCCTGCTGCCAAGCCGACCGCTCCCGCCCACTGCTGTGACCGGGATGGTTCACCGTGGTCGGGAGACGGCTCACGGGACGAGCGCGGTCCGCAAGGCGAGTGGTATTACTGGTGCATGCAGGAAGAGACCGCGCGGTCCGCGATCGACACGTTCATCTCCGCGTTCAACGCCTCGGACGACAGCTATGTGACTGCGCTGCTCTCCCAGGCCCTGACCTCGGACGTGGTCTTCTGGGGACCGCTGGGCCGCAGTGAGGGGATCGAGGCGGTCGAACGGTTCGTGCTGGACATCCGGCGCCACCCCGCGGGGACCGGCACGATGGTGCGCTGTTCGGCGGTGGACATGCCGGACGAGTGGGCCCGGTACCAGTGGGTCTTCACGACGCCGGATGGAGGCCCCCGCCTGGCGGGAACGGACGTCGTCCATCTGCGGCGGAGCCTCATCGACCAGGTCATCGTCTTCGCGGGGGAGATCGAGCCGTCCACCTCCTGAGTCATTCTCCTCTGGCGCCGTCCCTCTCCTGAACCGGCCCCGTTCGGGGCTCCGGGTCTGCCCAGCCGGGATCATCCTCACAACGCTTCGGTCGTCCGCGCTTGGCCACGAGCGGACCGATGATGCGCTGTGGCCGGGTAAGTTCGCGGTTGGTCAGGCTGCGGCCCTCGGCTGGCAGACTCCAGCACTCCACTTCAGTAGGCTCATCGCAACAGTTGAGTGACCAGGTGTGGCGACCGTTACTGGAATCCGCCCAAGGTGATTTGGCCCCACTTCTATCGGGTGGTTCCGCTGGCCGGAGTGGGCGGGGGGTCGACGATCGCCGGGCGGACGGAGCAGCGCATTCACTCCGAAGAGAGCATGTCGTCGGAAAGGTGCCGCAGCCTCACTCTGCTCCGGAGGCCCAGCATTCACTCAAGTTCGCTCATCGAGTGCAACTCCGCAAATTCGTCGGCGAGTATGCCCATGACGACGAGATCATGGTGTCGGCCGGCAAAGAACACGTGATCGCGCAGGCGCCCCTCCTCGGCGAAGCCAAGACGGCGATGCAGTGCCAGCGATGCCTCGTTGTGCGCGAAGATCCGCGCCTCGCACTTGTGGTACCGCCGCTCGGCGAACATGAATCGCAGCAGCATCACCACGGCTTCTGCCGCGTAGCCGTTACGCCGGTGCCCAGCACCCATCGTGACGCCGTACTCGAACCGTCCCGCCCGCGGCTCTGCGTGATGCGAGCCGACAGCCCCGACGATCTGCCCCGTGCCCACGGCTTCGATGGCCAACGTGAAGCAGTCACCATCGGACTTCGCGACGGCCTGTTCCTTTACCCAGGCACGGAACCCCTCGTCAGACCGAGGCGGATGCAGCAGGTCTCCCGACCGCTCCTCATCGACGGCGAAGCCCACGAACGCCGTCCAGTCCTCGGGCTCGATACCGCGCAGACGTACCCGCCTACCAGTCCAGAACGAAGTCATCCCCTATTCGATCACGCCGCAAGATGCGAAGCACAGGCCCTCACGACCCTGGCCTGAACTGCCTTGTCATACCGGTGGAGCCAGATCAACTTCGTGTGTCATGGAGCCGCGAAACGCTGGTGCGCTGGTACTCAAAGAAGGGTCTGGTACAAGTTCCGTAAGACGGTCACGCGTTGTAGTTGTTGATCTAGCTTTGGGGCACGCGGAAGTCGCCTTGAAATCGCTGCTCGTGCGGGTGGTTCGGCTGACATTCGGTGGCCGTGAACGAGGCGATGTTCCGGCCGCGTGAGGTGTTGTTCCCATCGGTCCCCGGCATCGCGGTCGTGGCCGTCCACACGGACGGCGAGGCGATACGCATCGAGGCCCGATGCACACCCGTCGGTGCCACCTGCCCCGACTGCGCCCATTGGACGGAACAGGTCCACAGCTCCTACCTGCGGTTTCCCGCAGACTTGCCCGCCGCAGGGCGGAGAGCGCAACTCGTGCTGCGGGTACGGAGGTTCTTCTGCCCGGCCACGGCATGCGGTCGGCGGGCGTTCGTGGAGCAGGTACCGGGGCTGACCCGCCGCCACGGCCGGGTCACCGAGCGGCTGCGCCAGGCGATGAGCGAGATCGGGCTGGCCCTGGCGGGCCGTGCCGGTGCCCGTCTCGCCCAGGTCATGGGCATCGCGACCAGTCGCGCCACGCTGCTGCGCCGGGTGATGGACCTGCCCGACCCGGCGGCGGCCCAGCCCCGGGCCGTCGGTGTGGACGACTTCGCCCTGCGGCGCGGCCATGTCTACGGCACGGTCGTGATCGACGCCGAGACCCACCAGGTCCTTGACCTGCTGCCCGAACGCGACGCAGCCACCCTCGCCCCGTGGCTCGCGGCTGACCCCGGAATCGAGGTCGTCTGTCGCGACCGCGCCGGCGCCTATGCCGAGGCGGCCGACACCGCAGCTCCGCAGGCTCTCCAGGTCGCCGACAGGTTTCACCTCTGGCAGAACCTCGCCCACATTGTTAGGAGTTCTACAACGGTGCTGAGCGTCGTACGGGAGTGTGAAGGCGCCGCACATCACCGAGGGGACGTTGAGGGCAATCGCATCCCCGTCGGACGAGGTGACGGGACATAACGGCGGGCGGCCCAAAACGCCGCTGCGGACATCGGCGGGTGAACGCCCTCCCGTCTGTGAAGGACCAGGCCGCGGTCATTCGCCGGGCTGGCGGACGAGCGGGTTGGCACCGATGGTGTTGTGGATGCGGAAGGTGACCGTTCCGGGCCGGTAGCGGTCGTCGGACCACTCCACGGGGCGGCCGCCGTGGGTGGTGGTGACCCGGCGGACCCGCAGCAGAGATGTGCCGCGGCGTACGCCGAGCAGTTCCGCGTCGCGGGTGCCCGCTGCAAGTGCGTCGATGACGTGCTCGCCGTGCGCGAAGACCACGCCGACCTCGTCGAGCAGCCGCTGGGTGACCGACTCGCAGTCGGGCTCGATGCGCTCGACGGCGTCCGCGATCCAGTCGGCGTAGACGGTGCGCTCCAGCAGGGCCGGCTGTCCGTCCAGGCCACGCACCCGCAGGACGTACAACACCTCCGCGCCCACGGGGAGTTGTAGGCGCAACGTGTCCTCGGCGGAGGCCGGGCGTCGGGCGGTCTCGACGACGCTGCCGGACGCCGTGTGTCCTGCTGCCCGCGCCCACTGGGCGAAGCTGCGCAGTTCGGTGAAGCTCTGGCTGCGGCGGGCACCGAGCACCACCCGTCGCGTGCCCTGTCGTGATCCGATCAGTCCCTCGGCCACCAGAGCCGCGAGAGCCTGGCGGACGGTACCGCGGGACACCTGGTACCGCTCCGCGAGTTCACCCTCGGTCGGGAGGCGGCCCCCCACTGGGTAGTCGCCCCGGTCGATCGCAACCCTCAGCTCGTCAGCGATCTGCTCGTGCCGTGGCGCCACACCCAGCCCTCTCATCCCGCGACCGGCTCCGCTCTGCGTGCCACCGGCGTGTGCCCACAGGCTAAGCGATCCCGCCGCGCCGGGCACGCTCGTCCTGCACACAGCGGGGTTCGTACCCCCACGCAGTCCGAATCGTCTCAACGAGCCTTCAACCCGCGGGTGAGCATCTGTTCTCCGTTCCTCGAAAGGTCATCGTGCTCCGACGCGCTGGGGGCGGTTTGTTTGGACAAGTTGTACAGGTCCTGGACGTACCTGATCCCTGTTTTCCCGGCGGGCTCATGCACCCTCCGGATACCTTGTGAAAGAGCTTTCTGGGCGAACGTCCGGTCTTGTCGGCTTGCCGGCCGCAGCCACGCTCGCGCTCAGCGCCTGCGGCCGGCACCCACTCCGTCCCGACCGATGCTCAGGTGGACAAGGCCAAGCAGGTCGTGGCCGAGGGCTGGGGCAAGGCTGGGCCGGGTGGCCAGCCCAAGGTCGACTCCTCCGCCACTGTTTCCCCCGCGGTCGTGTGCTCACCGTCGTGCCCGGCTCGACGGCCTGCGCGCCCAGGGGCGGGAGGCAGCGCAGGACAGCGTCGCTACCGAGCTGCCACCGGCCGAGACGGGCTGCGGAGGCGGACAGCCGGCCGCGGCCCTCGGCGGTGTGCCGGGGCCGCAGCCGGTCGGGGTTCGGTGGGGCGGGAGCTTCAGCCGCGAGCGGTGAAGGCGTAGAGGTTGCCGTCCCAGGCGCCGATCAGCAGCGTGTTACCGGTGATGGTCGGCGTCGACAGGATGGGAGCGCCGAGGTCCAGGTCCTGGAGCTTGGCGCCGGTGGTCTTGTCCAGGCCGTACAGGTGGCCGTCGGTGCCGCCGATCCAGAGCGTGTCTGCGCTGATGGTGGGCGAGCCGACGAAGGCCCTGCCGCTCTGGAACTCCCAGAGCTTGGTGCCGGTGGCGGCGTCGAAAGCGCTCACGCGGCCGTTGGTGAAGGCGGCGTAGACGGTGTTGCCGTCGACCGCCACGGAGGCACCGGGCTGGCCGGCGTCGTCCTTGGAGACTCCGGTGCTCCGGTAGCGCCACAGTTCCTTGCCGGTGGCGGCGTCGCGGGCCAGGAGGGTGTTGTTGCCGGCGTCCCCGAGGAAGTCGGTGGTGAACACCCGTCCGTCGGCCACCACGGGTGTGGAGTGGTGGACGCCGCCGGCGCCTGAGGCGGAGACGAGCTGTTTGCCGCTGGCGGCATCGTAGATACGCAGGCCTCCACGGCTGTCGTGGACGTAGACCTTGCCGTCGACGACGGTGGGGGTGCTGCTGTCCCACCAGCCGCTGTCCACGGGGGAGTTCCACAGTTCCCTGCCGGTGGCGGTGTCCACGGCGACGAGGTGGCTGCCCGTGGTGGTGTAGCCGAAGTAGTAGACGGCGGAGCCGGAGACGGTGGCGCCGCCGTAGGCGTAGCCGTCGTAGCGGCCGGTCTCCGAGGATCCGGGAAGGGTGTAGCTCCACCTCTTCGCGCCGGTCGCCGCGTCCAGCGCGGTCAGGGTGCCGCGCATCTCGGTGACGTAGACGGTCCCGTCGTGCACCACGGGCGTGGACTGGACCAGACTGTCGGTGGCGAAGTGCCACTTGGTCCGGCCGGTGGCGACGTCGACGGCGTCCACGCCGTTGCCCTTGGCTCCGTCGGCGTCCCAGGTGCCGATGTACGCGGTGTTGTTCGCGACCACCGCAGAGGACATGCCGACGGTGGCGCCGCTGCGGTGGGTCCAGGCGTTGCTGAGGCTGCCGGAGCCCAGGCTCCCGGGCTGCACTCCGGTGTGCAGGGCGTCGCCGTGGAATTCGGGCACGTCCGCGCCCGGGCGCACCTGGTCGGCCTTCGGCGCGACCGTGAAGCGGCTCGTGGTGGACCAGCTGTGGCCCGCGTCGTCGGATGCGGTGACCTTGGCAGTGTGGTCGCCGGGCTTCAGCTTGCGGGTGTCCCACGGCGCCGACCAGGAGAACTTGCCGGTGCGTCGCAGCTGATTCTTGCCGCGGCCGTCGATGCGAACCTCGACCCGCACCACATGGCTGGAGGTGTTGTAGGCGTTCACCTGGAACTCGGTACGGACCTGGCCGATCTGGGAGCCGGGCGCAGGCGAAGTGACCGCGAGGGTGTGGTCCTGGTTGAACATTCGGAACTCGGCCTTCAGCCTGCCGTCACGCATGGTGACCTCGCGGAAGCCGGTGGGCGAGTGGTCGTCGTTGTAGGTCGCCGAGGCGGTGTTGTACTCCACCGCGCCGTCCATCAGGTGGGAGTCGGTGAAGTTGGTGTGCATGTGGCCGTTGAAGAACGCCTTGACGTCGAAGCCCTTGAGCAGTCCGAGCAGGGAGTCTATCTGCCCGGTGGAGCCACCGGGGTCGGGTGTGTCCAGCGGTTCGTGCAGGCTGACCACGATCTGTTTGCGGGTGCCGTCGGCGTTCTTGCCGTTCAGTTCCAGGTCCTGCTTCAACCAGGTCAGCTGCACCGGATCGCTGAGGCCGCCGTTGTTTTCGAGCTGGATGAAGTGGGTGTTGCCGTAGTCGAAGGAGTACCAGGCGGGCCCGAGCAGCGAGCGGTAGTTGCCGACGCCGTCGGTGTCCCCGCCGCCGTGGTCGTGGTTGCCCGTCACCGGCCAGATCGGGAGCTTGGAGTTTGCGGTGCCCTTCAGCCAAGCCTGCCAGTGGGAGGGCGCGCCGTCGCCGCTGAGGTCTCCGGTGGCCAGGACGAAGGCCGGTTTGGTCGGCAGAGCGGCCATGTCGTCGAGCTGTTTGGCGAGCTTGCCCGGGGTGACGCCGTCACCGTCCGCGGGTGCCTCCGGGCCGTCGGGGCTGGTGACGTGGGTGTCGGTGATCTGGGTGAAGGTGAAGTCGGGCCGCTCGCTGCCCTTGTCGCGCCGCAGGTCGAAATTCTCGGTGACGGTGCTGTCGGCCTCGGGTGAGCCGAGGTCGCGGTAGAAGCGCTGAACCCGGTTGCTGCCGAGGGTCGTCGAGTAGCCGCGCGGCATGGTGATGTCGACGATGGTGTGGTTCCACTGGTTGAGGTCGGCGGACAGTGTGTAGTGGCCGTTGCGGTCGGTACGGACGATGGTCGCGCCGTCCGAGACGGACACACCCGCCAGCCCCTGCTCGCCCTTGTCCTGGGCGCCGTTGCCGTTCTTGTCGTCGAAGACCGTGCCCTGGACGGTGGCATGACGCGGGGGGCGGGGCGCGATGTCGAAGTTCACCGGCGCGGCCAGCGGCTGGTAGCCGTCGTTGGCCAGCAGCCACGCGGAGTAGGAGCCGGCGCCCAGGCCCGAGGTGTCCAGGGTCACGGTGCCGCTGGCATTGCCGACGTAGACCCAGGTGAGCGAGGCCCCGTTGCCGGGCTTGCGGTCCGCCGGGTAGATACCGATCCAGTTCGTGGCGCTGGGAGCGTCCGTGGTGTAGCCGAAGCTGAGCTTCTCGCCGACCTGCGGCTGCTGGGTGTTCAGGGTGAGGGTGGATGCGCTCGCAGCCGACTGGGGGTTGTTGACCGGTGCCGCAGACGAGATCGGCGAGCCGATCACGGCGAGGACGACTGCGCAGGATCCGGCCACCACTGCGGACCGGATGCGGGAAGAGGCCACGCTGCACTCCTTGCGATCGGACGAGTTGTCTGAACAACTTTGCTGAACGCAGGACATCTGCGTCAGGTGTCCGGCAGGTGTTGCAGCGGCGTACCACGCACGATGATTGCGTGTCTCCATACGGCGGCCTTTCGAGCTGCGCGCAGCACGTCGCAGAGTCACCACATCCCAATCGGTCCGGCTCGTACACACGATTCCGGGACTGCCCGCGCTGCTGCCGCACTTCGACCCGCTCTTCACCGACTGGGTCGAGACTGCCATCGGCACCGGCCTGCGCACCTCGTGCTGAAGATCAACACGCGGGCCAAGCGGAAGGTCGACAAGGAGCTGAACGCCGAGCTGAAGAAGGTGCGGGGCAAGGAGGGGATGCTGCCGCGGGTCGCGGAGGCGGCGTCGTCGGAGCCGTCCGGCACGGTGCGGCTGGTGATCTTCCCGGTGGTCGGTGGGGAGGGAGAGGACGCTGAAGGCGCTGGCGGCGGAGGCCGCGGCGAACGAGGCCCGCTACAAGGCCCGGGTGCGCACCGCGCTGCGGTCGTCGTACTCGGCGCACTGGCGCCGGATGCTCTCGCCGTTGCTGGGCGTGCTGGAGCTGAAGTGCAACAACACCGCCTACCGTCCGGTGATGGACGCGATCGACCTGCTCCAGCGCTACCCGGACCAGCCGTTGAAGGAGGGCGCGTTCTTCGACCCGGCGGAAGGCGCCGGTGCCGTCCTTCGAGGCGGGCAGCCGGACGTGCTCCCCGACCAGCGCGGGCAGACCGCACCGCTCGGCCAGCCGCACCACCGGCTCCAGCCCGCCGTACACGATCAGGTTCGGATCATCGAACGCGGATGAGACCGCCGCCGCGGCATGGGAAGACTGCATCTCGGAAGTGCCTTGCCGATCGTGCCTGATGTGGTCCTGGAGAAACCCCATCATCGCAGGTCGCAAGGCACTTCTTCGTTTTTGGAAGAACTATCCACCGGCATCAAGCCGGTGGATCCGGGCTGAGCCATGGCGCCTGTTCAGGTGTTCTTCTTTGGCGTCTCGCGGTATCCGGTCCGGGGAGGCGAAAGCCGCACCGATGGCGCGGGCCTGCCGGAGTCCGGCGTCACGGTTGGCTCCGTTGCGGTCCCCTTCCACGTCGTAGACACGGTGGCTTTCCACATCGCTGATACCGCAGTAGGCGAAGATGCCGACATCGAGCTGGGTACGCATCGCCTCGTCATACCCGTACTTGTCATAGACGCCCTTCGTCGAGCCGCCGACGCCGATCAGAGCCGTCGGGATGCTGGGCAGCAGCTCGTCGAGCGGCTCCTTGCCCCGATCCTGGACTCCCTGCCCGTACTGGTAGGCCCAGCCCCCGGTGAAGACCCGGTCGATCCAGCCCTTCATCAGCGCGGGCATCGACCACCAGTAGACGGGAAAGACGAACGCCAGCCGGTCGGCGGCCTCGACTCTGCGGTGCATCTCGGTGATGCCCGGGGGAACCGGACCGCCCCAGAAATGCGCATGGTCCGCTTCGGTGAAGCGCGGGTCGAATCCTTCCCCGTGCAGGTCCAGGAAATCGATCGTGTGCCCGGAGTGCTCGAACGGCTCATGGAATGCGTCCATGACCGCTGCGGGGTACCTGTCGCGGAAGGGGTGGGAGAAAACGGTGAGCAAATGCATCGGTAGGACTCCGGTCGGCGTGAGGAAAACTCTCTGCCTGCCTCAGCGGGAAGAGCACAGAAGGGATTCGGCCGCGTCACCGGCTGCGTCGATCGCCCTGGCGCCGAGATAGGAGGCAGCGGATACGGCACCTTCGAAAAGGATGAGGATCTGGTCAGCCAAAAGATGATCGTCGCGTTCAAGTTCGTGGGCGACGAGGCGATGGATCAGCTCCTGGAGGCGACGCCGGTACTCGGCCACGAGGGCGGCCACCTGGGGCGTCGTTCCCCCCGTCTCGCCCTGGGCGCGCAGGAACAGGCAGCCCCGCGCGCCCTCGGCAGTCGTCCACTGCCCGAGGGCCTCGAACAGCGCGGCGACGCTCTCGACGTCGAGTCGGCCGAAGAACCTCTCCATCCGCGCATCCAGGACTGAGGCCATCAGGCCCGTCTTGCTGCCTACATGCTTGTACAGCGTCCGGGTGGAAACCCCGGCCGCCTCGGTCAGCCGGTCCATACCCGTCGCGGCAAACCCGTGACAGTCGAAGACCTGCTCGGCGCTGGCGATGATGCCATCTCTCGTGGTGGACACGCACACCAGTGTACAACGATCGTTCTACCTTCGGATCTCCGGCTGATCGTCACCCCGCGACCGACGGTCGTCAGCCTGCTTGCGAGGCCGGACCCAAAGGGGTCTGAACCCCAAGATCCCAGCCGGGCAGGACCCCCGTGGGGCGCAGCGGGGACCTCAACTCGCCCGCGATGCACGCCCCGGTCACCAAGGACCTGGTGTACGCGGGCACCCGCGACGGCCGCCTGGTCGTCCCGGACCGCGCCACCGGCAAGCCGCTGACCGAGTACGACCTCGGCGCCGGCAGCTTGCGGGTGCGCCTGCCGTCGTATCATCCATCGATCGCAGCCACTGCCCGCGGATCCGGGTCAGCTGCCCAACATCCCCGACGTGTCGATGACCTGACGGATCGCCCGGCCCGAGGCCAGTTCCTCCAGCGCCGTGTTGATGCTGGTCAGCGGCAGGGTGCCGGTGTGCATCCGCTCCACCGGCAGCCGGCCCGCCCGCCACAGGTCCAGGAACCGGGGAAGGTCGCGACGCGGCACCGCGTCGCCCATGTACGAGCCCAGCAGGGACTTGCCCTCTCCCGCGAACGTCAGCGCCGGGACCTCCAGCACCCGGTCGGGGGCGGGCAGGCCCACCGAGACGGCCGTGCCGCCCCGGGCCACGGCCCTCAGGCACTCGGCCATCACCTTCGGGCTGCCCACTGCCTCGACCGCCAGCTCGGCACCACCACAGGTGAGGTCATGAACCGCCGCGACCGCCTCGCCGGGGGCGCACGCGTGGGTCGCGCCCAGGTGGAGCGCCAGCTCGCGTTTCTCCGGCACCGGGTCCACCGCGATGACCGGGTACGCGCCCGCCGCGCGGGCACCCAGCACCGCGGACAGGCCCACGCCGCCCAGGCCGTAGACCACCGTCGACTGGCCGGGGCGCAGGGCCGCCGTATTGATGACGGCTCCCGCGCCGGTCAGGACCGCGCAGCCGAACATCGACGCCACCGTGAACGGAATGTCCTCCGGGATCGGCACCACCGATTCCTGGGCCACCACCGCGTGCTCGGAGAACGCGGAGACGCCCAGCTGGTGGTGGACCGGGGCGCCGGAGGCATCAGTCAGCAGCGACGAGCCGTGCAGCAGCGCACCCGATCCGTTCGCCGCGGCCGCCCGCGCGCACAGGGCGGGCCGGCCGGCCGCGCAGTCTGCGCAGAAGCCGCAGCTCGGCACGGAGACCAGGGCCACGTGGTCACCGGGGCGGACCCGGCTGACGCCCGGTCTGGTGTCCTGGACGACGCCGACCGCCTCGTGGCCCAGTGCCATCGGCAGCGGGCGGACCCGGTCGCCGTTGACGACCGAAAGGTCCGAGTGGCAGAGCGAGGCGGCGGCGATCCGGACCAGCACCTCGCCTTCGCGCGGGGAGCCCAGCTCCAGCTCCTCCACTTCGACCGGGCGGGTCTCGGAGTAGGGGCGGGCGGTCGACACCCCGCGCAGCACCACCGCGCGGGTCTTCATGCCCGCCCCGCCGGGCGCGGGGCGCAGCGCAGCACGTCACGGCTCTCCAGCAGCGGGACCACCTTGCCGAGAACGATGTCCTGGAAGTGCGGGGTGGCGCAGTGCGCGGTGAAGTCGGCCTCGGACACGTACTCCTCGTACAGCACGATCGCCCGCGGGTCCTCGGTGCCCTGGTGGACGCGGTAGGCGAGGTTGCCCGGTTCTTGGCGGGAGGCGGCGGCCATGGTGTCGAGCAGGGGCAGGACGGTGTTCTCCTCGCCCTGCTTGGTGCGGTAGCGGGCGATGACGACGAAGGACATGGGGGACTTACTCCTGGGGTGGTGCGGCGGGCCTCTTCGGCGCGGTGGGCGGGACCGGTGGAAGCTGGTCCCGGCGCAGGTGCCAGAGGCGGGGGTCGGACGTGGCGGCGGCGACGGACCCGAGTGCCAGCGCGAGCGCCACGTCCGCGGGGGTTTCCACGAAGCCCGCGGCGACCGACGGGGACATCGCGAGCTTTGCCTGCGTGCTCATTCGGGCGATGATCGGGGCGGGCATCACTTCGACCAGGTCCGGCGCTCCGCGCGAGATCGCGTCCGTGGAGCGGCGCAGATTGGACCGGTCGGTGACGAACACCTTCATCATCGTCAGCAGGCCGAGCGGCCGGCCCTTCTCTATCAGCGAGAGCCGGGTGCTGACCACGCCGTGGGCGCCCATGTCCTTGATGAACTCCAGCGCGCCCCGGTCCTGGGCCAGACCGGGGCTGCTGTCCACGTTCACGAACACGGTCTTCCCCGCCCGGCCCAGCGCCGGCACGACCTGGGGCAGCTGCCCCACCGCGAGCGACGCGACGATGCACATCCTGGCCGGTGCGGTCAGGAACTGCCGCAGCAGTTGGGTGCCGACGACCGACGCGACGACCGGGACCTCGGCCAGCGAGGAGGTGAGCCGGGGGTCGAGTGCGGCACCGGATCGGGAGGGGAGAGAGGTCATGGCAAGGGCCTACCTGGGAATCGAGGGTCCGTGGTTGCTGAGGTCAGCTCAGCGGGGATGTACCGAACCGGCTGGGAAGGCCCAGCTTGCCAGGGTTGAGAATGCCGGCCGGGTCCAGGGCTTTCTTCACCGCGACGAACGTCGCGAAGCCCGCTCCGAGGGATACCTCCAGGTAGGGGCCGCGCAACAGGCCGCAGCCGTGGTGGTGGCTGAGCGCCGCGGCGTGCCTGACGAGCACGGCGTTGGCCGCGTCCCACACCTTGCGGTACCAGTCGCGGCGCGACTCGGGCGCCACGTTCCCACGGAGCGAGAAGTAGACGCAGGCGCCGTCGGTGTACGCGTGGGACTGGTGAGCCGAGGCGGCCAGGGTGCCGTCCACCGCCTGGATCGCGGCGGTCACCTCGTCGTAGATCACCGGAAGGTCGGTCCAGGACGCGGCCATCTCCAAGGTGTCGGCGACGAACCCCGGACCGGGCTTGAAGCCGTCGGCGGACTTGCCGACCAGCATCCGCTCGTCCAGCCAGCGCGCGAAGACGGCCTGGCTGTCCAGCTCGGGGCCGTACTCCTCGCAGACCTCCTTCGCCACCTTGATCGAGGCGTCGACGATGGCCGGATCGCCCTCGTCGGCGACGAGCAGGAGATTGGTCCCCGGGTGTCCGAAGTGGGTGCCCGACTCCAGGGTGTCGTACAGGCGCAGGACGGCCGGGGTGGCACCGCGCTGCATGATCCTGCGGCAGGCGTCCAGGCCCTCCGCGAAAGTCCTGAAGCCGTACGCGGCGGCGGCGGCGTACTCCGGCAGCGGGTGGACCCGCAGCCGGGCCGAGACGATGACGCCGAGGGTGCCCTCGGAGCCGACGAACAACTGGCGCAGGTCCGGGCCGACCGCGGCGCGGGCGTAGTCGCCGTACGTGGCCCGCGTACCGTCGGCGTGCACGACGTCGACGCCGACGACCATGTCCTCGATCTTGCCGTACCGGGTGGAGAGCTGGCCGGCGCCGCGGCAGGCGATCCAGCCGCCGACGGTGGAGACGGCGAACGCGGACGGCCAGTGGCCGGTGGTGACGCCGTACTCCTCCTGGAGCTGCTTCTCGAAGAGGTCGCCGAACATGCCCGTCTGGACGTCCACGATGTTCGACTCGGCGTCGAAGCCGATGATCTGGTTCAGTCCGCACACGTCCAGGACGACACCGCCGAAGACGGGGAGCGCGGCGCCGGTGACATTGGAGCGGCCCGCGGACGGGGTGACCGGGATGCCGGCCGCGTGGCAGATCCGCAGCACGGCCGCGACCTGGTCGGCGTCGGCGGCCTCGACGATCACGGCGTTCGGGGTCGCGGGACGGCCCTCGGTCTCGCCGATCATCGAACCGGCCCACCAGTCACGGGTCCGGGTGACGACCTCGTCACGGGAGGTGTGCACCGCGTGCGCGGCCTCGCGCAGCGCCTCGACCACGGTATCGGGGACCTCGACCGGGTCCACCTGGAGCGCGGCCTCGCCGTCGCCGATCGGGGTGTTCCGCGCCCACTTGGCGAAGCTGGGGGCACCAACCGTGTAGTCGCCCCGGTTGAACGGGTGGGTGATGGTCTGACGGCTGATCATGCTGCTGCCCCTTCGAGGAGTACGGACTTTTCGTGACGGACGGCTGCGAGGTACTCGGCGACCGAGCGCTGGACCTCCGTCTCCGTGAGGTTCAGTTCCTGGCCGAGGATCGCGCCGACAGCTTCGGCGGCGTCGACGGAGGCGTCCCGGGCGAACAGCCGGGCACGTGTGCGGCGAGAGAGGACGTCGTCGACCGATCGGGCCAGCTCGGCGCGGGCCGCGTACACGACCTCGGCCTTGGTGTACGGGAGGCCCGTGACGATCGGCTCAGCCAGCGACGGGTCGTCCTGGATGAGATCGCCGACGAAGCGGGCCTCGGTGCCGAAGCGCTCGCCCAGGTGCGCGGCGATGCCACCGGACGCGGCGACCGCCTCGGAGTCGTAACCGGCGCCGCCGAGGAGCGGGAGGTCGGTGGTGCGGCTCCGCCCTCCGCGGCCGAGGACCGTCATCACCTTGTCGATGACGAGTTCGCCCATGTGCCGGCTGGTGGTGAGCTTGCCGCCGGTCACCGTCACCATGCCGGTACGGCCGATGGTGATGTGGTGGTCGCGGCGCATGTCGAGGGTGGCGCCTTCCTTGCCGCCGACCAGCGGGCGCAGACCGCCGATGGAGCCGACCACGTCGTCCGGGGTGAGCTTCCCCTCGAAGGCGGTGTTGGCGCCCTCCAGCAGGAACTCCATCTCCTCGCGGGTGCAGTGCACGTCGTCCGGGGAGCCCTGGTAGTCCTCGTCGGTGGTGCCCAGCACGACGCTGTTGCCCCAGCGGGTGCAGGTCGCGCGGCGGGCTCGGCCGGGGATCGGCACGGTGACCGTGCAGTTGATCCGCACCTTCTCCCACGGCACCACGATGTGGACGCCCTTGGCGGGCCGGACCTGCGGCTTGTGGCCGTCGTCCGCCTTCGCGTCCATCTCGTCGGTCCACACTCCGGTGGCGTTGACGACGGCTCGGGCGCGGATGTCGATGGTGTCGCCGTCCGCCGAGACCCGGGCACCGGACACCTTGCCGCTCTGCATCAGCAGGCCGTCGGCCTTGGCCCCGTTGAGGATCGTCGCGCCGAGCGCGGCGGCGGTGCGGACGATGGTGAGGACGAGGCGGGCGTCGTCGGTGCGTGCGTCGAAGTACATCAGCCCGCCCTTGAGGTTCTCGGCGCGCAACGTCGGCGCCTGGGCGAGAACCTCGGGAATGGTGAGCCGCTGGTGGAGCTTGCCGATCCGCCATCCGCCGACCAGGTCGTATGTCCACAGCAGACCTTCGAAGCCCTTGGCCAGGCGGGCGTCGAAGACACCCTCCTGCTCCAGGATCGGGAAGAGGAACGGCAGCCGGTGCACCAGGTGCGGGGCGTTCTTGCGGAAGCGGTGGCGCTCCAGGAGCGAGTGGCGGACCAGGTTGACGTTGCCCTGCTCGATGTAGCGCAGGCCGCCGTGCACCATCTTCGACGACTTCGACGAGGTACCGGAGGCGAAGTCGTCCTTCTCGACCAGGGCCGCCCGCAGGCCGCGCGAGGCGGCGTCGAGCACCGCGTACGCCCCGGTGATGCCACCACCGATGACGAGCACGTCGTAGGTGTCGTCGGCCAGTCGGCGCTTGAGGGTCGCCCGGTCGAGCAGCAGCGGCGTACGGCGGGTCGCCACGGCGTCGCGCCGCGGTTTCCGGGCGGGCATGGTGATCACAACATCAACTCCTGGTGTTTCGGTTCGACGGCCCCGTCATCGCACGCGGGCCGCCGCAGCGACGGCCGGGGGCCGTCAGAGGGGGGTGTGCGGTTCGGGTGCGCCCTCCCGCAGGGGGAGCAGCGCGGGGCTGTTCAGATGGGCGATCAGCACGTCGCGCCAGGCGGCCCGCTGCTCGGTCCGCTCGGCCGTCGTGATCGACGGCTCGAAGACCTGGCCGTGCGGCTGCGCCTCGACGACCTCTTCGAGCGAGGACCACAGGCCCTGGGCGACCCCGGCCAGGTAGGCGGTGCCGCGCAGGCTGGCGGTGGCGGAGTCGGAGACCCGTTCCAGCGGCAGGCCGGTCAAGTCGGCCTGGATCCGCATGAGCGGGTCGCTGCCACAGACGCCGCCGCCGACCCGGAGCCGGGTGAACGGGGTGCCCATGGTGGCGGCGACCCCGTCGATCAGGTCGCACACCGAGTGTGCGATCCCGTCCAGCACGGCGCGGGCGAGGTCGGCGCGCGTGGTGGCCAGGGTGAGTCCGGTGAGGGACGCGGTGGCCTCGGGGTGCCAGGTCGGCGTACGGATCCCGGCGAGCGCCGGGACGAAACGCGGGGTGCGGCCCGGCCGGGTCGGGACGCGGCCCGCTTCCTCACCGAGTTCCTTCGGCGACGCGAACAGCCCCAGGTCGTCGCAGAGCCAGCGCAGCGCCGAACCCGCGGTGGAGGTGTACGCCTCCAGGCTGTAGTGGCTGATGTCGCCCTGCCGCCGGCCGGGCTGGGCCAGCACCCCGGAGATGTCCGGCCGGGGCAGAGCGGACGTGGTGCCGGTCGCCGCGTCGACGAACGCGCCGGTCCCGTACATGCACATGCCCTGTCCGGCAGCGAGACCGCCGAGCGCGACGAGTGCGGCGTGCTGGTCGCCCATGGAAGCGGCCAGCGGGACGGCGATGCCGAGGACAGCCGGGTCGGTCGTGCCGAATCCGGCGTCATCGGAGCGGAGCCCGGGCAGCAGGTCGAGGGGGAAGCCCAGGTGGTCGATCCATTCCTCGTCCCAGGCGTGCCGCTCCAGCAGGTAGCCACCGGCGGACGCGGCGTTGGTCGGGGTGGTGGCGTGCACGGCGCCGCCGGTGAGGCGCCAGATCAGCCAGGTGTCGACGGTGCCGAAGAGCAGCCGTCCCGCCCGGTGTGCCTCGGCGACCTCCGGGTGCGCGGCGATCTGCCGGGCGGCCCACAGGAACGGGGCGCGGGCGCCGACCGGTCGGCCCTGCCGGGCCAGCAGGGTGGCGTCCCACTCGGCCTCGTATGCGGTGAGCTCGTGCGCGTACCGTCGGTCCTGCCACACCACCGCAGGCAGCAGCGGCCGTCCGGTGAGGCGGTCCCACAGCATCGCCGTGGCCCGCTGGGTGGACAGTGCGACCGCGGTGATCTCGGTGCCCTCCTCCCGGGCCCGGCCGACGGCCCGGCGCGCCACCTCGACGGTCGCGGTCCAGATCTCCATCGGGTCCTGCTCGACGGAGAGGTCGTCCGGATGGCTGACCTTGATCGACCGGTAGAACACCTCGTGCGCGGCGCCCGAGTCGAGGACGACTGCGGCCCGGGTGCCCGTGGTGCCCTCGTCGATGGACAGCACACCGCGCCGTGGTCCGGCGCCGGGGAACGTCTGCGTCATTGCAGCCCTTTCCTGGAGATCATCGCGAGCGAGCTGTAGGGGGAAGGAGGGATATGGGGAGGGAGGGATACGAAGAGGAGGGGACCCTCGTGCGGTGCGGGTGGTCAGTGTGCGGTCACGGAGTGTGCCGCGACGGTGTCGCGGTCCTGGCCGGCGCCCTCGTCGGGCGAGGCGGCCTTCGTCGGGTCCCACTTGACCACCAGGCAGGTGATCAGGCCGAGCAGGGGCACGACGGAGAGCACCAGGAAGGTGTCGGCGAGCCCGAGCGAGTCCTTGATCTGCGGGAACACATACAGCCCGACGACACTGCCGAAGCTGCCGACCATACCCGTGACACCCGTGCCCAGTGCACGGACGTCACTGCTGTAGGAAAGCGCGGCGATGGACTTGCCGTTGGCACCGGGGCCCGCCGAGTGGCAGAGGATGAACAGCACCGGCAGCAGGAACGCCACAGCCGTGGGCACCTTCTCGAAGGTCAGCCCCATCGCGACCAGGGCCACGAAGACCCCGGCGAAACCTGCGGCGGAGCTGAGCCGCAGTCCAAGGCGGCGGCCGAAGTACGCGGACAGCAGCCCGCCCGCGATACCGAAGGCATTGAACACCATCGAGCCGGTGGTGGCCTTCTCGAAGCTCTCACCGAAGATCGTCAGGCTGATCAGCGGGAGGTACCAGCCGACCGCGAAGTACTGCATCGACTGCCCGAGCGAGATCACCGAGGAGAGGACCGTCCGCGGCAGGTACTCGCCCTGGAACAGGAGCCCGGCCTGGCGGAACCCGATGGCGGCTGCCTCGGTGGCGGTACGGGTCGCCTTGTCGGGCGTACCGGCGACGGCTTTGATCCCGTAGATCCTGTCCAGGTTGGCGACGGACTCGTCCAGCCGGCCCTTGTCGGCCAGCCAGGTGGGGCTCTCCTTGAGTATCAGCGCCTGGCTCAGCAGCAGCGCGGCGGCGGCGACCGCGGCCGAGCCGACCGACCAGCGCCAGATGTCGGCGCCGACGTCCAGGTTGAAGAAGACCAGGGCCAGGGCGAGGTTGCTGGTGGTGGCGACGTACCAGACGGCTTGCCACAGGTTGAGCCGACCACGCAGCTTCGCGGGCGTGTACTCGGCGAGCAGCGCCATGGCGACCGCGAAGTCGATGCCGTACGCGACACCCACCAGGACCCGGCCGAGCCAGACGACGGTGAAGTCACCGGCGAACGCGGCGAGCAGGGCGCCCGCCATCGCGAACACCTTGGCGACGAGCAGCGGCGGAACGCGGCCGATGCGGGTGGCGAGCCAGCCGCCGACCGGGTTGAAGATGATCGCCAGGGCCGGAGCGGTGGCCGTGAGGATCGAGACCTGGGTGCTGGTGAGTTCCATCTGGGTGGTCATCGGCCCCAGACCGGCGCTCAGCGCCGCGTTCGAGTAGGCGTCGAGGAACAGCCCGCCGAACACGAGGAACCAGATGATCTGCGCTCGACCAGTGATCTTTCCCAGCCCATCGATGAGCGCAACGACATCGGCGACGCTTCTCACGCTCGGACGTTGTGCCATGAATCCGCCTTCGAGGAAGACCTGCCGGCGGCACGGGGAGCACAGAAAAAGGCACAACGAAGCCACCGACAGGTGGTCTTTGTCTGTGCCTGCCAAAAAACTGCGGAAAGCGCCGCAGCACGTGTACTGCTGGAACTGCCACTTACGTGGTGCAGCGAGGTTAGGAACGAGCCAGGTGAAACGTCAAGGGTTTCAGCCAGGTTACCGGAACGTGACCGACGCGGTGCGACTGCGACTGCGACCGTAGGACCGGGGAAGGCCGGGGAGTACCTCCCCAGGACCCACGGCGGGCCGGGCGGTCCCTCGCTCACTCGGCGCGCTGCGGAACCTCGATCAGCCGAGGCTCCGTGGCCTGCATGCCCGCCTCGACGAGCCGGGTCAACTCCTCCAGCGATTCGACGCGTTGCCCCGCCACGCCGTACCCCTCGGCGATCCGGACGATGTCCACATCGGGGACGTCGAGGTACGGGCCCTCCGGGACACCGAGCACACGGGAGAAGCCGCCCAGTGCCCCGTAGCGCCGATTGTCGGCGACGATGAAGGTCACCGGTATCCGATGGCGGGCGGCGGTCCACAGCGCGGAGGTCGTGTACTGCATGGCACCGTCCCCGATGAGCGCGAGCACCGGCCGGTCGGGCCGGGCGAGCCGGAGCCCGATGGCGGCGGGCATGCCCCACCCCAGTCCACCGGCCGCCGGGAAGAAGCGGGACTTGGGACGGGTCGTGGTCAGCCGGTCGGCACAGCCTGCGCCGGAGGTCCACTCGAAGCTGATCACGGCGTCGTCGGTCTTGCCGTGGTTGATCGCGTCGGTGATCGCCTCGGGGGTGAACGCGGGACCGGAGGTGTCGGCCTCGGGCAGCACCCGGGCCTCGGGCCGGGGCCGGGTGCTGATCGGGACGGTTGCGACCAGGTGCGCCAGGGCGGCGGACGGGTCGCCGATCACCACATGCCCGAAGGGGGCACGCGCCGCCTCGTCGGGATCGTCGGTCACCCCGTACACCGTCACCCCGGCCGGCCGGAAGTCGTCCTTACGGCAGGTCCGCGGGGAGATGGCGCAGGAAGGGCAGCTCGTTGGAGCCCGGATTGCCGAAGACCGCGCCCACGCGGTGCTTGAGCAGGACTTCGCAGAACGACTCACCGACCGTCGCCATGGTTCCTCGCCTCTCACCGGGAGTCCGGTGCGTGTGCGCGTCGCGCATCGGATGGCGGGGCGGCGGCTGCACGCCGGACATGCCAGAGTTCTTTGGACACTAGGTCATCTATAGTTTGGGGGGTCAATATCGGTGATCTCGCTCCGGTGTCCCGGAAGCGCCCCGTCCCGGGCCGGGGGTATCCCCTCGCTCCCGACCCGGAGGGCGGCATGAGGCATTACCTTGACTCTAGGTCTCTAGAGGATTAGGTTGCCGGTATGAGCGTGGATGCCGGGGCGAGAAAGTTCGCCCGCGAAAGGGTCTCGGACCTGATCTTTGAGGACTTGCGCGATCGGATTCTGAGCGGCGCTCTCCCACACGGCGGCAGGTTGCCCGCGGAGCGGGACCTGGCCGCGGAATACGGCGTCAGCGGACAGACGGTACGCGAGTCGATCCGGGCGCTCACCGCCATGGGGCTGGTGACCTCCAAGCAGGGGCGCGGCGCCTTTGTGACGGCCCGCAGCGAGAGCCTGACCGCGCTGTCCCTGTCCTCCGTCATCCAACTGGACAAGCTGGGCGTGAGCGACGTCCTCGGTGTCCTCGGCGCGCTGCTGACCCACGCGACGGCGCTCGGCGTCACCCGCGCCTCGGACGAGGATCTCGCCCAGCTCCGGGAGAGCGCGGAGAACATGCTCGCGCCCAGCCCGGAGAAGTCCGCCGAGAACCTGAGCGTCTTCCTGCGCCGGCTGGCCGCGGTCGGCCACAACCCGCTGCTGGCCGTGCTGTGCGGGTTCCTCATCGACATCCAGGTCCGGCTGGCGTACGAGCTGGGTACCAAGCGGGCCGCCGCGTGGAAGAAGGCCGCCGGACCGCTCCAGGACGACCGCATGGCCCTGGTCGCGGCGATGGAGGCACGCGACGCCGAACGGGCGGTCGCCTGCCTTGAGGTCTACTCCAACCGGATGCGCGAACTGATCGACACCTCGTCACAGTCGAAGCAGTTCCGGCTCACCGACACCGACTTCGCCCGGCTCGTCTCACAGCTGTCGGCGGATCAGAAGAAACTGCTCGACTGATCCTCCAACCCCGGTGGTCCCAAAGCGGCCGCCCGGGTGGGCCCCTGTGGCGCGGGGCCCACCCGGGCAGTCAGGGGAGTGGCCCATGCGAACACCCCACAGTGAATCGGTGCTCTCCCGCACCGTGCGGATCATCGAGGCGTTCAGCCCCGACGAACCGGCTCTCACCGTGTCCGAGATCGCCCGCCGGTCGGGACTGCATGTGGCGACCGCCTCAGGGCTTGTGGGCGAACTGGTGGCGCACGGGCTCCTGGGCCGGGACACCGACCGCAAAGTACGCCTGGGCGTGCGGCTGTGGGAGCTGGTGACCCGCGCGTCCCCCACCCTGTCGCTGCGCGATACCGCCCTGCCCTTCATGGACGGCGTGCACGACGTGGTCGGCCACCATGTCCAGCTCGGCGTCCTCGACGGCGGGGAAGTACTGTTCCTGGAGCGGCTCTCGGCCCCCGGCTCCGTCGTCAACTACACCCGTGTCGCCGGACGGCTGCCCCTGCACGTCTCCTCCAGCGGACTGGTCCTGCTCGCGCACAGCTCCCCGGACATCAAGGAGCGGGCACTCGCGGCACCGCTCACCGTCTACACCTCCGACACCCCGGCCACCCCCGCCCGTCTGAGGTCCCTCCTGGCCGACGTACGGCTCAGGGGATTCGCGTACTGCCCCGGCTTCGTCCACGAGGAGGCGCTCGGCATCGCGGCACCGGTTCGCGCCACGAAGGGCGAAGTCATCGCCGCGCTCTCCGTGATCGTCCCCAACGACGCCACCGGCCGGGCCGTCGTCCCCGTCGTACGGACCGCGGCGCGCGGACTCTCCCGCGCACTCGGCGGCTGACAACAACCCACGGCAGCGTAGGAATTCCCCTCTCACTTGGTGAGAAGCACATCGCGGTCCACCCCCACCCCCACGCATCCTTCCAGCGTTCCTCAGACCGTCCCGCTCCTGCGGGGACCGCCTCGTCCTGGACCTGTGAAGGTCCACACCGATCGCTGGAGCCGCCATGACCGACACCACGGCACCGACCGCGGTGCCGCCCACGAGCGACCAGGACCCGTTCGCCCCCGAGCACCTGCGCAAGCCCGAGCCGCTGCACCGCGCCCTGCGCGAAGCGGGTCCGGTGGTCCATCTGGCGCGCTACGACGTCCATGCCCTGGCCCGCTACGTCCAGGTGCACGCCGCGCTGGTCGACTGGCAGAACTTCGAGTCCGGGGCGGGAGTGGGCCTGGCCGACTTCCGTCACGAGAAGCCCTGGCGGCCGCCCAGCCTGCTGCTGGACGCCGACCCGCCCGGACAGGACGCGCCGCGCCGAGTCCTGCGCGAGATACTCGTCCCGCCCGCCCTGCGCCGGCTCCGCACGGCCTGGCACACGGTCGCCGAGGACCTCGTCGACACCGTATTGGCGCGCGGTGTGCGGACGCGGTCACGCTGGTCGTGGCGCATCTGTGACCGCGCGGGCCGCAAAGCAAGTCACCTAGTATGTGAGTGATCTGTTGACCGTTTCACTTGAGGTGACCTAGTCTTCAAGTGTCTGAGTGCAATGGCCGGGTCCAGCGGTCCGGCACACCAGCGACCGGGGTGCGATGCGCGTCAGGACCGGGCCGCACGAGATCGCGCACCCTCAGTGGGATACGAGCTTCCGGAGAATCACCATGAGTCAAGTCCGCGTGGAGCAGGGCATTCTCGAAGGCAGTGAGAGGCGCGGAGTACTTCGCTTCCGGGGTGTGCCGTATGCCGCCCCGCCCGTGGGAGACCTGCGGTGGGCGTCGCCGCAGCCGCCCGTACCGTGGCAGGGGGCGCGCGACGCGACCGAGTTCGGCCCCGCCGCCATCCAGACCGTCGACTCGGGTCTGGACCTTGGCGCGGAGCCGAGCGAGGACTGTCTCCACCTCAACATCTGGACCACCAGCGTCGACCCGGAGGCCCGGCAGCCGGTCATGGTCTGGATCCACGGCGGCGGCTTCGTCAACTGGTCCGCCTCCATGAGGGACTACCACGGATCCTCCATCGCCCACCGCGGCGTCACCTATGTGTCGTTCAACTACCGGCTCGGCGCGTTCGGCTTCCTCCAGCACCCGGACGCGGACGGCAACGCCGCCGTCCAGGACTGGATCGCGGCGCTTGAGTGGATCTCCCGCAACATCGCCCGGTTCGGCGGTGATCCGGAGAACGTCACCGTCTTCGGCCAGTCCGCGGGCGCGGACGCGGTCCGTACCCTGCTGGCAGCGCCTGACGCGCGGGGCCTGTTCCACCGGGCCATCCTGCAGAGCGCCGGCGTCGAGGGACTGGCCGCGCGCCGGGGACCGGACCGTCGGGAGCGGTTGCTGGCGGCGAGCGCCCGGTTCTGCGAGCAACTGGGCAGCAGCGATCTGGAGTACCTGCGTACCAGGCCGGTGCACGAGGTGCGGATGGCGTCGCTCCGGTCCGCGAGCCTCATGCCGCCGCCCGGTCAGGTGCACACTCCGGCCAATCTGGTCTGGGCCCCGACCGAGGACGGCGAGGTCGTGGGGGAGGACCTGTCCGGCTGGGACCCCGATGTCCCCGTGCTGTTCGGTCACACCCGTGACGAGGGCCGCTTCTTCATCAGGCCGACCGGCCCCTTCGGCGGTCCGCCGTCCGCGGTCGACCCGTCCGAGGTCTACACGCCCGCCACGCTGGAGACCATGGCGGCGGTCCTCGGCGGCGAGCAGGCCGGCGCCATCCTCGCCCAACTCACCGGCACCCCCTACGAGGCACTGGCGCGGCTGTACACGGACGCCCTGTGGACGGAGCCGGTTCTCGCCTCGTACCGTCGGTTCACCGCACTGGGCCGCACGTCGTACAGCTACCGGTTCGACCGGGTCTCGCCGGGCGGTGGCAAGTCGGGCATGCTCGCCTTCCACTGCTCCGACATCCCCTATGTCTTCGGCCATATCACCGCCGGTCAGGGCTACGATGCACAGGACGAACGAGTCTCCGACACCATGCTCCACGCCTGGACGGAGTTCGCCCGCACCGGCGTCCCGCGCAGCCCGGACGGCACCCCCTGGCCTGCGGCCGACGCGACCACACCATTGGTCACGGTCATCGACGCCGAGGCCCACAGCCGTCCGCTGGAGATCGACCCCGTCACCGAGCTGATCCACACACTGCGCGCCACCGCCGGGACGCACTGACCGTATCGACTCGGCGTGTTCCAGGCCGCAGGCCCCGCGCGACCTACGGTTCCCCGCCGACGACGACCGGAGGACGGACCGTCGGCGGGGCACGTTCGAAAGGAGTCACTCATGCCAGCAGCACCACAGCCGCCGACCACTCAGGTCCAGCCGCACGAACTGCCGGAATCCCTGCGCGAAGCGGGCTTGACCAACTGGGTGCGTGAGCCGCTGGACGACGCCGTGGACCAGCGACGGCGTCTGATCGTCCCCCCGGCCGCTGCCACCCTGGGCACTCCCGCCCACGAGCACCGCGAAACCCTCTTCGCCGAAGTGCGCCACCCCGACTCGGTGCTCATGATGGGCGACAGTCCGGCGCTGCCCAAGATGCCCGATGAGCCCACGCTCGCCGACTTCTTCCGCCACCGCATCGCCCTCAGCGGCCTCGGCTCCCTGCACCTTCTGCAGAGTGCCCGGGTGGCCAGGGAGAACGGTCTGGACGAGAAGGTGATCCTGGCCTGTCTGCTGCATGACATCGCCGTGTCCGGACTGCTCTCCGCCAATCACGGTTACTGGGGAGCCCAACTGGTGGCGCCCTATGTCGACGAAGAGGTGGCCTGGGCCATCCAGAAGCACGAGGCGCTGCGCTACTTCGCCGACGAGTCGGTCGGCTACGACTACCCGGACGCGTACATAACTTACTTCGGCGCCGACTACCGGCCGCCCGAGCACACCCGCCGGGACGCCGAGGAAGCGCGCAAGCACCGCTGGTACATGACGGCACGTCTGGTGACCGTCAACGACATCTACTCCTTCGACCGCAAGGTCAAGGTCGAGTTCGAGGAGTTCGAGGACATCGTGGGGCGTCACTTCCGACAGCCTCGTGAGGGCCTGGGCTTCGACGGCTCGCCGGTGGCCCACATGTGGCGCACCATGATCTGGCCCAACAACTTCCTCTGAGCGAGCGAGCGAGCGGGCTGAGCGGAGCGGGCGGCTGCGTGCCATGCGGTCGCCCGTATCGGCATCGCCGCGGCGGCAACGCCCTCCGGTCGAGTCCCGGCCGAAGCGCGTTGCCGCCGCGGCGCATACGTATGTCGGAGACAGCAGAGGAGACAGCAGGTGTCAGGGGAAGTGGTGTCCTCAGGGGCAGCGGGCTCCGAGGCGGCGATGAAGACATGGCAAGGCGGGGAGGTGAGAGGACACCTCCCCGCTGCCGCAGGGTGAAGCCGTGTGCTGCGATGACGCCTGTGCTCTGGTGACCTCAGCCTGCGTCGGGAGTGAAGCCGGCCGCGGTGACAGCGGCGACGGCACACTTCTCGTCGTTGTCGGGAAGGTCGCCGCTGACGCCCACGCCTCCGACGACCTGGCCCTCCGCGTCACGGATCAGTACGCCGCCGGGAACCGGTGCCACTCGCCCGTGGGAGATGGTGTCGAGTGCCGCGAAGAAGGCGGGGGCCAGCTCCGCACGCTTGGCCAGGAGCCGTCCGCCATGGCCCAGGGCCACCGCTCCCCATGCCTTGGCCTGGGCGATCTGGGGGCGCAGCATCCCGTTGCTGCCGTTGTCCCGCTTGAGGACCTGGACGTGGCCGTTGGAGTCGAGCACGGCCACCGTCAGCGGGTTCACACCGAGGGCACGCCCTTCTTCCAGCACCAGGTCCGCGATCTTGGAGGCGATGTCGAGTTGCAGCATGGTGTTCTGCCCTCAGAAGCCGGAGTCGACGTGGATGGGCTGGCCGGGGGCCGGGTCGGGGTCGATCTCGTACTCCTCGGAGGCTTCGTCCGGGATCACCACCGGGGGCATGCCGATCAGGATCAGCTCCAGCTCGCAGGAGTCGGAGGCCGCCAGGGTCAGCCGGTCGTCCGCGTCGGCCCGCAGGGTGCTCAGGTAGCAGAGGTTCTCGCCCTCGCACGCGCCCTCGCCGGACAGCACCGTCAGGATGCGCTCCGCGCCGGGGTCCACCGACGACCACTGGGCGCCGGGGCGCAGCTTGACCATCTCGATCCAGACTCCCCGCTCGGAGAAGGAGCCCAAGAACTTGTGGTCGACGCCCTTGGCCCCGTCGACCGGCAGCCAGTTGAACCGTTTCGGGTCGGCGATGACCGGGTGGTTGTACCGGGGGCGCGGGTACTTCAGACGCTCGCCGAAGACATGCTCCCAGACGGTGTTCAGACCCCACTGGCGCTTGCCCTCGGGGCTGACGTAGAGCGGGCCCTCGAACTTGCCGCCTGCCTGGACCAGCTCCTTCATGGCCTGGCGCCGCTGCTCGATGCTCATGAAGCCGTACCCGGAGGATCCGCCGAACTGCAGTGCCAGGGCGAGCGGCTCACCGGGCTTCAGGTCGGTGAGCGGCGACTCCTGGGGGCCGTAGGACAGGCCCTCGGGGAAGTAGCCGATCTGGCCTTCCTTCAGCTCGACCTTCGGGCCGTACGTGGTGTTGGAGCCGACCAGCGGGATACGGATCTGCTCGAAGTTGTGCCGGTGACGCGGCATGGACCATTCACCGACCTGCTTGGCCAGCACGTACATGTAGTTGTCGGGGGATCCTGGTTCGCCCCGCAGCATGTGCTGGAAGTGCAGGACCCCACTGGGGTGGTCCCTGAACCAGTTGTCGTCGTCAAAGTGCACGATCTGCACGGTGACCTCCACTGATGAACGGAACGTGCGGGTAGTCGAGTCGGCTCACGCGGAAGGTCGGCCCGGTGTGGACCGGCCCCTGAGCGGAGGGGAGATGGGGGCACCTGTCGAGGGCTGCGCCATGACGATTCAAGGTGAGCTCTCGGCTGCGAGATCATCTCCTATTGACTTCAACACTAGGTCACCTAGAGACATGGTGCAAGGCGCCAGTGACCCCGAAGTCGGACGGGATTCGTCGGACAGCTGCCGAGGCACGGGTGCATCCAGGCGGATGGCGGAACCGGGTAAAGGCTGTGGTCCGGGGAGGACTGAGTATGTGGGCCACCCACGGTGACGAGGTCTCCCGGCGGCAAGTCCGCCGTGAACGTACGCCGAACCGCCACGGCTGCCGCGTTCGCGCAGCACACAGTCCACGCCCCGCATGCGGTTCGCACCTCATGAGACGCACCGCCAGGCCAGGGCCGGCCGCGCGGGACCGGCAGCCGACGCGGAACCGGGTCAGCCCCAGAACTCCCGCAGGACGGCGTTGACGGCGGCGGGCTCCTGGGTGTGCGGGTAGTACCCGGGCACCCGCAGGAGGCGGCCCCCGAGGGAGTCCGTGAGGGACTCGGCCACGGCCATGAGGGGGAGCCCCACATGCTCGCGGTACGCGGCCGGCGCGCGCTCCCAGGTTCCGCAGATCACCAGAACCGGCAGGGCGGCGCCCCGGATCGCCTCCAGCGGGATCTCCGCCTCCCAGATGGGCCGCTCTCTCATGGAGGTGGCAACGGCACGGAGCCGGCGCGGCGTGGGCTCGGGCATGGCCATCCCCAGCGCCTCGGTGGACGCACGCAGATACTGGTCCGGCGTGACGCTGTCCGGGATGCCCGGGGCGCCGTCGCGCACCCGGTCGAGGAGGTCGGCGACGACTGGATGGTGGGCGGCGGCGGTGAAGGCGGAGGGCTGGATGAGGGCGAGGGAGCGGACGAGGTCGGGCCGACGCGCGGCGGCGATGAGCGCGGCGACGGCGCCGTTCCCGTGCCCCACGAGGTGGGCGCCGCCGAGTCTCACGGCGGAGGCCGCGTCGTCGAGAACCTTCACGACGTCCTCGGCGTCGACGTCGAAGTCGCTGCGCGCGGTGTCCGGGCT
Source organism: Streptomyces sp. NPDC056161 (assembly GCF_042268025.1). NCBI lineage: Bacteria > Bacillati > Actinomycetota > Actinomycetes > Kitasatosporales > Streptomycetaceae > Streptomyces > Streptomyces sp. NPDC056161. The sequence goes on from NZ_JBHJUV010000016.1 coordinate 168,070, forward strand.
GTCGCCGTAACCCCGGCGATCCATCAGGAGGAGCCGCCGGCTGTCCGCGAGGGGCCGCTGCCCGGCGAACCCGTACGTGGAGTCGCTGCCCCAGGTGAAGATGTTGTGGATGAAGAGGGCGGGGGCGGCAGTGGCCGCCGGGGCCATTGGGACCGTCGAAGCTGTCGAGGCCCGGCGTTCTCCGACCCGGTCGCGGTCATCCCACACGGTCACGTGCACCGCCATTGGCCACCCTCCCGGAGCTGCGGAACATCAACTCCCATGAGACTAGACCGCAAGCCACGGCCGATGCGTGTGGTGGACGTTCGGGGGCCGATGCGTGTGGTGGACGTTCGGGAAAGTGGTCACCGTCCGGCTGGCCGTGCGCCGGGTCCATGACCGGGCCGAGCCCGCCGTTGTGGGAGAGCAGGGTGAACTGTCGCCGGTCTGGCGCTGCCACCCGTTCCTCACCGACGCCCCCGCTCCGACGCTCCAGGCGCCGCCGCAACTGGCCACGCCGGATGCGGGCCAGGACGGCAGCGAGAAGGGCCCGGTCCAGAGAGTGAACTCTTCGTTGTCCACGTCGAGTTGCTGCTCGGACCACGGTGAGCTGGGGCGTAGGGCCGGGGCGTCGTCACGGCGAGGTGGGCCCGGCCGCTTGGCCCAGCCCGTGTGTGATCGCGGCTGCCGCTCCGCCGAGTCTTGGTGCGAGCGTCTTCAGTTTCCTGATGCCCCAGCGGTCGCTCGGGCCGACGACCGCGACCGCCGCGATCGGCCTTCCTCGCCGGTCGTTGATCGCCACGCTGATGGAGCGGACCTGCGCCTGGTATTCGCCTCGGTCGAGTGCGAAGCCGCGGATCCGTACCCGCTCCAGCTCGTGCTGGAGGGTTGTGAAGTCGGGGACGGTATGCCGTGTCAACCGGTGCAGTTCGTCGGGAAACTGGGCGCGCAGCGCCGCATACGGCATCTGTGCCAGGAGCGCCTTTCCGCCTGCGGTGGCGTATGCGGGAATTCTCAGTCCGGTGCGGGTGGCGACGCTCGGGCAACGGCGGGAGGGAAGTCCGTCGATGAAGAGTGCCTCGGCCCCGTCGAGGACGATGAGGTCGACCGTCTCGTTCAGTTCGGAGCGCAGGCGGACGAGGAAGGGGTGGCAGAGGGCGCGCAGGTCGTGTTCGCCGTGCGACTGCTTGCCGAGGTGCAGGGCGGCGTCGCCGAGGCGGTACCGGCGCGACTGTTTGTCCTGCGTGACGAACCCGTGGACCCGCATGATGTTCAGCAGGCGGTGCGCGGTGGACACCGCGACGCCGAGTTCCCTGCTGACGTCCGAGACGCCCATCGACTCACACGAGCCGAGGAGCAGCAGAATCCGGAGAGATTTGCTCACCGAGTCGTTGTGATCATCCTGAAGCGTACTTTTCGGCATTGTGGAAATCGTCACTCCTGTTGTTGACCGGCGTTTAATTCCTTTCCTAGGTTGTGGGTCGGGAAGCTGATTACCGCTTTGTGATTCGATGGGAATCAACGAGGGCGGTATTTCATTTTGGTTCGTCGGTTTTCCGCCGTTCATGATACGCGTGTCCAAGTGCCTCCGGGAGGCAGCGAACAGATGAGAGATATTAAAATCGACTCCGTCGAGCTCGGACGGGGCGGCGCGAAGGTGGGCATGCAGGGGCTCGGCTGTATGAGTCTCGGTGCCGGCCCCGAGGCCGACACCGTGGCGCAGCGCGCCACCCTGGAGGCCGCCTTGGCCGGAGGTGTCACTCTCTTCGACACCGCAGATGTCTACGGCTCCGGTGCCAGCGAGGAGTTCCTCTCCTCCTTCGTACGGGACCACCGCGACGAGATCGTGCTCGCCACCAAGTTCGGCAGGGTCCGCCGTACGGCGGAAGACGGCGGCCGGCGGCCCGTCCGCAACGACCGGGCCTACATACGCCAGGCGGTCGAAGCCAGTCTGCGCCGGCTCGGCACCGACGTGATCGACCTCTACTACATGCACCGTAGGGACGGACGGACACCGCTGTCCGAGTCCGTCGGCGCCATGGCGGAACTGGTCGACGAGGGAAAGGTGCGCCGCCTCGGCCTGTGCGAGGTATCGGGTGCCGAACTGCACGAAGCCCATGCCATCCATCCCATCAGCGCGGTCCAGTCCGAATGGTCACTGTTCGCCCGCGACGTGGAGGATTCCCTGGTCGCCGCCGCGGCCGGACTCGGCGTGGCCGTCGTGCCCTACTCCCCGCTCGGGCGCGGTTTCCTCGCGGGCATGTTCACCGACGCGACGGCCGAACTCGACAGCAGCGACTACCGCCGCCACCACTCCCGCCTGACCGGAGAGAACGCACGGGCCAACGCGACGCTGCTGGAGCCCGTACGCGCGGTCGCGGCGGCCCACGAGGCCACCCTCGGTCAGGTTGCGCTCGCCTGGGTGCAGCAGCGCGCGGAGGTGCACGGGTTGATCTCCGTGGTGCCCATCCCGGGTACGCGCAAGGCGGGCCGGGTGGCGGAGAACCTCCGGGCCACCCGGCTGACCCTGAGCGAAGCGGAACTCGCGGAACTTGAGCCGTTGGCCGCCCGGGTCGTGGGCGACCGTTTCACCGGCATGTCCCGGCCCCCGGCCGCCCGCGGCTAGGACCTGTCCGGTCGATCAAGCCGCAGGACGCAACGAGGACTTGTGAGCCCGGGTGGGCGCCCCTCGCTCCCGCGCGGCCTTGTGGGCTCGGTGGAGCAAGGGGCACCCACGGCCGTCCGGGGGCGCGGGCCGCCACAGGGCCTTCCACCCGGACCGCCCTCGTAACGGATGTACTCGCCCTGGAACCCGGGTCACGGAGGTCACACCCGTCGGATCCGACCTGGGTGTGTGCTACGCGCCGGGTTCGTCCGGGGCGTAGGCGATCGGGCCCGACGGGTGCAAGGTGTCGGCTGCTGCCGGCCGGACGCGTGGCCCGCGCAGGATGTCCCAGAGCCGGACGACGACCGCCAGGCCGATGAGGACGGCGCTGCTCGTCATCCCGAACGAGGCGGCTTTGAACACGTCGCCGTGCCAGTGGGAGAGACCGGTCGAGTAGAGCGTGAGCGCCAGTGGCGTGCCCATCGACTGCCCGACACGCATGGCGACCTGGTAGACGCCGGCGGCCGTACTCGCCTCCGCCTTCGGTACCTCGGCCAGCGCGAGCGTCTGGTTCGGGGCGATGATGAGTCCGGAGCCGAGGCCGCTGATGGTGAACGGCGCAATGAGCACCAGCACGTCGTCGCCGCCGAGTCTCCTGGTCACCAGGAGCGCCGACAGGGCGACGCCCACCGTGACCGCCACGCATCCGCAGACCACGATCCAGCGGCCGTAGCGGTGGACCAGCCGGCCGCCGATCAGGGCGGCGATCGCGCTGGAGAGCCCGAACGGGACGGTCGTGGCCGCCGAGGAGAACGCCGAGTTGTGCAACCCGTTCTGCAGATACAGGTGCGTCAGCAGGATCATGCCCGGATAGCCGGCGAAGAAGAACATGACGGTGAGCGCGCCGACCGAGTAGCTGCGGATACCCAGCAGGCCCAGGCGCATCAGGGGACTGCGGCCGGCGCGTTCGAGACGCGTCTCCCACCGGCAGAAGCCGGCCAGCAGAACGGCCCCCACGGCGATCAGCCACCAGGCGGGGTGCGCGCCCTCGGCGCCCGCCTGGATCAGCGGGTACATGATCGAGACGATGGACAGGCCGAGGAGCGCCGTTCCGACCAGGTCGAGCCTGGTGGTACGTCCGCCCGAGTCGTCCGGCAGCAGGAAGTACCCGAGGACCAGCGCGGCCAGAGCCATGATCACGCTCGGGCCGAAGACCAGACGCCAACTGTGGACGGAGTCGATCAGCGCGCCGCCGATCAGGGGCGCGACGACCGCGGAGAGGGAGATCGCCGAGGAGTACACACCGAACGCACGTCCCCGCTCCCTGCCGCCGAACGTCAGCTGGATCAGTCCGACGATCTGCGGCAGGGCCAGGCCGGCTATGCAGCCGACAAGGGTTCGTGCCACGGCCAGCCAGGTGCCGCTCGGTACGATGTTGCAGGCCGCGGTCGCGACGACGAACAGCGACGACGAGACCAGCAGGACCCTGCGGCGTCCGTGGTCGTCGCCCAGACGGCCGCCCATGACCAGGGTCAGGGCCAGGGCCAGGACGTAACCGGAGACGGCCCAGGTGGCCTGGGTCGACGTCAGTTGCAGGCCGCGTTCGATGGTCGGCAGCGCGACCGTGATCATGTTGTTGTCGATCTGGACCGCGTAACCGGCCAGCAGGCACACGATCATCACGCGTCTGAACCGGGTCAGGTTGCCGACCGCGGAGGGGGAGGAGGGAGTGGGACAAGCTGATGTCGTCATTGGTCATCAACTTCTCGTCTGTGTCCGCCATGTGGCAGGGGCGGATGGAGGTAAGGGAGTCAAGGGAGTTCGGGGGCCGCTCCGGTCCATGGCCGGTCGCCTCGGCCGGCGTCGGCGACAAAACCCGCCTGTTCGATGGCGTGGACCGCGCAGGCGTCGTTCTCGTCCGCGTGGTCGCCGCTGACACCGACGGAGCCGACGATCTCTCCCCCGGCGGTCCGGATGAGCACGCCGCCCCGGGATCCCGTGACCCTGCCGCCCGAGACCGACGCCATGACCGGGATGTACAGCGGATCGCGGTCCGCGTGGGAAGCGAGCCTCCCGCCGCCCCGGCCGAGGCCCAGGGGACCCCAGGCCTTGGCATGGGCGAAGTCGGTCATGAGGATTCCGGTGCCGGGCTCGTGTTCGGCCACGAGCACGTGTCCGCCGGCATCCAGTACGACGACCGAGAGCGGCTGGTGGTCCAGTCGCCGCGCTCTTTCGAGAGCCGCGTCCACGATGCCCGCAGCCTGGCTGAGGCTGAGCCGTGAAGCCACGGTGAGCGATCCCCTTCAGCCGGCGTCGGGCACGAAGCCCGCCTGCTCGATGCCGTGGACCGCGCACTCCTCGTCCTGCTTGGCGTGCGCGCCGCTGATGCCGACGGCACCGATGATCTCGCCTTCGGCGGTACGGATGAGGACACCGCCCCGGGAGGTGGCGATCCTGCCGTTCGAGATCGAGGCGAGCGCCGAGAAGAACACCGGGTTCTTGGCGGCGGCATCCGCGAGCCTGGCCCCGCCTCGGCCCATGCCGAGCGTTCCCCATGCCTTGGCGTGGGCGATGTCCATGCGCAGCAGCCCCGTGTTGTCCTCGTGCTTGGCCACGAAGACATGACCGCCGTCGTCGAGGACGACAACCGCGACGGGCTCCAGTTCCAGCTCCCGTGCTTTTCCGAGCGCCGCATCGACGATGCCGGACGCCTGGGCGAACTTCAGTTTCGGCACGAATACTCTCCTTCTTCTCCGCAGAGCGGATTGACGGCTCGATGCTTGATGGGCAGGTGAGTCCTGATGGCCCGGCGCTGTATCACGCGGTGCCGGGGAATCAGGCCCGCCGGTCCCCGATGACGTTCTGGATCTCCCGTACGTCCTCGAACTGAGTGACATTGCCGTGGCCGTCGACGACGTCGAAGAGGGCGGTTTCGACCTCCGGGGCGGGTACCGGGGGCAGCCCGATGAGGAAGATTTCGAGCTCGTCCACGGCGGTGATGCGCAGTTCCTCACCCGCATCGGCCTGCACGGCGCCCATCCAGCTGATTCCCGTGCCCTCTGCCTGCCCGGTCCCGGAGAGCACGGCCATGACGCGCCGGGCGCGGGGATCTGTGGAGGTCCAGGTGGCGCCGGGAGCGATCCGCACCAACTCCACCCATGTCCGACGCTCGGTGAACGAGGCGATGTACTTGTTGTCGACGCCCTTCTGGTCCGGCAGCGGGATCCAGTTGTAGGACTTCGGGTCGGCGACGACGATGTCCCGGTACCGGGGGCGGGGGAACTTGATCCGCTGCACCTCGGGCCTGGGCGCGGGGTCCCCCGGCCGCCGCTTCGCGATCGCCATGCCCCGGCCGGAGGCGCCGCCGAACTGGAGCACCAGACACAGCCGTTCGCCCAGTTTCGCGTCGCCCAGCGGGTCGTCCTGGGGCCCGTAGGTCACGCCCTCAGGGAAGTACCCGATCTCGCCCGCACGCAGCCGGCCCTGCTCTCCCACGTTCATGTCGCCCACCAGGGGCAGCCGAATCTGGTCGAACGTGTGCCGGTGCCGCGGCATTTCGAACCGCTCCACGTCCTGCCGTCCCAGGGTGAAGCGGAAGTTCTCGGGGGATGCCGGGTCGCCCCCCGAGAGCAAATAATTGAACGCGATTCCACGCGGGTGCTCCTTGACCCAGGCTTCCTCGTCGTAAGGTACGACCTTCACGTTCGTACTCCCTTCGGGAAAAGAGGTGTCCGGGTACTGCGAAGTCCGGTTCGGCACGCGGAATTCACGCTGTTTCGCCGACCGTTGATTTCCCGGACACGCACTGAGGTTAGGAGTGGGGTTCGTGGAGGGACAAGAAAGACCGGGCTACTTTTCCACGATGCCGAAAACCAGCACTACGAAGGCGCGGGAGTATCATGGAAATCGGCACGGCAACCCTGCGGATCAGGAGATCTCCCGGGTTGCGCTCGGCTGCCCCGGCACAGTCACCGAGCCAGTGGGCGCGGCCGAGGCAGTACGAACGGACCGTCGAAGGACGCCCGTAGTCACGCGACCTGTGAAAGATCGTTTACGGGACGGACCTCAGCCGTGGACGACCTTGAAGAGGGTGGCGTCACGGTAGGCGGCGAGGGCTTACCTGCGCTCGGTCTTCACGGCGTGTGCGACCTGGTCGTCGGCGTGGCCGAGAAACCGCCGCAACTGGTCAGCGTGGTCAGCGCTCTCCTCGATCAGCCGCAGTGCGGGCCCACTCGCCCAGCACGGGGACGCAGCGCTCGGCGAAGTACTCGTAATCGGCGGCGGTGTTGTACACGTGCGTGGACAGCCGGAGGTAGCCGATGCCGTCGAAGCTGGTGAACGCCGCCGCGACGCCCAGCTCACGGGCGACCCGGTCGCGTAGCCCGTCGGCCTCCAGACGGGTGGTGGCGAGCCCGTCCGGCAGCCGGACCAGCCGCAGCGCATCGACTGGCATGCCGACGTCCACCGGCTCGTGCTGGCCGGTCAGTTCAGCGAGCGCGTCGCCGACGACATGCTGCGCGTAGTCGGCGAGATCACGGATGTAGTTCCGCGCGGTCCGCCAGCCCCAGGTGTCCTCGATGAAGTCGAGTGCCGCGGGCGTCGCGAGGTAGCTGGTGGCGTCCAGGGTGCCCTGGCTGTCGAACCGGTCGGGGAACGGCTCCTCCGCGCCCCAGGAGTCGATCAGCGGGTAGAGCGCGTCGCGCAAGGGCGAGCGGGCCACCAGCACCGAGGATCCGCGTGGAGCACAGCCGAACTTGTGGATGTTGCCGATCCAGAAGTCGCAGTCCAGGCCGTGCAGCGGATCTTCCAGCAGACCGGGTACGTGCGCCCCGTCGACCAGGAGCGGGATGCCGCGGCGCCGGGCTTCGGCCCCGATCCGCTCCACCGGCATGCGGCGGGCCGTGGCGGAGGTGATGTGGTCCACCACGATCAGCCCGGTCAGATCGCCTACCTGGCTCATCACGGCTTCGTAGGCCTCGTCCTCGCCGGCAGCGAGCGGCACGTGCACCGACCGTACGCTGCCGCCCCAGCGGCGGGCGAGCCGCTCGGCGCCCATGCTCACGGCACCGTAGCCATGATCGGTGACCAGGATCTCGCCGCCGGGCCGGGTGGGCACACTGTTGTAGACGACACTCGCGCCGCCGCTCGCGTTCGGCACGAGGGCCAGGTCCGTCACCGCGACCCGCAGGAACCCGGCGATCGCGCTGCGGGCCTCGGCGATCCGTGCGGCGAGGTGCGGGAACCACACGCCGGGATTGCTGTCCATCTCCCCGCGCAGTTCGGCCTGCATGTCCTGGGCCGCGATCGGGACGGCACCGAAAGACCCGTGGTTGAGGTGTCTGATCCGCGGGTCCAGAGACCAGGCGGCCGCCGCGGGTCTGCCGTCCGCCAGGAGAAGGGGACGGGGCGCGGTGATGAGATCGGTCTTGCTCACGTTGCTCCAGGAGACATGTCATCGGACGCATATCGAAAGATATCTGATGTGTTGCTGCATGCTGGCAGGGGGTCCGCGAGAAGACAAGGTTCATTGGGGCAATTGTCTGATGACTCTCAGGGGTTCCGCGAAGAGGTCGGACAATGAATCGGGGTGGCCGGTAGGATGGGCATGGCTCGACGGCAGCCGTCGAGCCATGGAGGAGGACGGTATGTCCGCAGTCGACAGGGCGGTCGATGGCCTACGGCGCATGATCTCCAGCGGCCGCCTCAGTGCCGGGGACCGCCTTCCGCCGGAGAGCGACCTGTGTGCGGAACTCGGCATCTCGCGCAGCTCACTGCGTGAGGCCGTCCGCATGCTCGCCGCGCTCGGGGTGGTCGAGTCCCGGCATGGATCGGGCACGTTCGTCTCGCAACTGCGGCCCGCCGAGATGATCGGCAGCCTGTCGCTGACGGTCGAACTCCTGCCGCTGGACGGCGTTCTGGAACTGTTCGAGGCCCGGCGCGTCCTGGAGGCGCACGCCGCGGCGCAGGCGGCGGCGAGGATCACCCCCGATGAGCTGACGGCGCTCGTCGCGATCATGGAGGCGTTGGAGGCCACGGACGATCCGGACGAGGGGAGCGAACTCAATCACCGGTTCCACTCCGAGATCGCCCGCATCGCGGGCAACCCCTCCATCGAGTCACTGCTGGCGGTCCTCAGCGATCGTTCCCGCGCCTACCAGGTGTACCTGCTTCCGGAAGGCCCAGCGATGAAACGCGAGAGCGACGCAGGCCACCGGGCCATCGCCGAATCACTCACCCAGCGTGACCCGGCCGCCGCCGCAGCTGCCGCCGCCGCTCACCTCGCCTGCTCGGCGCGCTGGCTGGAAGCCTGCCGACCACCGGTGATCGATCGGGGTTCATCGACCGCGGTGTAGCGCGGTACCGGCTCTCCCACCGGCTGTACCGTCGCCGGCGTGGAGTCGCGCTACGCCGAGGTGGCCGGATCCTCCGCGCGCAGCGCCTGGGTGTTCTCGTCCGACTGCAGCGGGGCTGTCGGCGCGAGTTCGGCCGCGGCCTGCTCCGGGGAGGCCGCGCGGAGTCGGCGCAGGTAGCGCTCGTACCACAGCAGCGCGGCGCCGAGGAAGACGGCAACGCCGCCGACGTTGTATGTCAGCGTGAGCCACAGGGCCTGCCCCTCGGGGAACGTCGATGCCACGAAGGCGACCGTGAAGACGGCCAGGAGGAACACGGACATCGTGAGACCCGTGGTACGGGAGCCGAACCGGAACTCGCGCACGGCGCTGTCGAACCGGGCCCGCAGTACCAGGTAGGCCACGAGGATCAGCGCCGGCGGGAGCAGGGCCGTGGCAGCCGTCATGTTGGTGACGATCCGCAGCAGGTCGTCGATCGAGCTGCCCGCGCCCAGGGTCGGGACGAGCAGCAGCGGCACGACGATCGCGAACTGGATCCAGGCCCCGACGACGGGCACGCCCTGGTCGTTGAGCGCCACGACGCGTTTGCCGAAGACGCCGTCGGGGATCTCGGAGAAGAAGATCTTCACCGGCGCCGAGGTCCAGATCAGCAGGCCGCCCAGGGTCGCGATCAGCATGATGAGGCCGACGCCCCGCACGACCACACCGCTCGGCAGGCCGAAGTGCCCTGCGGCCGCCTGCATGGTCACGAAGATTCCGTTGCTGAGCGACACACTGTCGCTCTTCACGAAGACGCCCATGAGCCAGGTGCCGAGCGAGTAGAGCAGGCCGATCGCGATCCCGGACACGATGATCGTGCGTACGAAGGCCCGCACACCGCCCTTGAGGTCGTTCAGGTATACGCCGATCGACTCGGCGCCGCCGACGCCCTGGATGATCCACGCCAGGGTGCCCAGGAACGCCCACGCGGTAATGCCGGCACCCGGGTCGAGGCGCATTCCGGCAGGAGAGAGGTCATTGGCCGGCGTGATGCCGCCGAGGAGCGCGCCGACCCCTGCGACGATGAACAGCAGCGCCATGACCAGCATGAGGGTGGACCCGAACGAGGTGACGCCGCCGATCCAGCGGGCGCCCTTCGTCGAGACCCACGTGGCGACGAGGAAGATGACCGCGGACAGCACGGCGATGAGCCAGGGCTGGATGGCCCACTCGGTGCCCAGGATCATGTAGCCCGCATACACCAGGACGATCGGCAGCAGTGAGATGAAGTAGAAGAGGTTCACGAACCAGTAGCAGAATGCCGTGAAGAACGCCCACCGGCCGCCGAGAGACGACTTCACCCACTGGTAGACGCCGGACTCCGAGCGGCGGTTGAGACTCACCATCTCGGCGATCACGAGGGTGAACGGTACGAAGTAGAGGATGGTGGCGACCAGAAAGATCGGGGCGGCGAGCGTACCTATCAACACGTAGTTGTTGACTACGTTACGGAAATTGAAGACCGCCGCGATGACCATGCTGAACAGGATCACCGCACCGATCGACCGGCGATTCGTCATTGAATGCTCCGTTGCTGTGGGGCAGGGGGATTCGGCTACTTGTTGTGGAACGTGGCGCCCTCGACGGTCACGTAGGCGACGACCACCGTCGTGTCGGGAACGGGCAGGATGCGGACCGCTTCGTCCGGGTCGGCCACGAGGACAGCCCCGCGGGGGACCGTGTGGCGCTCGCCGTCGCCGCGCAGGTGCTGGCGGTCGGTGAGGTCGCTGTAGGTGTCGGCCGCGTCGAGCGTGGCCACGTGAGCGACATCGACCTCGGCGTCCCCGTCCACGGGGAACAGCACGCACTGGTAGCGCCGCCGTGCGACGAGGCCGTCCGTGGCGAGCGCGACGGTACGGGCCCGCATGGCCGTGAGCGAGTCGCCGACGCTGTACATGACGCCTGGGAGCCGTCCGTCGGCGCGAAGCGCCTGGAGCGTCCGGTCCCACTTGGTCACGCCGCCGAGGACCTCGTCGAGGTGGGCGTGGTCGCGAAAGATCCTCACGATCCGGTCCTTCCGGTGTGGTGGGGTGCTGCCGCGGACACGGACCGCAGGTCGAGTTCGAAGTGGAACGGCTCGAAGCGGACCCGGTAGGTGTCCAGCACCTCGCTGCCCCACGAGTTCGACCCGAGGCCGAGCACGCGGTGGTTGACGTTGACCGTCACGCGGTCCTCCGGCACGAGGTCGGTGCGGTGCCGCGCGGCGTCGATCGCCTCCGCGGAGCAGGGCCAGGCCGAGAACGCGAAGGGGCCCGAGCCCGCCGCCCGCACGGCGAGGCCGTCGCCGTGCGGGTCGGTCAGGGCCACCCAGCGCACGTCCCCGCGGTTGGCGCAGTCCTGGGGCACGACGTACGGGGTGAACATCTCGTCGACCGTGCTGTGCCAGCGGCCGACCGTGGCGGCCGAGCGGGAGTCCGGGTAGTTCTCGCCCGGCCCCAGCCCGTACCAGTCGACGGAGCGCAACTCGCCCGGCACCGCGAAGGACAGCCCGACCCGGGGCACGATGTCGCGGTAGCCGCCGACCGGCTCGCCGGTGACGGCGAGACGCACGCCGTCACCGGTGAGGGTCCAGGTGAGCTCGACCGTCATGCCTATGTCGAGGGCGGGTGGCGCGACGCGGGCACAGACCTTCACGACGACGGTACCGTCCTGCTCCCGCCATGACACGTGTCGCGTCGATGTCTGCATGAGCGACAGGTACCGCGGTGCCCAGAGTTCCTCGTCCTCCTGCCGGTGGTTGTCCACGCGGGGCTTCCAGAATCCGACCCGGGGCGGGGCCTCGAACAGTTCGCGCTCGCGGTTGCGCCACGACAGGTCCCCGGTGAGCAGGTCGACGGTGAACCGGTCGGACGCCGGGGTCGTGACGACGAGCGAGGTGCCCTCGGCCTGGGCGGTGACGGCCCCGCGGGGTGCGGCGCTCGCGGGCCGGCGGGGACGGTCGGCGACCGCGACCTGGTACCGGCCGAGCTCGTGCACCGGCGCCGCCCACTCGTGCGCGGCGGTGGACAGGACGCGGGCGGTCAGGTGTGTCTCTCCGTGCGCCGCGACGTCCAGGTGCACAGCCTCGCTCCACGACTTGCCGGGCGGCACGGGGCCCGGGGTGAGCGTGCGGGAGGCGGTGACTCGTCCGTCGTGCAGTGTCTCCAGGACGACGACGACGTCGCCGAGGTCGGTGAACCACCGCCGGTTCGTCACGGTGCACACACCGTCCGCGTAGTCGACGCGTACCGGGCAGATGACCTGCTTGTACTCAAGGAGGCCGGGGCTCGGCTCCTGCCACGGGAAGACCAGGCCGTCGATGCAGAAGCTGCCGTTGTTCGGGACATCGCCGTGGTCGCCACCGTAGGAGTGGTACTCGCGGCCGTCGTCCGTGGTCGCGACGAGGCCGTGGTCGCACCACTCCCACACGAAGTGCCCCTGGATGCTGTCCCACGCCTCGAACACCTGCTGGTACTCCGCGAGGCCGCCGGGCCCGTTGCCCATCGCGTGCCCGTACTCGCAGATGATGCGCGGCTTGGGGTGGGGGTGCTCGCCCAGGTCGTTCATCTGCGAGACACGGGAGTACATCGTGGAGATGACGTCGACGACCTCGGCGTCCCGGTCCTCCTCGTAGTGCACCGGGCGGGAGGGATCGAGCTCGGCGCAGCGGCGGTACATGGCGGGGATGTTGCGCCCGTACCCCGACTCGTTACCGAGGGACCACATGACGATCGACGCGTGGTTGCGCTGGGCCAGCACATGCCGCTCGATCCGGTCGACGTACGCCGTCTGCCACGCCTCGTCGTCCGTGAGCCGGGACAGCTCGCCGACGTTCGCGAATCCATGCGTCTCCAGGTCCGTCTCGGCAACGACCAGCAGACCGATCCGGTCGCACAGCTCGTAGAAGCGCGGGTCGTTCGGATAGTGCGCGGTGCGCACGGCGTTGATGTTGTGCTGCTTCATCAGGTGCAGGTCGCGCTCGACACGCGCCATGCCCACGGCGCGCCCGCGGCGGTCGTCGTGGTCGTGCCGGTTGACGCCGTGCATCATGAACGGCGTGCCGTTGAGCAGGAGACGGCCGTCCACGATCGTCACCTCGGCCAGGCCGAGGCGGTGGGGCACGTGCTCGACGGTCCCGTCAGGGCCGCGCACCACGAGACGCATGTCGTACAGGTACGGATCCTCGGGGTTCCAGAAGCGCACACCCTCGACGACCACCGTGGCGTCGGTGCCCGGCGTGACCGCCCGCGCCGCGAGGAGGCACGCGCCGTCGTACACCTCCCAGGTGATGTCGGCCTGTCCGACGGCGCTCACGGACAGGGTGACCTCGGCGCGGTCGTCGGCGAGGCGGTGCGTGCGGACACGGAAGTCGGCGAGGTGCGCCTGGGGCCGGGTCAGCAGATAGCAGTCGCGGAAGATCCCGGACGCCCACCACATGTCCTGGTCCTCAAGGTAGGTGCCGTCCGAGTACTGCAGCACCTTGACGACCAGATGGTTCGCACCGGCGTGGGCCACGTCCGTGACGTCGAACTCGGCGCTGAGCCGGGACCCTTTGGTCATCCCCACGTAGGCGCCGTCCCAGTACACCTCGGCGTAGCTCTCGACCCCGTCGAACCGCAGCACGACGCGTTCGCCGGGCGGGGCCTCGGGCAGGACGACGGTGCGCTGGTACACACCGGTCGGATCGTCGGCGGGCACACGTGGCGGGTCGACCGGGAACGGGTAGCCCTCGTCGGTGTACTGCAGCCGCCCGTACCCGTCGACCTGCCACAGGTGCGGCACGCGGACGACGTCCCACCCGTCGGCAGGGGACGCCAGCGCCTCCGCGGGGACGCGCGCGGGATGGTCGAAGAGCCGGAACCGCCACTCCCCGGTGAGATCGACGAACCCGCGCGAGAGCCGGCGGTCCATGGTCCCGGCAACCTCGGCCGAGTCGTAGCCGAAGAAGTAGGCCCGCGCGGGCAACCGGTGACGGCCGGTGAGGGCGGGGTTCTCCCAGTCATGTGCGCCGGAGGCGCCGACGGTCGATGGATCCGCGAAGTGGAGAGGCATACTCCGGAATGTAACCGGTTTCATTGATGGGAGCAACGTCGTGGAGATGTGACGGGGCTCCCGCACCGTCCCGTGCGACGGCGACCTCGCGTCAGGCCGCCTGCGCGATACTGAGCTCCGTACAGCTCAGTCCGTCCTGGACACGGGCGTCCCCGCCCGTGCGGAAAGGTCACCGATGCCACCAGGCAGGCGCGGCGCCCCGCGCGCCGTGACGATCACCGACGTAGCTCGCGAAGCGGGCGTGTCCCGCGCGACCGTCTCGCGCGCGATCAACGACTCGGACCTCGTCACGGCCGAGACGAAGCGCACCGTGCAGGAGGCGATCACGCGGACCGGCTTCGTGATGAACGCACGCGGCCGTGCCCTCGCCACCGGGCGCGCGGAGACGGTCGGCGTCCTGATCACCGAACCGCTGGACGAACTCTTCGACGACCCGACCTACGGCAGGATGCTGCGCGGTATCGCAGAAGGACTGACGGGCAGCGGCTTCCTGCCGGTCATCGTCCAGGCGTCCAGCGAGTCGGAGCGCGCCCTGGCGCTGCGGAGCTTCGGCCGCCGGTCGGTCGACGCGGTCATCCACCTCACGCCCTACCGGGGCACCAACCTGCTGGGCTCGTTGGCGGGCACCGGGTTGCCCGTGGTCCTGTGCGGGCAACTCGTCGACTCGCCGTACGAGGGGGTCTTCTCAACGGTCTACTCCGACGACGTGCGCGGGGCCCGCCTCGCCGCAGAGCGGGTGGTCGCGGCCGGCCGCCGGCGGGTGGCCGCCGTCCTGGGACCCGCGGACAACCCGGCGACCGGCGACCGGCGGCGAGGGTATGAGGAGGTGCTCGGGTCCCGGCTGGATGCAGCACGCATCGTGCACACCCACTGGGACACCGCCGGCGGGCTCACAGCGACGGCCCGCCTGCTGGAGTCACACCCCGACGTCGACGCGATCCTCGCCGGGTCGGACCGCATCGCCCTCGGGGCACTCGCCGCCCTCCACACCGCCGGACGGCGCGTGCCCGAGGACGTCGTCGTGGTCGGCTTCGACGACCACGCCATCGCCGCGAGCGCATCCCCGCCCCTGACCACGATCGCGCAACCCCTCGTCGAGGAGGGGCAGATCGCCGCCCAGTTGGCGCTTGAGATGATCAGCGGCGCCGGCCCGCGCACCGAAGTGCTCAAGATGCACCTGGTGCCCCGCGTGTCCGCCTGAGAGGTCGTACCGCCGCCTCGTCTCGGTCATCCTCGTGGTACAGGGTTGGGGTGTTAGGGGGGGTGCCCCTATCTGTTTCGTCAATCCCGGCAGGGTTGGTTCATGGGGGTTGGTCATGTTTTTCGGGAGCGTCCAGCGAAGCGGGATGTTCC
>NZ_JBHJUV010000017.1:0-181587 GCF_042268025.1 Streptomyces sp. NPDC056161
CCGATGTCCAGGTCCCCGCCCGCCAGCAGGTCGCTCAGCCGGTCCGGGGTGTCCTTGGTGAGCTCCAGATCGAGCAGGCTGCCCGTACGGGCCAGGCCCCAGTAGATCGGCAGGCAGTTGAGGAACTGGATGTGCCCGACCCGGGGACGCTTCCGCGAGGTGTGCGGGACATGAGATTCGCGAGAAATATCCACCCCCGCAGGCTACAGATTCCGTAGCCTGCGACTGGACTGGGTGGCCCGGTCCACGAGGGGGTGGGCTGGTCGGAGTCCCGCTGCGCGACTACGTCCCTGTCGTTGACCCGATGCCCGAAGGCTTCGAGCTGCGTGAGTTCTGGCCGTACACCACACTCGGCCGGATCAGCAGAGCGCGCGCGACGACGACATCGACTCCGACGCCGCACTGTCGCACTCGGGCAACGGCGTGTACGGGGAGATGTGGGCGGCCGCGCTGGTGGCCGCCGCGTTCACCGGCACCGCGCGCGAGGCCGTCGAGACGTCCCTGACCTGTGTCCCGCCCGGCAGCCGCCTGGCCGAGGCCGTCCGGTTCGTCTTGGACCGCCATACGGCTGGGGACACCTGGGAGGCGGCGTGCGCGACCATCCGGTCCCGCTACGGCCACTACTCCTGGGTGCACACCGTCAACAACGCCGCCCTGGGCGCGACCGCACTGACCGCCTGCGGCTCGGGGGCAGGCGCCTCCGGCAACCGGATCACCTTCTGGGACGCGTTCGCGAGCAAGGACATCGAGAAGTACTTCCAGCAGCACTTCATCGACGGCTACAACAGGACCGCGACCGGTGCGAAGGGGGCTCCGGCGCCCGTTCAGATGGCCGAGAAGGACTTTCCCAAGGACATCGACCCGCGGATCAAGCGCCAGTACTTGCAGCTGGGCACGGCCAAGAACATCGGATACACGACCTGGACCTTCTGGCCTGCGAAGTCGGACACGTACATCTACGAGCAGATGGAGAAGGTCCTCACCGGCAGCCTCAGCCCCAAGGACTACTGCGCGGGCCTGGACAAGCTGTTCCAGCAGGAACTGAAGTCCGGCAAGCTGCCGACCGCGCCCGCCCCCGAGGGGGCGTGAACCATGGCCGTCCTGCAAGTCGACCGCCCCAAGGCGCCACCGGTGCCACCCGGCCGCGGCGCCCGGCGCTCCAAGCTGCGCCGCGCCTGCGTCGGCTTCGCCTTCATGGCACCGCTGCTCACTGCGGCCGACGCCCCGGAAGCCTGGCGTCCACGGCTGCCGGTCATCGCTCCGGGGATGCGGAAGCTGTTCTCCACGTCTGCGCTCGCGGTGACGGCGGCGTACGCGGCCGGAGCGGTGATGATGTCGCTGGGCGCCGACATCGCCAAGGACCTGATCCATTCCCACAACGCTCTGGTGAACGGGTCGATCATCGCCGTGTTCGCCACGGTCATCGCCGTGGTGGCGTTGCCGGCGAAGGGACTGGCGGTGCGGACGGCGATCGTCTCGGGGGGACGGCCTCGGTGGCCGCGATGGCCCTGCTGGCTCTGGCGGCGGCTTGCCACTTCCTGCCTGTGCTCGTGGTGGCCTCGATCGCCGGCGGGATCGGTTACCGCCTGAGTTCCCGGCCCGGAAGCAGCCCTGGTCGGCCCGGACCAGACGGTCCCGGGCGAGCGCATGCCCCGAGGCGAACCGCCCGCCGCCGGCAGCGCGGGCAGGCGCTCCGGCGGTTCCCGACCGCGCGGGCCGATCAGATCCCTCTCTGCGCGGTCCCCCACACCTGCGGCTCGTTCTCGTGCACTCCGAGCTCGAACCAGGTGGTCTTCCCGCGTCCCGCCGGTGAGCTGCCCCAGGCCGCGGAGAGGGCCTCGACGATCAGTAGTCCCCGTCCCGACTCGGCCTCCACGTTGCGCGCCTCGTCGTCGAGCAGCATGGTCGGCACCGGCGGGTACGGGTCGCTGTCGCGCACCTCGACCCTGATGCGGTCCGGATAGGCGCGCAGCCGCAGGTCCACCTCACTGTGGGCATGGATCAGCGCGTTCGTCACCACCTCGGAGACCAGGATCTCCATATCGTCGAGTGCCGGCAGCAGATCCCAGGTTCGCAGTACGCCCCGGAGGAAGCGGCGGGCATGGGCAACGCCGTGCAGGTCGTGCCGCTGCACCGACATGCGCGCGACCCGCGCCCGGTCGCGTGAAGGCCCGCCCTCGTACCGCATCAGCACCAGGGCGGCGTCGTCGCCGCGGGCCTCCTGGGAGCGGTCGCCGCCGACCATGGTGTCGGCCAGCCTTTCCAGATCCTCGCCGCCTTTGTCGGTCAGCAAGCCGGCCAACTGCTGCACCGCGGCGTCGTAGCCGAGCCGCCGCACATCCAGCAGGCCGTCGGTGAAGAGCGCGGTCACCGATCCCGGACGCAGCTCGGCCGCCGCTTCCTGATACGTGGCCGACGCATCGACCCCCAGGGGCGGCCCGGCCACCAGCTCCGGGCGCAGCACGTCGTGGCGGTGCCCGATGAGCGGCCCGGGGTGGCCCGCGCTTGCGATCGCGGCACCGCCGGTCGCCACGTCGACCCATACGCAGCAGCACGTCGCGAACAGGTCGGTGTTCAGGCCCGACAGCAGCCGATTGCTGCGCTCCAGCACGATGGCCGGGGCGTGCCCTTCGGCGGCGTAGGCCCGCACAGCGCTGCGCAGTTGGCCCATCAGTGCGGCGGCCTCCAGGTTGTGGCCCTCCACGTCGCCCACCACGAGGCCGATGCGCCCCTCGGGCAGGTTCAGTACGTCGTACCAGTCGCCGCCCATCTCCACACCCTCGGTCGCCGCATAGTAACGGGCAGTGGTGACTGCCTCGGGAATGTGCGGCAGGCCGCCGGGGAGCAAGGTGCGCTGGATTCTGCGCGTGAGAACATGCTCGACCTCGTGAGACCGGGCGCGCCCCAGGGACTGCGCGACCTGCTCCAGCATCAGGGTCAGCAGCGCGGTCTCCGCGGCCGACAGTGGTCGCCGCGCCACAGCGAACTCGATGGTGCAGCAGCCCATCACACATCCGCCGTACAGCAGGGGGAAGTAACCTCTCGCCCGCCGGTCGAGCTCGACCTTGACGTCCGGATACGCCTGCGCCAACTCCGCGCCCGAGGCGAACATCCGGACCCTGGCGGTGCTGATCGTGTCGGTCTCGGGAGTGCGGCGCGACAGTGGCGTCCCCTCGATGTCGCGGACCACCTCGCGAGGCAAGCCGACCGCCCCCACCACGTGCAACCGCGCCTTCTCGGCCAAGGACAGCACCGCGGCACTGCCGCCGAAGGCCCGCACGACCCTGGTCTGCACTATCGCGAGGATGTCGGACACCTGCGCCGCGCCGGTCAGCTCCGTGGCGAGCCGCTGCAACTGGTACAGGTAGCTGCTGCGGGCTGCCGCCATCGCGACGGCTTCCCGCAGCCGCCGCCCCAGGTCCGGGTCACCGGCGGCGTGCTCCGGTTCGGCCGGGATGAACACCGGGACCACGGGGGCCGTGACGGCTTCTGCTCCCCCGGCCAGTTCCTCCAGCTCGGCGGCCAGCCGGTCGGCGACCGCCTGCAGATACTCGCGCTCCTCGTGCCGGACCGGCCGCGGTGGCACCCACCGCAGGCCGATCGTGCCGAACAGGTTCCGCGCGGTGCGGATCGGCACGGACGCCACCGCCATGGGAAACGGGATGGTGAGCTGCATCGGCAGCGGCGACCGGCGAGCGCCCTCCCACATGTCGGCCTCGTCGAACACTATGAGCTTGCCCGTACGGTACGACCACGTCGTCGGCCACCACAGGTCATCAACGTTGAAGCCGGCCGCGATGCCGAAGCTCAGGGGCGAGTCCACGACCATGGACGCGGCGAGCATACGGTGGTTCTCGGTCGGGAGGTAGGCGGAACAGGTGCTCGCGCCCAGCCTGTAGTAGACGTCCAGCAGTGCGGACGCGATGGCGCCACCCTCACGCGTACACGGTTCGATGATGCCGGACGGCGGCTGAGTGAAGGGTTCCCGGTCCATGAGATCCACTGTTCGGCTCAGGTACGGACTATGCACTCCAAGGGGATACACCCATTCCACTCAGAATAATTACATTGCGGAGTAAAATTGTCACAATCGGACAAGCGCGGCGACATTTAGGCTCATCAGTGGACACCGACTGACCAGTCCCACCTCCGCACGGCCCCCTCCAAGCGTCCGCCCGCCTTCGATGCGTTCTTCGGACCCACCGACCTGCCGCTGTGCGCGGACGGACCGACTCGGGGTCCGGTCGGGTCGTCACCGATCGCCGAGCACCAGCGCGGCCACGGCTCGCTGTAGGGCGTATCAGCCGGCCGTACAAGTCGTCTTGGCCGCCTGCCCGCATCCACGACTTCCGTTGTTCCGCAGGAAGCGGGCACCTCGTCCCGATTCCGCGGGGAGACAGGCATGTCGGGGCCTCGGAAGGGCACCGGCCGGACAGGACCCCGCTACGACGACGCGGCAACCGAGAGCTTCCGGGCCGTCGTGGAAGTGAAGATCGGCACCCGGATCCGGCCCGACCGGGCCACCGCCCACGGCAAGACGGTGCGCCGCGATGGACACCCCGCCGGCAGGACTCCTAACCTTCTTAGCTGACAGTGTGGGGGCGGCCAACCCCCGCTGCCGACGAGGAGCACGTCATGGCAGGACAAGCGGTCTCCCATCCGTTCTTCGCCCGCGTCTACCCACACATCAACGCCTTCGCGGAGGCGCACGGCTCGGTCGAGCATCGTCAAGAGATGCTGGCCGGCGTCCACGGCCGAGTCGTCGAGATCGGTGCGGGGATGGGCTCGAACTTCGTCCACTACCCGCCGGAGGTCGAGCAGATCGTCGCCGTCGAGCCGGAACCGAGGCTGCGCGCGCTCGCCGAGCAGGCTGCCGCGAAGGCCGTCGTACCGGTGGAGGTGCGGGCGGGCCGGGCCGAGGCACTGCCGGCGCACGGCACTTTTGACGCGGCGGTCTTCTCCCTGGTGCTGTGCACCGTCCCCGACGTGCCCGCCGCACTCGCCGAGGCCCGGCGGGTCCTGAAGCCGGGCGGGGAACTGCGCTTCTACGAGCACGTCCGCTCCGAGAACCCCCGTTTCTTCCGCATGCAGCGGATCATCAACCCGCTGTGGGGGCTCGCCGGCGGCGGGTGCAGCGTCACCCGGGACACCGAACAGGCCATCCGAGAGGCGGGCTATACCGTCGAGGAGATCCGCCGCTTCGTCTTCCGGATCAACGGGCGGGCCGGCCCGGCTTCCCCGTCGATCATCGGGACTGCCCGACCGTCCACCTGTTAACCTCGGCGTCGCTCATCCTGACCGTCCTGCTCGGCACCGCCGCCCCGAGGTTGCGTTCGGTGGCAGCCTCCGAGCGCCGCAGATCGGTAGGAACGCTCACCGCGGGGAGTCGACATCCCCGCCACCGTCACCGAGTTGAGGGAGCCGGCGACGCCACCGGCTCGGGCCTGCCCGAAAGCGCCGTCCGGCTGCCCAACGACGCGCGCGCGGCCCGCTTCGGCTCCGCGCCGCCGGCCGGGCACGGCCCGCACCGCTTCGTCCACGTGGTGTACGCCCTCGACGTCGAGTCCATGGGCGTCCCGGCCGACTGCACCCCGGCCTTCCTGCGCTTCTTCATGCGCGACCACACCCTCGGCCGTACGGTGGTGACCGCCATGGGTGAAATACCCGCCTGGCGAACGGCATGAGGGCGGCGCACGACCCCGCGGGGCTTCGTCGACCGGCCGCGTTCAGGCCAGCCGTGTCGGCTCGCGAAACCAGGCTATGGCCGCGTCCCGGAAAGCCTGCGCCGCGGCCGACAGGTAGACACCACGCCGCCAGACCAGGCGCAGGCCGTGCCGGCAATCGGGGGCGTCGAGGTGGACCCACGCCACGCCTTGGCGTGAGGTGCTCTGCCGGGACATGGCAGGCACCAGCCCCACCCCGAGACCTGCGGCGACAAGCGGAAGGATGGAGCCGGGTTCGTCGCTCTCGCAGCTGATGACGGGCTGCCGGCCCGACTGGGCGAAAAGCTGGTCGATCAGCGCGCGCTGCCAGTACCCACGGCGGGTCCCGACGAAAACCTCATCGGCAAGGTCCGCCACGCGGGCCACCTCGCGACCGGCCAGGCGATGGGTCAGCGGCACGGCCAGCAGCACTTCGGCACTCGCGAGTTCCATGACCTCCAGTAATTCGTCGTCAACGGGCTGTGAGGCCAGGCAGAAGTCGACCTGGCCGGCGTGGAGCAGGTCCGCCATGGCGGGGGTCGGCGACTGGCGCAGCTGGAAACTGATGCCCGGATGCTCGGCCAGGAACGAGGCCAGCAGATCGGGGAGCAGAAGCATCGTTTCCAGGGCCACCGCGACGGCGCCGTGCTCCAGCCCGGTCAGGTCATCGAGTTCGCGGCGGCCCTGACTCAATTCGTCGAGCGCTGCGTCCACCCGGGCCAGGAACGCGGCACCGAAGCGGTTGAGCACCAGTCTTCGCCCGCGACGGTCGAACAGGGGCACCCCGAGGTCGGACTCCAGACGGGCCAGGGCACGGCTCAACGACGGCTGGGCGACCCGCAGTTCGGAGGCAGCCCGGCTCACGTGCTCGTGTCGGGCCACAGCCTGGAAATAGCGAAGCTGTAGCAGGTCCATCAGAGCTCCTCATTCCTCTTGAGTTATCAGCATATGCAAAATTGGTCTTGGACAGCATAAGGAGGCGGTCTTTAGCGTCGGTGTCATGGCGCCTACCGACCTCATTCGGACCGAGGGAACCGCACACCGCCGAACACGCGGGGTCTCCCCGACGGTGCTGGTGTCGGTCCTGGTGTTTCTGGCCGGGCTGTCCACGGCCGTCTCCAGCCTTGGCGCCCCCCTGCTGGTCACCATCGTGCAGGTGGACCAGGTGTCGTTGGCCGCTTCACAGTGGGCGCTCACCGTCACCCTGCTCGTCGGAGCGGTCGCCGCACCGATCATGGGCCGGCTCGGTGACGGACACCACCGCAGGGCAGCCACCCTCGCCGGTGCGGCCTGTGTCATGGTCGGCTGCGTGTTGTCGGCCGTACCCGCCGGGCTCGCCGTCCTGCTCGTCGGCCGCGCCGTGCAAGGCGTGGGGCTCGGCCTCGTGCCGCTGGCGACCGCCTTCGCACGGGACAACCTGCCCGCGGAGCAGTCGCGCCGCACCATCGGCATCCTCGGCATCAGCACTGCTGTCGGGATCGGTGCCGGCTATCCGCTGGTCGGCCTGATCGCCCAGTACCTGGGCCTGTACTGGGCCTTCTGGTTCGGCGCCGGAGTAGGCGCGCTGGCGTTGGCGGCCGCGATCGTGGCCCTGCCCGCAAGCCCGGACCGACGTGCCCCCGTCGACATCCCCGGTGCTGCGATCCTCGGCCTGGGTGTGGCCGGCTTGCTCCTCGTGCTGGCCCAAGGTCCTGTCTGGGGATGGACCTCACCCGTCGATCTGACGGTCCTGGCCGTCTCGGTCCTGCTGTTGGCGGCGTGGGTCGTCGTCGAGTTGCGCGGCCGACACCCGCTGGTCGACCTGCGGCTTCTGCGGCACCGATCGGTCCTGGCCGCCAACACCTCGGTCCTGCTGGTCTCGATCGGCTTCTACCCGCTCCTGTCACTGGTGGTGCGTTTCGTGCAGACCCCGGCGACGGCGGGCTACGGTTTCGGCGCCCCGGTGGTGGTCGCCGGGCTTCTGCTGATCCCCTACTCGCTCGCCAGCCTGGTCGCCGGCCAGGTGGCTCGGCCGATGGCCAGGCGCTTCTCCCCGGAGTGGGTGATCGTCGTCAGCTGTGTGGTCCTGGTTGCCGCCGTGCTGAATTTCCTGCTCGCCCGCACCACGTACTGGGAGATCATCGTGTCGATGGCCCTGCTGGGCTTCGGGGTGGGCTGTGTGTTCGCGGTGAACCCCGTCCAGATCGTGACCGGCGTGCCACAGCGGGAGACGGGCAGTGCCATGAGCTTCTACCAGCTCATCCGCACCGTCGGCTACTCGATGGCCAGTGCCCTGTCCGCCACCGCCCTCATCGTCACCATGCCCGCCGGGCACACCGTCCCGGCGAACTCGGGCTACAGCATCGCCGCGCTCATCGGCGTCGTGGTGCTGCTCGTCGGGCTCGTCGCCAACACCGCCTTCGCCCTGACCGCCCGCAGACAGCGGACGTGACCCGTCAGGCACCTGATGACCTGTCAGGCAGGTTGCGTGACCTGTCAGGCAGTTGCGTGACCTGTCAGGCAACTGATCGACCACCGACGTACGAGTGCACCGACCGAGCACGTGAGCAACCGCCGTTCGCCGTGCCGACGCATGGCTGAGCGGCCCCGAAAGGCGGCCCGCGCCGAATCGCGGACTGGAGGACGTATGCGATGTGTTTCCCAGGGGCTTCTCGCGCCGACGCAGCGCACGATCCCCGATTTCGAGCTGCGACAGCCTCGGACGGTTGCCGAGGCGGTCGCCGCCGGGGCCGCCGAAGGCGCGGTCTACGCGCAGGGGTGCACGGACCTCTTCGCCCAGTTCCGCGAGGGGCTCGACTGCGCGACGCTGGTGAGCCTCGACAAGGTCGCCGAGCTGCGTGAGATCGACTTCGACGGCGCCACACTGACGATCGGCGCCGCCGTCGCGCACCACTCGGGCGCCCGCCACCCCGCGGTCGTCGCGGCGCTGCCCGGCCTGGCGGCGGGTTGGCGCCAGATCGCCAACCACCGCATCCGGCAGCGGGCCACGATCGGGGGCAATGTGATGGCGCGCCGCACCCGGTACGAGATGTCGCTGA
The DNA here is from genome assembly GCF_042268025.1 of Streptomyces sp. NPDC056161. Lineage (NCBI taxonomy): Bacteria > Bacillati > Actinomycetota > Actinomycetes > Kitasatosporales > Streptomycetaceae > Streptomyces > Streptomyces sp. NPDC056161. The sequence continues at coordinate 8,741 of NZ_JBHJUV010000017.1, forward strand.
TCCTCGAATCACTCGGCGCCGAGCTCGAATTCGTCAGCCGGGACGGACTCTGCCTGCTGTCCGTCGCCGATGTCTGGGACCGTCGGGTACCGCCCGGCGCGCTGCTCCGCGCCGTCACCGTCCCCGATGTTCCCCGGACCTGGTTCGGGTACGAGCGGTCGCTGCGCCCCTTGCTGACCGTGGCAGCCACAGTGCGGACGGAATCGGTACGGGACGGTTCGACAAGGGGGGATTCGGTGCGGGGCGATTCGGTACGAGGTGATTCCGTACCAGGTGATTCCGTACCAGGTGACTCTGTGCGAGGTGATTCCGTACGGGTCAGCGTCGGCTCGGAGATGCAGCGTCACTTCACCGTCGAAGCGCCGCTCGGTACCGACCCGTCGGACATCGCCGCGCTGCTGCCCGACGAGATCGGCGACGCCGTCGCGGATGCCGGCTACCGCCGCCACGCGGCCGGTGTGCTGCTTCGCCGACTGCTGTCCGCCCACGCCGACCGGGCGGCCCGGACCGCGCGGCCCGTCGAACCGACCCGAGAGGAGGACGCTCGGTGAGCGCCCACGTGGAGATCTGTTTCCGACTGGACGGCCAGGACAGGGCCGTGGCCGCCGCGCCGAACACCGCGCTTCTGGACCTCCTGCGCGAGCGCTACGGGCTGACCGGTGTGAAGGCGTCCTGCGAGAGGGGTGTCTGCGGTGCGTGCACCGTCCTGGTCGACGGCACCCCGTCGGCATCCTGCAGCCTGTTCGCGTTCGCCGTGGACGGCTCCGACGTCGAGACCGTACACGGCCAGGCACAGGTGAACGGGCAGGGCGAGACCGTGCTCGGACCGGTGCAGCGCGCCTTCGCCGAGCGGGCCGGCTTCCAGTGCGGTTACTGCACCCCCGGCATGATCATGCTGGCCACCGCACTGCTTCGTGAACACCCCGACCCCGACGAGTCGCAGATCCGGTCCTGGATCTCCTCGAACATCTGCCGGTGCACCGGCTACCAGATGATCATCGAATCGGTCCGTCGTGCGGCCGAACTCCTCGAAGAGGAAGCACATGACTGAATCCGCCTCCACACCTGCGCGCGTCGACGGGCCCCCGAAGGTGACCGGCGCCGCGCAGTACACCGCGGACATCCGGCTGCCCGGCATGCTCCACGCCAAAGTACTGCGCAGCCCGCACGCACACGCCCGCCTGATCTCGGTCGACGCCTCGCGCGCCCGCGCGGTGCCCGGTGTGCACGCGGTCCTCACCAGGGACGATCTGGACGGCGTGTCCGCATACGGCTACTTCGTCAAGGACCAGCCCGTGGTCGCGATCGACAAGGTCCGGTACGTCGGGGACGTGGTGGCCGCTGTCGCGGCGGAGGACGAGGCAACGGCGCTCGCCGCCCTCGCCCGGATCACGGTCGAGTACGAGGTGCTCCCGAGCCTTCCGGACATCGGCACCGCCCTGTCCCCCGACGCGTCCGAGTTGTTCGAACAAGCGCCACCCGGCGTCGTCCCGCCCTTCGGGCCGGGCGTGACCGCCACGCTGCGGCCCCGGCGGAACGTGTGCTACGAGTTCCAGTACGAAACCGGCCCCGACAGCGCCTGGGACGAATGCGACCACATCTTCACCGACACCTTCCGCTATTCCCGGAGCAACCACTTCCATCTGGAGCCGTTCGTCACCGTCGCGGATGTGCGCGGCGACCGGATCGAGATCTGGAGCTCGACCCAGAATCCGTTCCCGCTACGGAAGGAACTCGCACGGGTCCTCGGCACGACCGAGTCGAAGATCCGGGTCAACGTCCCTTACGTGGGCGGCGGATTCGGCTCGAAGAACAACTGCCGCACCGAGCCGATCGCGATCCTGCTGTCTCGGCTGTCGGGCCGTCCGGTGCGGTTCTGCCTCACCACTGAAGAGGGCTTTCTCACCATGAGCCAGCACGCGGCGGTCGTGACGGTGACGACGGGGGTGCGGGCGGACGGGACCTTCGTGGCGCGGGAGAGCAAGATCCTGCTCGACTCCGGCGCCTACTCCGACGCCAGCCCCCTGGTGGCCCAGAAGTCCGGCTACCGGATGCCCGGGGCCTACCGGTGGAAGCACATCAGGACGTCCTGCGAGTGCGTCATGACGACGACGACACCGGCCGGACCGTTCCGTGGGTACGGTGCGCCCCAGGTGGCCTGGGCGAGTGAGAGCCAGGTCGACATGATCGCCCGCCGGCTCGGCATCGACCCCTACGAGCTGCGGATCAAGAACTTCAAAGCCCTCGGTGAGCCCTACCTCCCAGGTGAGAGCAGCGTCGACAGCGACATGGCCCGGGGTCTCGACGTGGTGGCCGACGAACTCGGCTACCACACACGCGAACGCCTCCCGAACCGCGGCATGGGCCTGGCCGCCAGTCTCAAGGACGGCGGCGGCATGAACAAACCGGCGACGGCCCGGGTGAAGATCGCCTCCTCGGGCGACGTCTACCTGAGTTGCGGCACGATCGAGATCGGTCAGGGCGCGCACACGGCGCTCACCCAGGTCGTCGTCGACGTGCTCGGCTGCCCACGGGACAAGGTCGGGTACGCACCCGTCAACACCGACGCCACACCTTTCGACCACGGCACGAACGCGTCGTCCGGTGTGGCGGTCATGGGGCAGGCCGTGCAGTTCGCGGCGGAGGACGCTCGCGACAAGGTCCTCGCGTTCGCCGCCGGACAACTGGACTGCAAGCCCGACGACCTGACCCTGGAAGGGTGGGCCGTGCGGCTCGGCGACGAGGTGACACCGCTGGCGCCCATGATCACGGCCGCCTTCGGGAACACCGGGTTCGAGTTCTCCGGCGAGGGTTATTGCAAGGCCGTGGTCACCCCGGACGCACCGCTGGTGGCGGAGAGCGTCTTCTGGGAGAACAGCTGGGCCGGCGCCGAAGTCGAGGTCGACCCCGACACCGGCAAGGTCACCGTGCTTCAGCTCGTGGTGTCCAGCGACGTCGGCAAGGCCATCAACGCCCTCACCTGCCGCGGGCAGGACGAGGGTTGCGCGATCATGGGGTACGCGCAGGCGCTGTTCGAGGAGATGCGTTTCTCCCCCGAGGGGGTCCTCCTGAACGGGGAGGCCCTCGACTACCGGGTGCCGCTCGCCGAGGACCTGCCCGAGCGCTTCGTCTCCCTCACACAGGAACAGGGCCACGGCCCCGGCCGGCTCGGCGCCAAGGGCGCGGGCGAAGGAGCCATCATCCCGCTCGCCGCCGCCATCGCGAACGCGGTGCAGGACGCCGTCGGGGTCCGTATCACCGAGCTTCCGCTGTCCCCCCAGCGCGTATTCGCCGCGCTCAGCACCGCCGAGAAGCCATCCACGGAAAACCACCAGGAGCAGGCATGAACGGTGCAGTCGAACTTTCCCGCCCCGTCGCCCTCGTCACCGGCGCGACCAGCGGTATCGGACGCGAAGTGGCACTGAGGCTCGCGGCCGACGGGTTCTCGGTCATCGTCCACGGACGCAACGAGGAGCGCGGCAACGCCGTCGTCGACGCGATAGCCGCACAGGGCGGGCAGGCCCGCTTCATCGCCGCTGATTTCACGGACCTCGCGCAGATCCGCACGCTGGCCGCCGCGGCTGCCGAAGCGGGCGTCGAGGTCCTGGTCAACGACGCCGGGTACTCCTGGTTCGGCCCGACCGAGGACCTTGAGCCCGACGTCTTCGACCAGATTTTCTCCGCCAACGTCAAGTCCGCCTATTACCTGGTCGCCGCCGTAGCACCGCAGATGGCGAAGCGCGGCTCGGGCAGCATCGTCAACCTCGGCAGCATGGTCGGCCGGATCGGGGTGGCCGGCGGAGCGGCCTACAGCGCGACCAAGGCGGCGCTCGCCGCGATGACGCGTTCCTGGGCCGTCGAGTTCAGTCCTCGGGGCGTACGCGTCAACGCCGTTGCGGCCGGCCCGGCATACACCGGTACGTCCCGCGAGCGCATCGCGGCGTTCGGCGAGGAGACGCTCCTGGCCCGAGCCGCCGAAGCCGGAGAGATCGCCGATGTCATCGCGTTCCTCGCCTCGCCGAAAGCCTCCTACATCACCGGTGCCGTCCTCGCCGTCGACGGCGGCCGTACCGCGATCTGATCCGACCCGATGAGACCTGATCAGGTCTCATCTGAAGCGTTCGGCCCCGCAACGAACCGCCGCGGCCCCGCATCGAGCCGCCGCGGCCCCGCGACGACGCCGCGGCAGACGCCGGGGACGGCGGATGCTTTCTGACACATGCTGTGCACCGGGCACCCCGCACCGGTGGATCGGAGGACGACCCGTGTACGACATCGCGAAACAGTTGGCCCCATGGGTTGCGGCGGGCGAACCTTTCGCGGTCGCCACGGTGACCGGGGTCCGGGGCAGCGCGCCCCGCGAGCCAGGAGCCGCCCTGGCGGTGCACGCCGACGGGCGCGCCCTGGGAAGCGTCTCCGGGGGCTGTGTGGAAGGAGCGGTCTACGAGTTGGCGCAACAGGCGCTGGCCGAGGGCCGCCCGCTCCGCGAACGCTTCGACTCCGTTGACGACGACCCGTTCGCCGCCGCCCTGACCTGCGGCGGCGAAGTGGAGGTCTTCGTCCAGCCCATCGTCCCGAGCGAGCAGCCGGCGGTGGTGGCCGCACTGGAGGCGGCCGACTCGGGTGAGCCGGTCGCGCTGGTCAGAGTGATCGACGGACCCGAGTCCCGGTTGGGACATGCGGTGGCGGTGTTCGGGGAACGGTCCGTGGGCAGCACTGGTGATGCCGCGCTCGACTCCGTCGTCTGCGCCGAGGCACGCGCGATGCTCGACCGAGGCCAGACCGGACGCCGCCGGTTCGACACCGGGTGCGGGTCGGTGGCCGCGGGCCCGGACGTATATGTGGAGATCTTCGTCGAGTCATGGACCGAGCCGCCGCGCATGCTGGTCTTCGGCGCGAGCGACTACGCCGCGGCACTGGTCGGCATCGGCAGGTTTCTCGGGTACCGGGTCACGGTCTGCGACGCGCGGGCGGTGATGGCCACGCCGGAACGGTTCCCCCAGGCCGACGAGGTCGTCGTCGAGTGGCCGCACCGCTACCTCGCCGCAACCGGGACGGACCGCCGTACGGTCGTGTGCGTGCTCACCCATGACCCGAAGTTCGATGTGCCGCTGTTGGTCGAGGCATCGCGCCGGCCCTTGGGCTACCTCGGTGCGCTGGGCTCCCGGCACACCCACGACGAGCGGTGCCGTCGGCTGCGTGAGGCCGGGCTCACCGAAGCGGAGATCGCCCCACTGCGTGCGCCCATCGGCCTGGACCTGGGCGCACGCACACCGGAGGAGACCGCCGTCTCCGTCGCCGCCGAGATCGTGGCGCTGCGTCGCGGCGGCAGTGGCAGGCCACTGACGGGCATACCCGGTGCGATCCACCACGACAGCGTGCCAGGCTGACCGACACGGCGTCGTGTGCCTGGGTGATGGCCTTGACGACGGCCGGGCCGAGGCCGAAGCCCGCATGGCCGGTGGGTACGCGTGCGGTGCCACGCCCGAACGGTTCGGTGAATGCCGAGGCCGACTCCGCGCCTGCCGCCTGCCGCCTGCCGCCTGCCGCCTGCACTGCGCCTGGCCCCGCTGAGCTGCTGCCGACGACCTGCTGGTCGCCGCCCACTTTCCCGGCATGCGCTTCGGCCGCATCATCGCCGCGGACGGCAGCCGGCGTTTCGCCGCCGTCTGATACCTCCCGCGAACCGGACACACAGTGCCTCTTTCGAGTCGAAGACCGCCCCTGCATAAGAGCCACTCCATTATCGATACGACCATAAGACCGCGTTATGAGCACCATCAAATATTGTGACTTGATTCGCTGGGGACACTCAAGATCTTATTTACGCAGCACATGTCACCAGTGAACAGAATTGGGGTAGTCGGCCATGACGGCAACCATGCGCGCGTTGACCCTCCGCGAGCACGGCACCATCGACTCATTGCAGCTGGTCGATGACCACGCCCGTCCACAGCCGTCAGCCGGACAGGTTCTGCTGCGTGTGACGGCCAGCTCTTTCAATTACCACGACATTTTCACGGTCCGGGGAATGCCGGGCATCAGGATTCCCTTTCCCGTCATCGTCGGTCTGGACGTGGTCGGGGTGGTCGAGGAACTCGGCGCGGACGTCACGGGCCCGCGGCCCGGTGAGCGCATGATGGTGCACCCGTCGGACCCGGTGCGGGGGCTCATCGGCGAGATGTACGACGGCGGCATGGCACAGTACGCCACCGTCGACGCCGACCTGCTGATCCCGGTACCGGACGCGGTGACCGACGCCCAGGCCGCGGCACTGCCGATCGCCTACGGCACCGCGCACCGGATGATCATCGGCAAGGGAGCCGTCCGTCCCGGCGACAAGGTCCTGATCCTGGGCGCCTCCGGCGGCGTCGGTACGGCGTCGGTACTGCTGGCCAGGCAGCTCGGCGCGCATGTCATCGCCGCGGTGGGCACCGAGGAAAAAGGCAGGCGGATGCTCGACATCGGCGCCGACGAATACGTCAATTACCGTGCGCAAGAATTCGACCGATGGGTCTGGGAGCGATTCGGAAAACCGAGCCGCCGCACTTACGACGGCGGCGTCGACGTGGTGGTCAACTTCACCGGCGGGGACACCTGGCGGCCGAGCCTGCGCAGCGCGAAACGCGGCGGCCGGATCCTCACCTGCGGCGCGACCGCCGGTTTCGACCCGGTCGAGGACCTGCGCTACGTCTGGTCCTTCGAGTTGCAGATCATCGGCTCGAACGGTTTCGCCACCGAGGATTTCGTCGCGCTGCTGGACATGGTGGCGTGCGGTGAGATGGTGCCGCTCATCGACGACGTGCTGCCGCTCGACCGCGCGGTGGAGGGCCTGCACCGGGTGGAGGACCGCCAGGTCGTCGGCAAGATCGTGATCGACCCGTGGGCGGCCTCGTGAACCCGGGAACGGCACCGTCCGGCGTCGACACCGCCGAGTTGGAGGCCAGGATTCGTCGCTCGCCGTTTCACACCTGGCTCGGTCTGCGGGTGCTGACGGCGGATGCGTCGCAACTGCGGTTGCGGGCCTCCTGGCGCGAGGAATGGTCCAACGGCAACAGCCTGCGCACCACGCACGGCGGCATCGTCGCCGCCCTGCTCGATCTGGCGGCGGACTGGGCGATCGCGTGCGCCGGCGGGCAGACCGCCCCGACGCTGGACTTCTCCGTGCAGTACCTGCGTGCCGCACAGCCGGGCCATCTGACCGTGGTCGGCCGGGTGCTGAAGCAGGGCCGCTCGGTGACCTTCGCCGAGGCCGAGGTCCTGGACGCGGACGGCAGGACCCTCGCGGTCGGCCGCGGCACCTACGCGTCGTTCACCAGGACCGCCGGATGACCGGCCAGGAGGGAAGACAGGGCGTGGACGGACGGAACCAGGGCGAGCGGATCTGCCACGACAGCCCGGACCAGCCGGCGATCATCCAGGCCGCGGACGGACGCAGCCTGACGTACCGGCAGGTGGACACCGCCATGGAGTCGGCCGCCGCGCTGGTCCGGGAGCGGATCGAGCCCGGCCGGTCGGTCGGCATCCTCGGGGAGAACAGCGCCGCCTGGATCATCGCGTTCTACGCGGTGCAGCGGGCCGGTGGGGTGCCCGTGCCGATCAGCCACCGGCTGCCCGCCCAGGGGATGTCCTTCGTGGCCGACGATGCCGATCTGGCGTTCGCTTTCGCCGACGTCGCGCATCGCGAACTGCTGGAGCGGCAGGGGGTCGAGACGATTCCGCTGGAACTCCTGCACGAGCTGACGCCGCGGCCGTTCCCGTCCCACCGGCCGAGGGGGGACGAGCTGGCGATGATCCTCTACACCTCGGGCTCCACGGGGCAGCCCAAAGGGGTCGAGCTCACCCAGGCCGGCCACCTGTGGGTCATCGACCAGTCCATCGTGGACAATCCCGGCGCCCACTCCCGGACGCTGGTGTCGGCACCGCTGTACCACATGAACGCGCTGACCAACACGCAGCGACTGCTCGCCTCGGGCGGCACGATCGTGCTGCTGCCCCGTTTCGAACCCGGCGCCTTCCTGACCGCGGTCGAACGGTACCGGGTCAGCAACCTCAGCGGCGTGCCGCCCATGTTCGCGATGCTGGCCCGCCACAGCGGTCTCCGCAGCCGACTGGATCTGACCTCCGTCCGGCGGATCGCGATGGCTTCGGCACCCGCCGCCCCGGCCCTGTTCCGGCAGCTCGGCGCCTGGTTCCCCGGGGCCGAGATCACGTTCGGCTACGGCACCACGGAATCCGGCCCGATCGTCTTCCGCGGACACCCCGACGGCCGCCCGACGCCGAGGGGCTCGGTCGGCACCGCCCATCCGGCCGTGGATGTCCGGCTGGTCGGTGCGGACGGCAGGCCGGTCACCGGGCGCGGCGTGCTGGAGGTGCGCACGCCCGCACTGATGAAGGGCTACCGAAAGCGGCCGGACATCGTCCCACCGGTGACCGCCGACGGCTTCCACCACACCAACGACATCTTCCGGGTGGACGACGACGGGTTCTACTTCTTCGAGGGCCGGGAGGACGACGTGTTCAGCACCGGCGGTGAGAACGTCTACCCGCGCGCCGTCGAATCCGTACTCGAAGCGCATCCGGCCGTGGCGCAGGCCGTCGTGGTCGGCGTGCCCGACGAGGCCAGAGGAAGCAAGCCGGTGGCCTTCGTGACCCTGTCCGGTGCCGCGGACGCGACCGAGGACGACCTCAAGCGGCATGTCCTCGCGCACCTGGAGCCCTTCGCCCATCCCCGCCGGGTCTGGATCGTCACCGACATCCCGCTCTCGCCGACCAACAAGCCGGACCGGGCGAGGCTGACCGCCGATGCGCTCGACCGGCTCGGCACGGCTGCGGACGGCATTCCCCCGCGGGACGGGCGACCGCTCCCGAACCCACTGCCGCACCCCCCTTCGCGACCTGGAGCAGAGCGATGACCCTCCCCGCCACACTGGACCACCTCGTCATCGCCTGCCCCGACCTCGCCGACGGCGTGCGCCGGTTCGCCGGGCTCTGCGGCGTCCAACCGGTGCCCGGCGGCAGCCACCCGAACCGGGGCACCGCCAACCACCTGGTCGGCATGACCAACGCCGATGCCCCCGGGAGCCAGACCTACATCGAGATCATCGGCCCCGACCCGCAGCAGGACACGTCGGCCATGGACCGGCTCGGGCTCGACGTGCACACGGTCACGTCCTTCCGGCTGCACACCTGGGCGGTCCGCCCCGCCGACTTCGACGCCCAGGTGGCACGGGCGGCGGCCGACGGGATCGACATCGGCACCGTGCACGACGCCGCCCGCACCACCCCGTCCGGAGACGTACTCGCCTGGCGCCTCACCCGGCGGGAGCCGCTGCCCCTCGCCGGATGCCAGCCGTTCCTCATCGACTGGGGCACCAGCACACACCCGTCCACCCGGCTCGAACCCGTCCTCACCCTGGAGGAGTTCGAGGTGCGCAGCCCCGACGCGGCCGGCACCGGCGCCGCCCTGGCCCGGCTGGGCGCGGCGGTACCGGTCGTCCCGTCGTCCGCCTTCGGGCTGCGGGCCGTCTTCACCGGCCCGACCGGACGGTTCGAGGTGACCAGCGCGTGACCACCGTGACCGACGCGATCAGCCGGGCGCAGGACGAAGCGGTGGCCTTCACCCAGGACCTCGTCAGGATCGACACCACCAACCTCGGCGACGGCCACTCCCGCGGGGAACCGGAGGCCGCCGAGTACGTCGCCGAACGTCTGCGGGAGGTCGGCCTCACCCCCACCGTCCTGGAGAGCCGACCGGGCCACGCCAACGTCGTCGTCCGGATCCCCGGCGCCGACCGCACCCGAGGGGGCCTGGTCGTGCACGGACATCTCGACGTCGTCCCGGCCGACCCGGACGAGTGGAGCGTGGACCCGTTCTGCGGCGACATCATCGACGGCGTCCTCTGGGGCCGTGGCTCGATCGACATGAAGGGCACCGACGGTGCCGTCCTCGCCGCCGTACGCCATCTCGTCCGGGAGGGCCGTACGCCACCGCGGGATCTGGTGGTCGCGTTCTTCGCGGACGAGGAGGACGGCGGCACCTTCGGCGCGCAGTGGCTGGTCTCCCACCATCCCGAGCTGTTCGACGGCTGCGACCAGGCCGTCACCGAAGGCGGCGGGTTCAGCATCGACCTCGCCACCGGCCCGGACCGCCACCAACGGGCCTACGTGCTCAGGTCAGCGGAGAAGGGGATGTGCTGGATCAGGCTGCGCGCCACCGGGAAGCCCGGACACGGGTCCTTCCCCCACCCGGACAGCGCCGTCGTCCGGCTCCTCGCGGCACTGACCCGGATCGCCGGACACCACTGGCCCGTCCGTCACCTCGCCTCCGTTCAGGCGATGATCGACGGCATCGGATCGCTCACCGGCCACCCGCTGCACACCTTGTCCGCCGAGGAGCAGGAGGCGCGGCTGAGGGAGGTTCTCGGCCAGTCCTACGGCAGGGTGGCCGGCGCCCGGAGCGACAGTGTGAACATCACCCGGCTGAACGCCGGTTACAAGACCAATGTGGTGCCCGGACTCGCGGAGGCCGTTCTCGACTGCCGGATCCTGCCCGGCCACGAGGACGAGGTGGTCGGCACGATCCGCGAACTGGCCGGCGACCGGGTCGAGGTCACCATCGAGAAACAGACGCCGGCGCTCGAATCCCCGCTCGACGTCCCGCTCGTCCACGCCATGCGCTCCGCGGTCCGCGCCGAGGACCCCGATGCCCGCTTCCTGCCGTTCTGCAGTTCCAGCGCGACCGACAACAAGGCCCTGAGCCGGCTCGGCATCCAGGGTTACGGATTCGCGCCGATGCGGCTACCGGCCGACCTGTCGTTCTCCTCGCTCTTCCACGGAATCGACGAACGTGTCCCGGTCGCGTCCCTCCGCTTCGGGACCCGGGTGCTCATCCATTTCCTCGATCAATGCTGACTCTGGAGTTTCCATGCAAGACAGAGGGATGACCCAGCCGAGCGCCCGGTATCGCTGGGTGGTACTGACCATGTGTTGCCTGGTGTACACCATGACCTCGGTCGACCGATCGGCCTGGGGACCCGCGTCACCTGCCGTCGGCAAGTCACTCGCGGTCCCACTCGGAGCTCTCGGCGTCTTCGCCACCGGCTACTACATCGGCTACGTCCTCTCGAACGCCGGCGGCGGATTCCTCATCGACCGGTTCGGGTCGCGCCGGGTCCTGGCTTTCAGCGGTCTCGGAGCGGGCGCCGCGATGATCTGCTTCGGCCTGACCGACTCGTTCGCCCTCGGTGTGGCCCTGCAAGGAATCACGGGACTCTTCGCCGGTGTCGACTACGCGGCAGGGATGCGGAGCATCGCCGAGTGGTTCGACAGGAGGGAGGGGGGGTTCGTCGTGGGTGTGTTCCTCGGCGCCCTGTCCCTGGGCACCGTCATCGCCAATGCCGTCGTCCCCGGCCTGATCGACGGCTGGGGCTGGCGGTCGTCGTACTACCTCTTCGGGTCGATCACGATGGTCATGGCACTCCTCGCCTACGCGTGGGTCCGGCCCGGACCCACCACGGTCGCCGCGGACCGGGCCGGCCGCCCGACGGTCGTCGCAAGCTTCCGTCTCGTGCTCACCAACCGTGATCTGCTGCTGGTCTGCGCCGCTGGTTTCGGAGCGTTGTGGGGTACCTATGGATTCCTCACCTGGGCGAACAACCTGCTGATCGAGGGGCTGCAGATCAGCGGCGAGCAAGCCGGGGTCGTTGTGATCATCTTCTCCGCGACGTCGCTCGTGGTGAAGCCGGTCATCGGCCTGCTCATCCGCCGCCCCGACGCCAACCTGCCACGGCTCGCCGTCATCACCCTGGCCCTCTTCGCGGTGGGACTGCTCGGCTTCGGATTCACCGGCAGTTACTCGCAGGCACTGGTCCTCGCCCTCCTCCTCGGTATCGGCTCCAACGCCTACAGTCCGGTGCTCGCTGCGTTGACCCAGGTCTTCGCCACGCTCGACTTCATCGGCACGGCGGCCGGCACGATCAACGCGGTCTGGCAGCTGGGCAGTGTGATCGTCCCCGTGGTCGTCGGCGGGGTCTACGCGAGCACCGGTTCGTTCCCGCTCGCCTTCGCCACGCTCGCCGCCGGCCCGGCCTTCGCCATCCTGATCAGCTTCTTCTTCCGGCAACCGCCGTCGGCCGTCGACCGTCTCGGGCCCACCGCGCCGGCGGTGAGCACCAGCTCGCTGTCGTGACCCGGGCACCGGCGGCACCTGCGTCAGCACGTGCCGATGACCGCCGAGCGGTAGCTCCTGGCCGAGCGGTACGCACGGCCGGTCTCCGGGCCGAACGCCCGGGAATCGGCCGTGTCCCGCAGACACGCGATCAGATGCCGGATTCCCGGTGTCCGCAGTGCGTCCTTCGACGCCACCACACTGACCACCCGCCTGGTCAGCGGCAGCACCGGCCGCAGCACGAGCCGGTCGCGTCCGGGGGCCGCGCTGACCATGAGATCGGTGAGCAGCGCGACCCCGAGGCCCGACTCGACCAGCCGCTGCACCGCTACGTAGTCGTCCGTCTCGAACCCGATCACCGGGCTGATACCGACCCGCGCGCACAGGTCCAGCAGGTTTCGCCGGCAGGTCGGACAGCCGGCGATCCACACCTCCCCGGCCAGGTCCGCGAGGCGCACCCGGCTCTGCTCCGCCCAGGCGTGGCCGGCCGGCAGGGCCACGTACACGGTCTCGTCGATCAGGGTGCGGCGCATCGCCCCGGCGGCCGGCTCAAGCCCCGGACGCGGGCCGTCGGCGTCGACCACCCACTCGTAGACCACGGCGAGGTCGCACTCGCCCCGGCGCAGCAACTCCAGCGCCCGCTCGGTCTCGGCCTCGACCAGGGAGAACGACATCCCGGGATGGACGGTTCGCACGGCCGCCAGCGCTCCGGGCAGCAGGGTGGACACCGCGCTGGGGAAGCTCGCGACGCGGATTTGCCCCACCTGCGACCCCACGATCGCCTCCACCTCCGCCGTGGCGAGCGCGGCCACGTCCAGAATCGCGCGACCGCGGCGCAGCAGCACCTCGCCCGCCATGGTGAACCGCACCCCGCTGCGGGATCGGACGAGCAGCGGCGTCTTCACGATGCTGCGTTCCAACTGGCGAACCTGCTGCGTGATGGCCGGCTGCGAGTAGCCCAGTTGCTTGGCGGCAGCCGACAGCGAGCCGGCGTCGGCGATCGCCAGCAGCAGTCGGAAGTGCTTCAGCTCAAGCCGGGTCATGCCACAGATCACGTTGCGTCGGAACCAGGTCGACCCAGCCGCCCCGCTGGTAGCCGGTGCCGGCCAAGGTGAGAGGGGCAGTCCGCCGCCGCCAGACCTCGTCGGACGGCGCGACCTCCGCCGGCGTCACCGCCGTGGTGTGGTCGACGCAATAGGCGTAGATCTCACCGACCGACGCCACGTCGGCGGCCGTGACGGGACGAATGACGAGCTGTTCGGCCAGGTCACCACCGGGAGCCCACGTGTCCCCACCTATCGGCATCTCGTTCCTCTCCTGCGCCGAGAGACTGCCTGAGGAGTTTCCGACGGTGTGCTGTCAGTCTGGTGAGATCCATGGATTCGTGCATCAATCAGCTACGAAGGAGATGATCCGTGACAGATACCGGGACGGATCCGATGGTCAGTGAACATGATCTGAAACTGCTGCACGGTCTGCAGATCGCCCCCAGGGTGAGTTGGGCCGAGGCAGCCCGCATCCTCGACTCGACGCCGCCCGCGCTGGCCGCACGCTTCGAACGGCTGTGGTCCGCCGGCCTGGCCTGGATGACCGCGCACCGCAGCGGCTCCTACCTCGGCATGGTCTTCGCACTCGTCGAGATCGACTGCGTCCCCGGGACACGCTCCGATGTCATCCGAACCCTGTGCGCCGACCGGCGTGTGCTCACCATCGAGGAGTCCGCCCGCGGGCGCGACCTGATGCTCACCGTCCGCACCGGGGACCTCCCCGAACTGACCCGGCTCGTCCTCGACGAGATGCCCACCGTCCCGGGGCTGGAACGGCAGCGCACCCTGGTGTGCACGGCCGTACACCGCGACGTCAGCAACTGGCGGCTCGACGCCCTCGACCAGCGGGAGACCCAGGGCTTCGCGGCAGCGGCACAGACGACCAGAACCGTTCCCGGGACGATGCCGCCGCCGGACGCCGGGCCGCTCATCGAGGCACTCGCCGAGGACGGCCGCCGCACCGCCGCGGACATCGCGCGTGTCACCGGCCGCAACCCCGCCACCGTGCGCCGGCAGCTCCCCCGCCTGCTGACCAGTGGGCTGGTCCAGCTCCGCTGCGAAGTGTCCCAGACGGTCACCACCTGGTCGATCAGCAGTACCTGGCTGGCCCGCGTCGCCCCCGCCGACCAGAAGCGCACCGTCGACGCCCTCGCCACCCTGCCCGAACTGCGTTTCTGCGCCTCCACCACCGGCGACGCCAACATCGCCTTCACCGTCTGGACCCACTCCCCCACCGACCTGCTCCGCCTGGAACACCGCATCGGCGCCGCGCTTCCCTGGATGACCGTCCGCGACATCGGCATCAACCTGCGTACGCCCAAGCGCATGGGCCGGCTCCTGGACCAGCAGGGACGCGCCACCGGGCAGCACGTACCGCTGCTCTGATCCCCGGTGGCGGGACACGGCCTTCGCCGCGCGGCCGACTCCGCCGATCGGACGCCGATCAGGCGGCGTCCCTGCGAGTGGTCGTCCGGCCCCTGTCCTGGCACCCGCCCGGAGAAGGACACATGATGCCCCGTCAGCGGTATGGAGGCGGGCTCGCTCGCCGAGCGGCCACATCAATTACGCTGACGCCAGGCGCGTGACCCATGTCCATGGCCGCTGCGCGGTCCGCTGGTGCAGCCGATCGCCTTGCGCGCGAGGGACAACTCCCGGTCGACGGTGTCGGCGTCCATCTCGTCCGCCCGCGCCGTCGGCTCGGCCCGCACCTCCGGCAGCGCGGGGTCGTCGAGCGCGGTGACGGGGAAGACGGGCGGCTTCGCGCCCCGGCGGGCGGCCCCGGTCGGAGCCGGTTCGCCGGTGAGCGTCCATCCCCATGTCGTCAGCGAGATCTGGTAGATCCGCGCGCCGTCAGCGAGATCCGGTAGATCCGCGCGGAAGACTTCGCGATGGCTGGAAGACCTCGTCACAGGTCGCGGTGATCACGGCAGGGGGCTCCGCCACGGTGGATCCGGTAACTGCTGCGGCAGGCGCGTGGTCAGGTCTGCACTCGCCGGGCGAAGCGGCGCAGGGCGAGGTAGCCCAAAGCGGCGGTGCCGACGGTGAGAGCGGTGAGGTACGCCCAGGTGGGCATGTGGCCGGTCGAGGGCGTGAGGTTGGCGCGCAGGCCCTCGCTCATGTAGACGAGGGGGTTGGCCAGGGTCAGGACCTGGACCCAGCGGATCGGGTGCAGAGCGGTCCACGGGTAGTAGACGCAGCCCAGCATGGTGGCGGCGGCCAGGAGCAGGCCGAGCAGCGGCCCGAAGGCGGAGGCGTCGATGGCGGTGCCGAGCAGCAGCCCGAGTGCGGAGGCGAGCAGCGCGCTGAGTACCAGTGTGGTCAGCAGCAGGGGCCAGTTGTCGATGTGAGTTCGGGGCGCGTTGCCGGGGGCGTGGACGAGCCGGACGATCGGGAAGACGACGAGGGTCGAGACGAGGCCGAAGACTGCGGAGGAGGTGATCTTCTGCAGACCCAGGGCCCAGACGGGCAGGGGCGCCAGGGCTCGGTCGGATATCTCGCGGCCGGGGCCGAGTTCGGCGGCCAGGGGCCCGGTGACGGACATGATGCTCTGCAGGGTGAGGGTGCTGGCGATCAGGCCGGGCAGAAGGATCGTGGAGAACGAGGTCGCGCCGCCCAGTCCGCTGCCGATGCTGGGCATGACGTAGGCGAAGGCGAAGGTGAACAGCAGCGGCTGGAGGCCGACCTGGATGAGCAGTGCGGGCAGGTTGCGGCCCAGGACGTGGAGGTCGCGGCTGGTCAGCGCACGGTAGGCGTGCCAGGCGGCCCGGCGGGAGGAGCGCGGGCGGGAGGTGGTGGCGAGAAGGTTCGCGGTGGTCATGGCGTGTAGTCACGTCCGGTCAGAGTGAGGAAGGCGGTCTGTAGGCTGGGAGGTGCGGTGGTGGCGTCGCGGACGACGAGGCCGGCCGCGCCGCCGGCTCGCAGCAGGTGGCCCAGGACGCCGTCGGGTCGCGTGGTGCGGACCCGTACGGTCTTGCCGTCGACGGCCACGTCGTGGGGGCCGCCGGGGATGCTGTGCAGGGCATCGGTGGCCGGGGTGGCATCGCCGTCGTAGTGGACGGTGATGACCGTCTGCGCTCCACTGGACGCCTTGATCGCCCCGGGGGTGTCGCAGGCGAGCAGGGTCCCGTGGTCGATGACGGCCAAGCGCTGGCACAGGGCCTCGGCCTCGTCGAGGTAATGGGTGGTCAGCACCACGGTCTGGCCGGTCTCATGCAGGCTTGCGATGATCCGCCAGAGGTCCTCGCGCGCCTGCGGGTCGACGCCTGCGGTGGGTTCGTCGAGGAAGAGCACCTCCGGCAGGTGCATCAGGGCCCGGCCGATCATGACCCGGCGGGCCTGGCCGCCGGAGAGCTGGTGGGTTTTGGCGCCGGCCTTGTCGGCGAGGCCGAACTGCTCCAGCAGTTCGAGTGCGCGGCGGCGGGCTGCCGGGGCGGGCATGCCGAAGTAGCGGCCGCGGAAGGCGAGGTTGTCCGCGACGGTGAGCGCGCGGTCCAGGGTGTTGGCCTGGGAGACCACACCGATGCGGGACTTCACACCGACGGGGTCGGCACTCACCTCGTGCCCGGCGACCCACGCCTGTCCGGCGCTGGGCGCGACCAGGGTGGTGAGCATGCCGATGCTGGTGGATTTGCCGGCGCCGTTGGTGCCGAGCAGGCCGAAGAACTCGCCCTGGTGGACCGTCAGGTCCAGGCCGTCGACGGCGACGAGGTCGCCCTGCGCGCGTGGATAGACCTTGCGCAGACCCTCCGTGCGGATGGCTGTCGGGGCGTGGGCCGTGGTGGCGGCCGCGGCGAGGGGCGGTACGGGGGCTGGAGTCGGGGTTGGATTCATGTGGTTGCTCCAAGGTGCGGATGAGGCATCCGTCGGGAGGCGTGCCGGGGGGTTATGGAGTGAGGGTGTGGCCGGGTAGGCCGGTGCCGCCCAGGCGCGTCAGCAGCGCGGACATCTGGCCGATGTCCTCCTTGCTCCACGGGGGCGCGGTGAAGATCTCGGCGGCGATCTGCTCGGCTGTGGCGAGCATGTCCGCCAGGCGTGCACGGCCGGTGTCGGTCAGTGCCGCGTAGGCCACCCGGCCGTCACGGGCGTCCGTCTCACGCGTCACCAGCCCGATCCGTTCCAGTGGCGCCAGCCCCCGGGTCACCCCGGAGGCAGTCAGACCCAGCGCCTCGGCCAGGTCCACCCGGCGCATCCGACCGCCGGGCGCCTGGCCCAGACGCAGCAGCGTCGTGAAGTCGGCCAGGCTCACCCCGTGCAGCCCTCCGAGACTCGCGTCGAACCGCTTCACCAGGGCCGTCTGGGCCCTCACGAGACGCAGCGACGCGTCCAGCGCATCACTCATTGCCACCTCCTTGACTGCTCAAGCATATCAGAAGCTTGAGCAGTCAAGGATTTGTTTGTTGATGGCCGACCTGATCGCCGCGGCCCTGTGGAACACTCGCCGCGAACGGGCCACACCCTTCATGCGCTGGATATGATCACGGACTGCCACCAGTCGTTACACATGGTGACGGAGGTGCGCTCCCCGGGCGCCGCGCCGGCGAAGGCGGCTGGCAGGAGCGGCAGCCACCCATGGATCTTCGCCCGTCGGCGGCTTGGTTCTACTGTGGCTGATCGTCGTGCTCGGCCGCCGCATCCGCAGGCGCGCCTAGAACATGTCGTATTCCACAGCAAGAGGCCCGGTCAGGGGCTGCTCCGTTGTTTTTCGCGCGTACTGCTGGGGTCCGTTCCGGCGGCGCGGTCGAGTCTCACGGGAGACAGGCGAAGGCCCGGCTCGCGGCGGCGACGTCGGCGATCATCCCCGGGGCACCCCGCCGCCACCTGATGACCGCCACCGACCACCGCGCCGCGGGTAAGTCAGCCTTCCGTGATCGAGGACGAGTGGGGGCCGGAGTCAGGACCGTCCGGGGCCGCACCGAGGTCCGTCGCGAGCGCGTGGCGCAGCAGCGGCGGCGCGATCAGACCACATGGTTCGGCCTCGGCGCGAAGCCCGGTCCCGGCGTAGTAGCGGTTGGCCGCCGACGGCGCGACCTGGATGCGGAGCTCGTTCCCGCCGGGCCGTAGGGCGTCGGCGGGGATCGTGATGCGGTAGGGCGCCCAGCCGCGCTCCCCCACGCGCACGCCGTTCACGGACACGAGCACAGCTCCGGCGACGGCCGGGAGCACGAGCTCCAGAGGGACCGGCGCGTCGAACCGGATCTGCCGCACGTAGTCTGCGGTGCCCGCGAACGTCGGAAGGCCCTGGCGCTCCCACCCGCACGTCACCGCGATGTCTCGGCGGGTGGCCGCCTCCTCGTACGCGTCTTCGGCGATCTCAAGCTGCCAGCCGGACTCAAGTACCTCCGGCACCGACCATTCCGGCGTGCGGTGACCGGCCGCGACCTCAGGACCCTCCGTGGCGTCCGCCCACCCGGAGGCGGGCTCTGCGCCCCTGTGCACACGCACCAGGCGCAACTCGTTCTGTGCCAGCCGCAGTACGACCGGGCCTTCGGCCGTCGCGAGGGTGCGCACGGTGCCGTCGGCGGCCATCCACTCCTCGACCTGCCAGGGCCCGTCGGGCAGCAGGAGCTCCGCGGTCCCCTCGGCCTCGGCGAAGCACACGAAGCGGAAGCCGTCGGCCTCGTCCGGGCCGCCGCGCCAGCGCACCGCCGAGCCCGCGGGCACGCGCAGTGTCGGCTCGGTCTGCCCGCGCTGCGCGACGAGCCCGCGCAGGACTGACTGCTCGGGGACCGTGCCGAACACCTCCACGGCCGGGGCCAGGCATGCCCAGTCCTCGGCGGCGGTCTGCGGGCCCTCCTGGTAGACAGCGGGTGTCGCGCCGCTCGCGAGCACTCGTACTCCCGATTCGGCCAGGCGGCGCAGTCGGCGCAGCGATGCGGCCGAGCGCAGCGTGGTCACGGCGGGAAGCACGAGCGCCCGGTACCGGCGGTCCCCGAAGCACGCCACACCCGCCTCCACGGTGGCGGCCTCAAGATCGCGCTCGTCCACGAGGTGGAAGCCCACCCGGGATTCGGTGAGCGCGCGCGCCCACGCGCCGATCGCCGACGCCTGCTCGCCGAGCTGACCCGCTGTCCACACCGTGCGCAACGGGTACAGGACCGCCACGTCGCTCTGCGGTGACACCGGCTCAAGGAATTCGCTCAGCCGCGCGCTCTCCAGCGCGAACCGCAGGTGGTGATCGGCGAACCACGGTTCGAAATTGATGCCCGGGGGGAAGTCGAAGCGCGGATTCCGCAGCGACTCGTGATCGTCTCCGTGGCCGTGGGTCTGGTAGAAGCCGTGGAAGATCATCTGCCGCATGCCCTGCAGATGGTGGTTGATCGCCGTTGTGCGCAGTTCCTGAAGGTCCAGTCCCCAGTGGCCGGACCACGGTGTCCCGCCTTCGGGCGGGGTGAGGAAGTACTGCTCGACCATCGTCCCGCTGCGGCCGTGGTGGCGGGCGACCGAGTCGCCGAACACGGGACTGAGCTGCACCAGAGCGTCCTGCGCATCCACCGCGGTGAGGTCGCGGTAGCCGTCCACGCCGAAATGGTCGAGCCCGAAGTTCACGCGCAGGTCCCAGTTCGCGAACGAGCTGTCGAGAGTCCAGCCGCCGACGTGCCCGAGGACTTCATGGCCGGACTGGCGCAGGCCGTGGGCGTGGCTCCACGTGCGCAGCCTGCCGAGGAACGTCTCCATCGCGTAGCCGCTGAAGTGCTCGTAGAACTGGGCGCGAAGGCCCAGCCTCTCCGGGTCGTCCCCGTCGAGCAGGGCGGCGAGCACCTGGGGAGTCCGTTCTCGCCAGCGCTCCCGGATCGAGACTGCCAGGCTCTCGTGGAACGGCATCGCCGAACGCAGGTCGCCTGTGCGCTCCGCCCAGTCGTAGTACACCGCGTGCGGCTGGTCGAAGAACATGTAGGCGACGGTGTTGCCGAAGAAGTCGCCCAGTACGTCGGCGAAGGGCTGGTAGCCGGCCTCGACGAAGCGATCGACGGCGGCCGGATCGACGGGATTCACGAGCCGGGAAGTCGCGCAGCGGGCGGAGACGAACACGATCGCCTCCGCGCCGTCGGGCACCGGCTCGGCAAGGCGGATGCGGCATCTGTCGGCCGCGCCGTCCACGCGGTCGACGAGCTCGGGCCGCTCGGCGGCCGTGTCCTGACCCCGTGCGGCCGTGTCCTGACCCCGTGCCACGACGAGCACGTACTCGGCCCGCCAGTCGGCCCAGGCGACGACGCCGCCTTCGTAGTGCCAGTCCATCGCGGCCGGGCCGAGGTTCTCCGTCGCCGAGCGGATCCCGCTGACCGCGCCGTCGCTCGCGCCTGCGGGAATCCGCACCCAGAAGAGGTGGCGTTCGCGCAGTTCGTCGTGACCGGTCACGGCGCGGCCTGCGGCGTGACCGGTCTGCCAGTTGTAGTCGTCGTAGATGCCGACGATCATTCCGAGCCCGGCGGCCGTCTCGACGGCGACCCGGCACGCGGCGAGGTAGTCGTCGTTCAGGTAGCCCTCGATCGGGTAGGACAGCCGCGCCTGCACCTGGAAGCTCCGGATCCCGGCGTCGTGCATCTGCCGCACCTGGGCGCGGATCGTGTCCTTGTCGGGCAGCCGATGCCAGAACCAGTAGGCGGCAGGCGCATGCCACGGGTCCGGGTTCCGGAATCGCTCCAGCGCGGTCTCATGTGCGGACAAGGGTGTCAGCTCCTCAAGTGGCGGCGATACCTGCGCGGTCGCGCCGCCACCAGTACGGTCAGCGTTCGGTGGAGTCGGCCGCCGGCAGGTCCGCGACGTCGGGTGTCGGCCTCTCAAGCCTGCCCTCCCCGCGCGTGGTGTCTGCCGCGGTCACGAGCGAGTAGTCAGGCTCCGGATCCAGCCGGAGTCCGAACGTGAGGATCGCGTAGAGCGCGGCGCCGAGCACCATGGCGATGACGATGCCGAGCCCGCTCGACCCGAACACACCGGTTCGGCCGCCCTCGGTGAGGAGGAATCCGGTGATCTTCCCAAAGTTCGGGTCGGCGCTCGTCACGAGGCCGAGGCCGACGACGGTTCCGACGAGCAGGCTCAGAATCGCTGTCCAGCGCCCGTCGCGGCCACCGTGGCCGCGGGGATTTGCCATGTCGGTGTTCCAGCCCGCGCGGCGCTGCCGAATGAAGTCGACGAGCTGGACGCCACCCATCGTGCCCATCATCACGGCGATGAGCGACAGGAACGACTGGAACGTCGCAAGGAACGAGGTGGAGACGAACAGCAGGTAGAAGGCGCCCGCCGCAATGATGACCGCGTTGAATGCGGTCGTCACGGAGCGGCGCAGCGGCACGCCGACCGCCATGAGCGCCAGGCCGGAGCTGTACATGCCGGTGATGGCGGCCGAGACGAGCGAGATGACGATCACGATGGAGAACGGAACGAAGAACCACATCGGTAGGAGCCCGGTGAGCGCGCCGATCGGGTCGGACGCGGTGGCGCCGCCGAGCTTCGGGTCCCCGCCGACGAGGAGCGCGCCGACGACGAGAAGGACAACGACGGGCAGGCTGAGCCCGGCGACCGTCCATCCGACCACTCCGCGCGCCGGGGTGTCACGCGGGAGGTAGCGGGCGAAATCGCCGCCGTAGTTGAGGAAGCCGAGGCCGACCAGGGTCATCGCCATCACGATGCCGCCGACGAACACGAGTGGTCCGCCCGCGGGGGCGTCACCGAGGTGAGCCCACTGGATCTGAGACACCACGAATCCGAGGAACGCGACCGTCATGATGCCGGTCACCCACGAGATCCAGACCTCGACCTTCATGATGAACTCGTGGCCGAGGACGGACACCGCCATCGTCACGGCGAGCACGAGCACGAACCACAGCACGATGGTGAACGTCGCGCTCGACCGGTCCGCGTTGGCGAACACCGACGGCCACAGTTTCGCGAACAGATTCGCGCCGGTGGTCGAGGCCAGGGTGATGATGGTCACCTTCCAGCCCATGTTGGACAGGTACGCGAAGAACGCGGGGATCCTGTTGCCCTTGGTGCCGAAGGCGAAACGCGTCTGGGTGAGGGTCGGCAGTCCTGTGCGGGGCCCGCCGACGGCGAGGATGCCGACGAGCGCGGACGAGGCCAGGTAGCCGATGGTCCCAGCGACGATCGTCTGCCAGACGTTCAGGCCGAGGCCGAAGACGAAGATGCCGTAGCTGATGCCGAGGATCGAGATGTTCCAGGCGAACCAGACGGCGAACAGGCCGCCCGGCTTCCCGCGCCGTTCGGCACCGGGAACGGGGTTGACGCCGTTCGACTCGACGGTGGTGCCTCTGCGCCCTTGCTGAGCCGCACTGCTCATGGACGTGTTGCCTTTCAATGTGTGGCGGGGCTGGGGGTGGACAAGTTCAGGGAAGCCGGGTCAGCCGGCCGCTTCGCGTTGAAAGATCGCGTCGACTGCGTCCGTGTTCAGCTCGGCTCCGCGTGCGCCGCGCGCGGTGACGGCGATCGGGGCCGCGCCAGGCGCGCGTACGGTGACGGGGCGCAGCCGCTGCCCCGCCGGCGAGGAAGGAGGCGAGCACGCCGCGGGATGTCCGCGGCGAGCACGCGGACGTGCTCGGGCTCCGGCAGGTCGTCGGCTCCCACGTCGACGTCGGTGCAGTTGTCGTCGGGGCCCATGACCGGCACCGTGATTTACGATCGCAACGCCTTCGTGACGGATCACCGCACCGAGGTCGACGTCGGCGCCGGCGAGGGCGTGCTCGGCGTCGCGGCCCACGGGGGCAAGCACGGTGACGTCGGCGCCGGGACGACGGGCGGCGGGCGCCCGGTTCGCGCCCCTGCCTCCGCCCGCCTGGAATCGCCCGTGCGGCACGGTGTGGCCCAGGTCGAGATGTACGGAGCCGACGACGAGCGATCTGCCACCGCCCGACGAGTCCTGCCGCAGGCGGTCACGCGGTACCGCTGCCGATGGGAAAAGCATTTCCGAACCCAAGCATGCCGGCCTCTTCCTGGTCAACAGCTCGCCGCGACCACACTGCTACCATCCGGCAGCCGGAACCGGAGGGGATCAGGATGGGCGTACGCATCGGCCTGAAGGACGTGGCATTACGCGCGGGGGTGTCGGTGCCGACGGCGAGCCGCGTCCTGTCCGGTGTTCAGCGCAATGTCGATCCGGAGCTGGCGCTACGGGTACGGAAAGCCTGCGACGAACTGGGCTACAGGGTGAACGCGGCGGCGCGAGCCCTGCGGGTTCAGTCCACGAATTCATTGGCGCTCGTCGTTCCGGCGATTGCGAACGCATACTTCGCAGAGCTGGTGTCGGCGTATGCGCGGCACCTCGATCTTCAGGGCAAGCGGCTGGTGACGATCGACACGGACGAGAATCCCGAGATCGAGCAGCGTCAGCTCGGCGCCATGGATCGCGCGCTGGTGGATGCGGTGCTGGTGACGCCTGCGGCGTTCAAGCGGAGCGGCGCGGCCATCGCGGAGCTCGCGCGTTCCCATCGTGTCGTGCAGGTGGACCGTCGCGCGTGGGGCGTCGAGGCGCCGTCGGTGCGGCTCGACAATGCGGCGGGAGTGCGCCTGCTCGTGGACCACCTGCGGGCGCGGGGCCGCCGCAGCATCCTGATGGTCGCCGCCCAGGAGGACTCGTCGTCGAGCATCGAGCGCACGGCGGCGTTCCGCGCGCTCGCCGGGCCGGACGACCGGGTTCTGGAAATGCCGAGCTTCACGGTGGCGAGTGGCATCGACGCGGCGAAGCTCCTGCTCGCGGAGCCCGGCGACACGGATGCGGTCATCTGCACCGCCGATATCGTTGCGCTCGGCCTGCTGACGGCGCTTCAGCACGCCGGTAAACGCGTGCCCGCAGACTATGCGATCACGAGCTTCGACGGCACGTACATCTCCGAAACGGCCGCGCCGGGGCTCACCACCCTCGGCTCGACCGCCGAGCGCATGGTCGATGCCTCCCTCGCCCTCCTGGACCGCGGCGACGGCGATGTCGTACTCGAACCCGAACTCGTGGTACGCGGTTCGAGCGGCTGAGGGGACGGCCGGTCGAGGGTGACGCGGTAGCCGAGTTCGTCGAGCCGGGACACGGCTCGGTGTGAGCGCGGCGGCGTGCGGCCCGTTCGGGTTCGCGCCGGGGTGAAGCGGCTGCCGCCTGGGGCAAGGCGGAGACGGGTCAGGAAGGCGCGGTGCCGGCGGGAGCGGCCGGTGAGCGCCCCGTTCGACTCGGGGATCCTGCTGCGCATGCGGCGCGGGCGGTGTAGAGGACTGCGGTGTACCCGGCGGGCCCGAAGCCTACGACGATGACTCGCGCGCGTCGTCGGGGTGCGTCACGGCCATCACGCCTCCTGTGTGGCGTCGATCTCGGCGATGAGGGCCTCGATGCGGGTCCTGATCTCGTCGCGGATGGGGCGGACGGCCTCGACGCCCTTGCCCGCGGGGTCTTCCAGGGTCCAGTCGAGGTACTTCTTGCCGGGGAAGATCGGGCAGGCGTCGCCGCAGCCCATGGTGATCACGTAGTCGGACGCCTGGACGGCCTCGGTGGTGAGGATCTTCGGCATGGCGTCGGAGATGTCGACGCCGACCTCGGCCATGGCCTCGACGGCGGCCGGGTTGACCTGGTCGCCCGGGATGGAACCGGCGGAGCGGACCTCGATCCGGTCGCCCGCGAGGTGGTCGAGGAATCCGGCGGCCATCTGTGAGCGGCCGGCGTTGTGGACGCAGACGAACAGCACGGAGGCAAGCGGAGCGGAGGACATGCGTTCTTCCTTCACAAGGTGAGTGGCGGGTGGTGCGCCGGCGGTTCAGATGCTCGGCAGGCCGGCGGGCAGGTCGGTGATGCGGCTGTCGATGTCGTCCCGGATCCGACGGACGACTGCGATCGGGACTCGTCGGGATCGGCTACGGGCCAGTCCGGACAGCGGCGGCCGGGCACGACGGGGCAGGCGTCGCCGCAGCCCGTCGTGATGACGATGTCCGCGGCGCGCCACGGTCTCGGCCGGGACGTGGTCGGCGTGCCGGGTGGCGAGCCGGGCTGCGTCGGCGGCCAGGCGCTCGTCGAGCGGCGCAGGGGTGGGAGCGGCGGACATGGAAGACCCTTTCGGCGGGCCATAGGTCAGCCCCGGCTGGTATCAGCACCGGGTGATGTGACACTATCAGTCCATGATGACGTCAGTCGACACTGATCTGATCCGGGTGCTGGCCGACCCGCTCAGGCTCCGGATCGTGACCCTGCTCGCCCGCGAGACGCTGTGCACCACCCACCTGGTGGAGGAGACCGGCGCCAAGCAGACGAACCTCTCCAACCACCTGAAGGTCCTGCGCGAGGCCGGGGTCGTCGAGACCGAGCCGTGCGGGCGCTTCACCTACTACAAGCTCCGCGTGGACGTCATCGCATCGCTCGCCGGGCACTTCGCCGACCTGGCCGAACAGGCCCGTACAGCCGCCGACAACAAGAGAGCCTGCCCGTGACCCGCACCGAAGCGCCCGCGACGGCGCAGGAAGCATCCGTCGTCGCCAAGCTCTCCACGCTCGACCGGTATCTCGCCGTGTGGATCCTCCTCGCCATGGCCGTCGGCCTCGGTCTCGGACGGGCCGTCCCCGGACTGAACGACGCGCTGGCGAAGGTGGAGATCGGCGGGATCTCCCTGCCGATCGCGATCGGCCTGCTGATCATGATGTATCCGGTTCTGGCGAAGGTCCGCTACGACAAGCTCGACGCGGTCACCGGCGACCGGAAACTGATGCTCTCCTCGCTGGTGATCAACTGGCTCGTCGGCCCAGCGGTGATGTTCACGCTGGCGTGGATCTTCCTGCCGGACCTGCCCGAGTACCGCACCGGCCTGATCATCGTCGGCCTGGCTCGTTGCATCGCCATGGTGATCATCTGGAACGACCTCGCCTGCGGCGACCGCGAGGCGGCTGCCGTCCTCGTCGCACTGAACTCGGTCTTCCAGGTCCTCGCCTTCGGCCTGCTGGGCTGGTTCTACCTCCATCTGCTGCCGGGCTGGCTCGGCCTGGGCGACGGCGAGCACCTGGCCGTCTCGATGTGGAAGATCGCGCTGAACGTGGTCGTCTTCCTCGGCGTCCCGCTGCTGGCCGGGTTCCTGACTCGCCGCATCGGCGAGAAGAAACTCGGCCGCGAGAAGTACGAGACGGGCTTCCTGCCGAAGATCGGCCCGTGGGCGCTGTACGGGCTGCTGTTCACGATCGTCATCCTCTTCGCCTTGCAGGGGAAGACCATCACGTCCCGGCCACTGGACGTTGCGCGGATTGCGCTGCCGCTGCTGGTGTACTTCGCGGTGATGTGGTTCGGTACCTTCGCCCTCGGCAAGGTCATCGGTCTCGCCTACGACCGCACCGCGACGCTCGCGTTCACCGCCGCGGGCAACAACTTCGAGCTGGCGATCGCGGTCGCCATCGCCACCTTCGGCGTCACCTCCGGCCAGGCCCTGTCCGGCGTCGTCGGCCCGCTCATCGAGGTGCCCGTGCTCGTCGCGCTGGTCTACGTCTCCCTTGCCTGGCGGCCGAAGTTCACGGCCGCACGGCTGGGTTCATGACGCGGCACGTGGATGTGATGGTGGTCGGCGGCGGCAGCAGCTCAGGCGCGTAGAGGTACCCGCGCGGCCAATGAGCCGCGCCCGCCTCCGCTCGGCTACGGCGACTGACGGCGTTCGACGAGAACGGCGTCGCGCCGGACGCCGTGGTGGCGGCCGATCCGCTCGCCGGTACCGATGATGCGGAAGCCGTCGCGTTGGCGCAGGGTGAGTCCGGCGGCGTTCTCGGGGAGGATCCCGGCCAGGATGGTCCGGATCCCGGCCGCCTGCTCGGCGTGCTCCGCCGCCGGCGGCACGAGCAGCGCTCTCGACGCGCGCTCACCGCATTCCCCCGTCCGTCCGGGCGTCAGGCCGCAGCCGGCATGGCCAGCAGCTTGCCCATCGCGGCGAGCACCGACGGCTCGACCCGGTAGTACACCCAGGTGCCGCGCCGCTCGGAGGTCAGCAGGCCCGCCTCCTTCAGCTTCTTCAGGTGGTGGGAGACGGTCGGCTGGGAGACGCCGACGTCGGAGATGTCGCACACGCACGCCTCGCCGCCCTCGTGGGAGGCGACGGCGGAAAACAGCCGGAGCCGGACCGGGTCGCCGAGCGCCTTGAACATCCGCGCCGCCCTCTCGGCCTCCTCGGCGGTCATCGGGCGCTCGGTCAGCGGCGGGCAGCACGGCACCACGCCCTGGCCTGCGGCGGACTCAAGCAGCGGAAGCACCTCGGCATTCGACATGCATCTATGTTGACACATGTCGAACCAGGTGCGGCGAGTACGGCGCGATGGCGGCCGTCATCGATGACCGGCCGCGTCGAAGACGTGCGCACCAGCGCGCCCGGCGGCGCGACGTCCGGGCCGCTGCACCCCAGCAGAAGTGCAGGTCACGGCCGAGCGTGCGCTGCGCCGTGAACTCACCGGGCTGAGCCGGGCCGGCGCACGACGTGCCGGCCGGTGCGGATGCCGGCGGCCAGTCGGTCGGCGTAGGCGGTGAGGTAGGCGACGACCTCGTCGCGGGGCGGGCAGCAGCCCGGGTCGGCACCGGGGAACCCCTTCTAGTTTCGATACATGTCTATGTTGACGCTTATCGAAACAGATGCCATGCTGGCCGCGCAAGCCATCGACAGATGTCGAAACAAGCAAGGAGTCGCCGTGACCGCACCCGCCACCACCGACCTGCCCGTCGTCGTGATCGGAGCCGGCCCCATCGGTCTGGCCGCCGCCGCCCACCTGACCGGCCGAGGCATCACCCCGCTGGTCCTGGAGGCCGGCACGGCCGCCGGCGCCACGGTGCGCGCCTGGTCGCACGTGCGTCTGTTCTCCACCTGGGGCGAAGTGGTCGACCCGGCCGCCGAAAAGCTCCTCGCCCCCACCGACTGGACACGCCCCGACCCGGCGGCATACCCCTCGGGCGGCGACTGGGCGGAGCAGTACCTGCAACCGCTCGCCGATGTCCTCGGCGACCGCGTACGCCTGGGCGCCACGGTCACCGGTGTCTCCCGGGCCGGCCGCGACCGGATCGTGGATGCCGACCGCGAAGCCCAGCCCTTCGTCGTGCACGTCGCCTACGCCGACGGCCGCGAGGAGCGCATCTTCGCCCGCGCGGTCATCGACGCCTCCGGCACCTGGAGAACCCCGTCCCCGGCCGGCGGCAGCGGCCTGCCCGCGCTCGGCGAGAAGGCCGCCGCCGACCGCATCACCTACCGCGTCCCCGACTTCAAGGACCCGGCCGTCCGCGCCCGGTACGCGGGCAAGCGCACTGCCGTGATCGGTTCTGGCGCCTCCGCGTTCACCGCGCTCGCCCACCTCGCCGACCTCGCCGGGACGCAGGACGGCGCCGGCTCGAAGGCGGTCTGGATCCTGCGCCGGGGCATCTCCGGCTCCACCTTCGGCGGCGGCGAAGCCGACCAGTTGCCCGCCCGTGGCGTCCTCGGACTCACCGCGAAGGCAGCCGTCGACGGCGGCTACGCCGACGCGGTCACGGGCTTCCGCACCGAGGCGATCGAACGCGACGGCGACGGGCGCCCGGTGCTGGTGGGCGAGGACGGACGGCGGCTTCAGCCGGTGGACGAGGTGATCGTGCTGACCGGCTTCCGCCCCGACCTGTCCTTCCTGTCCGAGGTTCGCCTGAACCTGGACGAGCGGCTCCAGGCCCCGGTCGGGCTCGCCCCGCTGATCGACCCCAACCAGCACTCCTGCGGCACCGTCTACCCGCACGGCCACCGTGAACTGGCCCACCCCGAACGGGGCGTCTACGTGGTCGGCATGAAGTCCTACGGCCGCGCCCCGACGTTCTTGGCCATGACCGGCCACGAGCAGGTCCGCTCCGTGGTCGCCGCGATCGCCGGCGACAACGAGGCCGCCGACCGCGTCGAACTCACCCTGCCCGAGACCGGCGTATGCGGAGGAGCGGGCCTGTTCGACGACCCCGACGCCGTCCAGGGCAGCGCGGACGGCGGCTGCTGCGCCGCCCCGGCCACCCTCCGGATCGGCATCGGCGCCCCGACTGCCTCCGGCGGCCGCTGAACAGCGTCGTCGGCACCCTGGCCAGGCAGCCGAACAGCACCTGCTGCGTCGGCCCGGCCGAGGTGGACACGAGGGAACCGGCCGTCTCGGGCGGCTGCTGCGGCTCGTGACCGAACTCACCACCCGTGACAGCGGGGCCGCGACCGGATCACGGGATTGACCGCGGCCCCCGGCCGCCCTGCCCACCCTCGCGCCGGCCCGGCCCCTAGGCCCCCTACCAGCCCGCGTTCGCCGCCCTGACCCGCCTGACGACTGTTGAGGCCGGTGATCACGCGGACCGTCCTCGGCGACCAGGCTCAAGCCGTCGTCGCAACAGCGACGGCCCAGCCGATGTAGGCGAAGTTGAGAAGCACCTTGACGGTTGCGCCGGCCAGCCCGCGAGCACGGCGCGGCCGCTCGGCCACGGCCCGCGCCAGCCCGTCGAGGTGCGCGACAACGAAGACCGAGATCATCGCCGCGGCGATCCACCCGCCCGCCGCTCGGCTCCGCGGCGCGAGGAGGAGAACACTGTCGGCGATCAGCGCAACCCCGCCCACGGCGACGAGCAGTCGTGCGCGACCCAGCCAGGAAGGGACCAGCCGGCGGACGTGGTCCGGGCGCACGAAGTGCGCGACGCCGTTGACAACCAGGAAGACCGCCAGGGCGACGGCCGCAATAGAATGCATGCCATGACGGTGCCGCCGAGTCAGGCGTGGACGCTTGAACGAAACGATCGTCGCCTCCACTTCGCGTCCGGCCCGGCGGCGACGATGTTCGCCGAGTCCGGCGCTTTTCGGGTACGCCCCCACCGGCACCCGGCGTGGAAGATCGTGCTCGCGCTCGGCGGCGGTGTCGAGGTCGGCTACGGCGGTAACCGCACCGTCGCCGCGGTCGGCGTGATCGTGCCGCCGCAGCTGGCACACACCTGCGCCGTGTCGTCGGCCTACGTCGCCCTCTTCCTGGACCCATGGGAGCTGGCGCTCGGCACCGACCCGACTGGCCTGGACGAGCACGCGACCCACCGCGTACTCGCGGCCCTCGACCATCCCGGCCCCGGCGCCGACCTGGACGCGGCCCGTGCCGAGCTCACGGCCCTCGCCAAAGCGGGCGCCCCGCTCGATGCCAGGGTCGCCCACGCGGTGCGGGAGATCACCCGCCCCGGATCCACCGCCACGATCGGCGCGGTCGCCGCCCAGGTCGGGCTCTCCCAGCCGCGATTGCGCACCCTCGTCCGCGACTGGGTGGGGATCCCGCTCCCGCGGCTACGCCTGTGGGCCAGGCTGCGCACCGCCCTGACCGAACTACCGGCCGAGTCCGCGGCCGCAGCGGCCGCTTTCGCGGGCTTCGCCGACCAGGCACACCTCACCCGCACGGCGCGAACCCTCGCCGGCCGCACCCCGTCGGAGATCCTCCGCCCGGGAACGCCTGGCCCCCCGGCCTCCGGCGCGATCCCAGGCCGACGCGATCAGACGTGAGGTGGCAAGGGCGTGCGGGGTGCGGGGTGCGGGGTGCGGGGTGCGGGGTGCGGGGTGCGGCCGGAGCCGATCACGAGAGTGCGGGCACGGCGGGCGGTCGCGGGCGATGCCGATGACGGTCGCGACCTCGGCGTCCGTGGCCGCCAGGTCCGCGTCCCGACGCGCCGGCGCCTCCAGCGGGGGGCTGGTCAGGGATTCCAACGTCAGCTGTTCTCCCGGGCGTTCTTCCAATCCTGGTAGCGATCCTTGCAGCAGGCTCCGCAGGGACGGAACCCGGCGGCGACCGCGGTGGCCTCGTCGGCGAAGAAGACCCGGTGCTTCACGTAGCCGCCGCGGGCGATGACGCGCAGCGCGGAGGGACAGTCGAGACGTCCGTAGATCTTCGAGCCGCGGTGGCCGCCCCACCGCCCCTTGACCGCGGACCGGTAGGAACGGCCGTCGGCCCCCACCAGGGTGTACGTCCTCGTCGCGGCGCTCATGCGGCGTCGTGGAAGACGAGGGCGAGGGTGTGGCGTTCGCCGGACCGGATGGCGGACACGCCGTGCCGGACCGGCGCGGCGGACCATCCACGGGCGGACGCGACGGGTCGGTCGCGGGTGGTGAAGACGTATCCGTGGCCGTGCGGCAGCAGCGTGGCGGTGCCCCGGGACTGGGCGCGCGGGCGCTGTTCCAGCAGCAGGAACTCACCGCCCGTGTGGTCCACTCCGGGCTCGTTGAGGTTGATCACGACCTGCAACGGGAACACGAGGTCGCCGTACAGGTCGCGATGCAGGGCGTTCCAGTCCTTCTCGCCGTAGTGGAGCAGGATCGCCGAGGACTTCGTCTGGCCGGCGTCGTGGCACATCCGGAGCCACTCGTCGAGCGAGTCCGGCCACGGTGCGGGCCGGCCGAGCTTGGTCCACCAGTCGCGGGCGATGGGAAGCAGCCGCGGGTACAGCGCCTGCTTGAGCGCCTCGACCGGTTCCGGGTACGGCGCGTTGAAGTACCGGTACCGGCCCTCGCCGAATCGGTGCCGGCCCATGTCGACGGTGCTGCGGAACAGGCCGTCCTGCCCGTACAGCTCCCTGATCTCGACGGTTTCCTCCGGGGTCAGCAGTTGCGGCAGCAGCGCGCCGCCGTACTCGTCGACCTCGGTGGTGATCGCCTCCCAGTCGCCGGACTCGACGCGGCTGGACCACCGGTCCGTCTTCGTCCTGGGCGCCTTCTCGGTGTTCATGCTGCGGCCTCCAGGTTCAGCAGCGTGGTCTTGGCTTCGAGTCCGCCGACGTAACCGCCGAGCGTGCCGTCGGTGCGCAGTACGCGGTGGCACGGGACGACGATCGGGAGCGGGTTGGTCGCACAGGCGGTGCCCACCGCCCGGACGGCCTTGGGGTTGCCGACGAGCTCGGCCATGTCGCGGTAGCTGCGGGTCTGGCCGTACCCGATCTCGGGCAGATGTGTCTGCACGAGGCGCCGGAATCCGCGCGACAAGGACAGGTCCAGCGGCAGGTCGAAGCCCTGCCGGCGCCGGGCGAAGTACTCGTCGATCTCGCGCGCCGCTGCGTCCAGCCGCCGGGGTGCGCGCAGGATGCGCGGGCTGAGTTTCTGGCCGAGGACTTCCAGAACCCGGTCGTGGTCCTCGCCGGCGTATGCCACGCGGACCAGGCCCTTCGGGGTGGCGGCGAGCAGCAGCCTGCCGACCGGTGAGTCGACGGTGGTGTAGGCGACGTCCACGAGTCCGGCGCCCTCGGCCGCCTGCTCCAGCCGGCGGTGAAGCCGGCCGAGCGTGCCGGCGTCCACGGGCGTCGACAGCAGGGCGGTCATGCCGTCGTCGCAGTTATCGTGATCGTCGCCATCATGGCGCATGATGCTGTCGACGTGAATGACGTTCATGATGATGCTCCCTCCGTGATCGCGCCCGGATACTTCTTCCTGAGATTCTTGACCCCGTCCGCAGCGGCCCGGCGGGCCGCCTCGACGGATCCGCCGAGGATCTCCGCGATCTCGGCGTATGCCAGGCCCGCCACATAGCGGTAGGCGACGGCCTGGCGCTGTTTGACCGGGAGCCCCTTCACCGCGGTCCACAGATCGGAATCCCCGGTGTCCGGGATGCCCTGGCCCGTCGGTGTCTCCGGTACCTCCTCGACCGGCAGTGGGCTCCTCTTCGCCGCGCGCAGCACGTCGATCGCCTTGCGGTGTGCGATCGTCACGAGCCACGCCTCCACGTTCGCCGTCTCCGGCAGGTCGGGATAGGCGCGCATGGCGGAGAGAAAGGTCTCCGACCACGCGTCGTCCGCGTCGTGCGGGCCGAGGACGACCCGGCAGACGCGCAGCACGGTGGCACCGTGTTGCGCGACCACGTTCTCGAACGGCTGTTTCATGTCCATCCCATTGAAGACGTGCCTGTGGTGACAAACGCGTGTTTTCCCATCAAAGCAACCGTCCGGCGCTGACCGCGGAGGGCTTTTCGCGCTCCGGCAGCGCCCTCTGGTGCATCAGCCCGCCCGCGTATCCGGTGCGGGAACCGTCGGCGCCGACGGCCCGGTGGCACGGCACGAGGACGCACAGCGGGTTCGCGCCCGCGGCCTGTCCGACCGGTTGCGCGAGGCGGCGGTCCCCGGCCCGCTCGGCGATATCGCCGTAAGGGGTCGTGTCACCGCACTGGACGCTCTTCACGATGTCCCAGACGGCGCGCTGGAACGAGTCGCCCTCGGCGGCGAGCGGGAGCTCGAACCACCTGCGCCGCCCCGCCAGGTAGTCGCCCAGCTGCCGCGCCGCCTCGTCCAGCAGCGAGTCCGCCGAGCCGGTCACCTCGGGGCCGAGCGTCTCCTGCGGGGGCCGGCGGGCGTGGCGCCCGAAGTACAGGCCGGTGATGGTCTCGCCCTTGGCGACGAGCGTGACCGGTCCGAGGCGGGTCTCGATCACGAGGTGTCGCGTGCTCATCCACGTCTCCCTTCTCCTGACCGGTAGACGCACGGCGCCCGCAAGACGTGAGATCCCAGTCGGTGCCGTTCGTGACGAAGGAAGCCGGCCAGGTTCGGGCAGCTGCCCGTGAGGCTCTCGATGCCGTGCACAGGGAGCGGACGGGAAGAGAGGATCGCCCGTGGTGGCAGCCGATGGCACAGAAGGCACATGAGGGAAGTCAGCGCCCGCGCAGACCTGGACGGCAGCCCACTCCGGCCGGAAGGGCGGACGGCTCGGGCGCCGGCCGCCCGCCCCGGGCTGGGCTACTTCGCGAACTTGTCGTTGAACGCGAAGTAGTCGATGGACTCGGCCATGGCCTTGTCCCGGCCGGCGAGGAACGCGCGGGCCGCGTCGACGGCGCTGGTGTAGGCGACCTGGGCGATGGCAGTGCCGGCGGAGTACCGGGAGACGCCGGCCTCGCGGAGTTGCTCGGGCGAGGGCGCGCCGGGCAGCCACATGGCGTTGATCTTCAGCCCGGTCTCGCGCGCGACGGTGCCCAGCGCGTCGAGGTCGAGCAGGCCGGGGATGAACAGGCCGTCGGCGCCGGCTTCCCGGTAGGCGTTCCCGCGGGCGATGACGTCGGCCAGCCGGCCGTCCTCCTCGCCGACCCCGAGGAGGAACACGTCGGTGCGGGCGTTGATGAACAGGTCGACGCCCGTGTCCTTGGCCGCCGCGCGGGCAGCCGCGATCCGCTCGGCGGCGGCCACGGTGTCATGAAGCGGCCCGTCGGACGCGCCGGAGTCCTCCAGGTTGACGCCGACGATGCCCGTGGCCAGGAACTGCGTGACCATCGCGCGCAGGCCGTCGGCGCTGTCGGCGTAAGCGTTCTCGATGTCGGCGCTGACCGGCAGCTCGGTCGCCGCCACGATGCGCTCCAGATTCGCCAGCACGTCCGCCTTGGCCAGCGAGCGGCCGTCAGGGACGCCCTGCGACCACGACTGTGCGCCCGACGAAGTCGCGATGGCCTTGGCACCGATCGTGGTGATCAGGTGAGCGCTGGCCGCGTCCCAGGCGTTGGGCAGCACGAGGAAGCCGTCGTGCAAGCCGCGGAACAGCTCGGCAAGGTCCTGCTGGGTGCGGATGTCGGACATGTGCCGTTCTCCTTCCGGACCGAATCTCGGTCTCGCCTGGGAGACGTGCCCCCACCTGCGAACGTGAGATGCCGGAGAGAGATGCCGGAGACGGAAAACGTCCAAGACCTTTTTCCGGGCCGCGGACCACAGCCGGGACGCGGCGTAGCTGCGCCACGGCCGCCGGCTCTCGACCGCCGCAGCGGGGTCGCCGACGCCGCGGGCGGCCAGGACGCGCCGCAGGACCGGGCCGCCGGCGGGGAAGGCGTCCCGGTCGGTGCCGGCGCGGATGGCCAGGTGGCCCACCGTCCACGGCCCGCCCCGTAGGCCGCGCCGAGGGTGGTGCGCGAGGGCAGGTTGCCGGCGTCGCCGATGTCGGCGAACAGTTCGGCGACCGTCTGCACGGTGCGGGTGCGGGCGCGGGTCAGGCCGATGCGTTCGCGCGGCTGGGTGTGCCCTCTGGCCGGAGCGTAGGGACGGGGCTAGAACAGCCGCTCGGCCCGTGCCTCGGGCGGCTCCTCCAAGTCCAGCAGGATCTGCTTGCGTTCGAGCCCGCCGCCGAATCCGGTGAGCTTGCCGCCCGCACCGATCACCCGATGGCAGGGGATGACGATACTCACCGGGTTGCGCCCCACGGCCTGGCCCACGATCTGCGCGAACCCCTTGCTGCCCAGTTCGACCGCGATGTCGCCGTAGGTGATCCGTTCGCCGTACGGGATCTCCCGCAACTGCGCCCAGACCCGCTCCTGGAACTCGTCTCCGTTCGTCACCGCCGGAACGTCGAACACCTGCCGCTCCCCCGCGAAGTACTCGCCGAGTTCGCTTTCCGCCTGCGCCAGGAGCGGATCGGCGGAGGTCTCGACGCGGCGGCCCCATGACGAGGGCGGGGGCGTGTACCGATAGCGCGGAAAATACAGCCCCATCAGCGCGTCATCACCGGCGACGAGCAGAAGCCGCCCCACCGGGCCGTCCACATAGGCGTGCCGGACGTCCATTCTGATCACCTCTCTGCACAGCAGTCTGTCCGTAGTGAAGACGCGCGGGCGGCGTGGAACGTGAGACGCGCCCTGACGGTGGTGAGCAGCGGTGGCTTCGGGCCGCACCCGTCAACGGCACCGACGCCCGCCTCGCCCACGTCGCCGTCGGCGGGCGCCGGGGGAGGAATACGGCTGCCTCAACGGACTGCCGTGTGGGCCGTCAGCCGGGCGATGTCGCCTCGGTCCTTGTCCGTGAGCGGGTAGCCCTGGTGGGCCCGCAACTGGGTGTCAGTGTCGACGCAGAGGACCGTGTGCCCGCCGATCCTGCCGGGTACCGGAGCCGGGTAGTGGAACGTGCCTCCGTCGGGCAGCACCTGGTCTCCGCCGCCGTCCTCCGTCGCGTCGACCGGGTGCAGATCCACCTCCCGTCCGGCCTGGTCCGCGAGGGCCAGCGCGGTCGGCAGTACGTCTCGCAGCACCCGGGTGAATCCGGCGGCTGCCAGAGCCGCACGGATCGTGTCCAACTCTGTGCGCAGCACCACCAGATCAAGATCCGAGTGCGGCCGCGACACCGTGCCCAGCAGAGCTTCGACGCCCCAGCCACCGTCCACCCACGCCGTCACGTCCGCGTCCGTGAGTTCGTCGAGTACCGCGATCACGTCCTGTTCGCCCATCACGCGATCATCGTGCCAGATGCCCGGCGCCCTTCGGCGGGGCGTCACCGGCCGGTGGACTGCCAGGGGTCGACGGCTAGGCGTGCAGCAGCCTGTCCAGGCGGCGGCTCGCGAGCGCGCAGGAGAGCACGGCCAGCGCGACGAGGTAGCCCACGTGGCCGAGGTCGCTCCAGCCGGTGTGCCCGAAGGCCAGGTCCCGGGTGAGGGAAACCGCGTGCCACAGGGGAGTCGCCATGACGAGGACGTCCAGGTGAAGGGGGTAGGTGTCGGGCGAGACGAACGTTCCGCTGAAGAGGAACATGGCGAACGCGATCAGGTTGACGCGGTCGAAGTCCTCGGTGCCGCGCAGGAACGTGGCCGCGGCGACGCCCAGCGCGCTGAAAGCGATGCTGCTCAAGAGACAGGCGGCGAACAGCACGGGCAACCGCGAAGGGTCGGTGAGTCCCAGCGCCCCCATCAGTGCCAGGAAGGGGACGGAGTGCACGGCACCGCCGGCCACCGACCACATCACCTCCCCGGCTGCGACCTCCCAGGCGGAGACCGGGGTGAGTGCCGTCGCGTCGTGCAGCCGTACCATGCGCAGCTTGGTGAAGAAGTTGAAGGTGGCTTCGGCGAGGGCGCCGTTCATCACCGACGCGGCGAGCATGGAGGCGGCGACGTAGGGGACGTAGTCCACTGTGCTGCCGTGGAAGGACACACTGTCCAGGAGTGCTCCGACGCCGAACCCGATGGACGCCAAGTAGAAGGCGGGTTCGAACACACCTGACAGCATCACCCAGAGGTAGGAGGGATGCCTGGCCGCGTCCACGTTGCGCGCGAACACGGCGTAGACACGTTTGAGGCGGGCAGTCGTGCTGCCGGTGTCGGGGGCGGTATCGGCGAAGTTCACGCAGGGCTCCTCAGTCCGACAGCCGGCGGTTGAACGCCCGCACCGCCAGGGCCGTTCCCGCCCCGGCCCAGCAGGCCAGTACCAGCACATCGAGAACGGCCCGCTGCGTGTCCCATCCGCCGAGCACGCACATTCTCGACAGTTCGGCGCCCTGGCTCAGCGGGAGCGCCCAGGCGATCCCCTGCCAGGGCTGGGGCAGATCGTTCAGCGGGAAGTAGACCCCGCACAGCATGGTCATCGGCACGACGAGGAGGCGGAACAGTACGTCGTACGCTCCCGGTCGGCGGATGGTCGCGCTGAGGGCGAAGACCGGTGCGGCCACGGCCCATCCGAGGAGCAGTGCCACAGGCAGGACGAGCAGGGTGGTCCATGATCTCGGTATGCCGAACGCTGTCATCACCAGGAGGAACCCGCAGGCGGCGAGCATGACCTTCAGCAGTACGCACAGCAGGTGGCCGGTCATGATGTCGGTCACCGTCGCCGGGGTGTTGCGGATGGCGTGGTAGGTACGGCTCCACTCGAAGCCTCCGAAGACGGGCCAGGCCGATTCCACCGCGGCGATCTGCACCGCGCTGCCGGCGTAGAGGCCGGGTGCGACGTAGTCCAGGTAGGAGGTGCCCACTGCGGGGTCGTGCACGTAGCGGCCCAGGGACCAGCCGAGGCCCACCAGCAGGCAGACGGGCAGGACGAACGAGTTGAACGCCGAGTTGCTCCATGTGCGGCGGTAGGAGGTGGCGAAATGTGCGGTCACCGCGGACACCGAGTGCAGGGTCATGGTCAGTCCACCAGCGTCCGGCCGGTCAGGCGGAGAAAGACGTCCTCAAGACCGGATCTGCGGACGGTGGCGCTGCGGACGCGGACGCCGCTGCGGTGCACGGCCCCCGCGGCGGCGTCCCCGTCGTCGGCGTGGACGAGCACCCGGTCGGGCAGGACGTCGATCTCCAGACCGAGGCCGTCCAGCGCCGCCCGCAGCGCGCCGGGTTCGTCGACGAAGCGGAGTTCGACCACTTCTTTGCTGCAATGCTCGGCGATGAGTGCCGTGGGGGCTCCCTCCGCGACAATGTGTCCCTTGTCCATCACCACCAGGCGGTCGCACAACTGCTCCGCCTCGTCCATGTAGTGCGTCGTGAGGATGAGGGTGACGCCGTTCCTGCGGAGGTGGTCCAGCCGGTCCCAGAGCAGATGGCGGGCCTGCGGGTCGAGGCCCGTGGTGGGCTCGTCGAGCAGGACCAGTCGGGGATTGTTGATCAGTGCCCGTGCGATGCTGAGGCGTCTTTTCATGCCCCCGGACAGAGTGTCCACCCGCGTGCCGCTCCGGTCGGCCAGGCGGACGAATTCCAGCAGTTCGTCCGCGCGACGGCGGGCCTCGGACCTGGGGATGCCGAAATAGCGGGCGAAGACGGTGAGGTTCTGCGCAAGACTCAGTTCCGGGTCCAGGGTGTCCTGCTGGGGGCAGACACCCAGACGCCGCCGAATCTCCGGGCCGTCCGTGACCGCGTCCAGCCCGAAGAGGGTCAGTCTGCCCCTGGTCGGCCGGGAGGTGCAGCAGACCATGCGCATGGTGGACGACTTGCCGGCTCCGTTCGGGCCCAGCAGCCCGAACACCTCCCCCGGTCGGACGCTGAAGTCGATCCCGCCCACGGCGGTGAACTCTCCGTACTGCTTGACCAGAGCGTCTGCCCTGACGAGGGGCGTGTGGCCGGACATACGGTGTTCCCTTCTGGTGTGCGGCGGCCGGGGCGCGGCCCGTTCAGGGCGCCGGGGCGAACCCGGGCAGGCCGATGACCGCGAGGTGCCGGTCGAGCAACTCCTCGAAGGAATGCGCCCAGTTCGTGTGGAAGTCGTGCTCCCGCACCGCACGCCGGTGTGCGGTGCGGCTCATCTCGGCGCGCGCCTCGTCGTCCATTGCGCGGACGGCCAGCAGGGTGTCGGCGACGGCGCCCGGCTCGCGGCTCTCGGTGATCAGGCCGGTGGCACCGTGCTCGATCAACTCGGGGTACACGCCGGCCGGAACGCCCACCACCACCAGTCCTCCCCCGTTGCTCATGAGTGCCGCCTCGATCGGTGTCACTGATGCGGCCTCGCGTTCCGACAGGAAGGCGGCGCACCGTGTGCGGGGCCACTGGCACAGGGCGGACAGCACCTGGTCGTCCTGTCCGTCCAGCAGGACCGCGGGCGAGCCGACGTCTCGTGCGTGCTCGCGCAGAGCGGGGTTGGGAAACGGGTTGAGGACGACGGGCAGGAGTGCGTCGCCGGCCCGGTGTGCGGCGTCGATCAGCAGCTCGAAGCCCTTCTCGGCCACTCCCCTGCCCCAGCTGACCACGAGGTCGCGGTCGGTGGGAACGCCGAGGGACCGCAGCAGGCCGGGATCCGGTCGGAGGCGGCGGAACTTGTCGGCCCCGGTGGGAACTCCCGCGCGGGCGAAGAGGAACTTGTCGTCGGGTATCCCGTAGACCTGTTGGTACTGCTCGCGCATCCAGAAGGACTCCCAGCCCACGCACACCCTGGGTTCGGAGCGCGCGAGGTGGCCCATCACGGAGTCGGCGTAGGTCTCGGGAAGCTCCGCGTCACCACCGGGCCGCAGCACGGGGTTGTGTGTCATGTGGACGTATGTGGCGTCGATGCCGAGCTGGTCCGCGGCGCGCATCAGGAAGCGCGCGGTCATGGCGAACATGCTCATGCCCGAGACGACCAGGACGGAGTCGGTGTCCTCGGCCACGGTGATGGCGACCTGGGCGGCGGAGGCGCCCAGTGCCAGGCAGTGTTCGAAGTGGTCGACCTCCCAGGCGTGGGCGCGGGGGTCGGCGAGGGAGTGGTAGCGGACTTCACCGGGCGGTGCGTGTCGCCGCAGCGCCGCGGCGAACACCGCGTCGTCGGTTCCCCCGCAGCTCGCACGTTCGGCGACGTGCCAGCTCAGCTCTACTCCGCGGGCTTCGGCGGAGGTTGCCGCGCCGTCCCTGGCGGCCAGGATGTTGTGCACGTAGCGGGCCACGCCGCCCTCGGTCTGCCGGAAGCCCTCGTTGGTGAGGAGCAGTACGGCCACCTGGTGGCGCCTGCGTCCGCTCCCGGGCGTGGCCGGCCCGCCCGGCGGCCGGAGCGCGGACTCGTACGTGTCGTTCACTGCCATGTCTGACTCTCCCTCCGCGGCGCGCCGGGGTGGCGCTCCCGGTAGCCGGTGGCCACTTGGTGGGCGCGGTGCCGCAGCACCGTCCGGACGGCCGCCGGGAGATCTGTGGCGTAGTCGAGCCCGTCGGCCGTGCTGTCCGTGTTCCTGCCCGTGATGAGCACGGCGCGCGCGCCGGCGTTCAGCGCGCACTGTGCGTCGGTGGGCCGGTCGCCGATCAGGAAGCTGTCCTTCAGGTGGATCCCTTGGCGCGCGGCGGCCTGTCTGAGCCAGTGGCTCGACGGTTTGCGGCAGCGGCAGCGGTCCGCCGCCGTGTGCGGGCAGACGTACACGGCCGCCATGTCCGGCAGGAGGGCGTGCAGGGCGCTCAGCGCGCGGTGGTCCAGCAGCCCTCGGGCGAGGTCCGGCTGGTTGGTGACGACGACGAGGTGTGCGCCCGCCTGGTGCAGCGCCCGCAGGCAGGTCGGAGCGCCGGGCTCCCAGCGCCACTCCTGGGCTGTGCGGGGCGAGCCGCGTCGGCCGTCCCGCGTCACGTGGCTGTTGAGCGTGCCGTCGCGGTCGAGGAAGACACACCAGCGGGGAGTGCGTGCGGTCATCTCTGCCATGGATCGATGCTCTGCCAGCCCGGTGGGGTCGCCACGCTGCTGTCCGTCCGCGTCCCCGCCAGTCTCAGGAGCAGTGGCCGGCGTGGGCGGACGGCATCCAGGAATCCGGGGTGGGTGAAGGCGCGATGTTCGGCCACGACCACCAGGCAGTCGGCGCCGTCGGCGGCCTCGGCCAGCCGGGCGTGCCGGTGCAGGCCCGCGATCTCCTCCTGGTCCGCGACGGGGTCGTAGGCCGTGACATGGGCCCCCTGTGCCGACAGTTCGTGGGCGAGGGTCCGGGCCGGCGAGTCCCGCAGCGTGGTCACGTCCGGTTTGTAGGTCAACCCGAGCAGGCAGATCCGGCGTCCGCGCAGCCCCTCCAGCCGGCGGTCCAGTACGGCCAACGGTGCCAGGGAGTGGACGGAGTTGGCGGCCGAGATGGCCCGGAACAGGCCGTCGCGCCCCACGGGTTCGCCCTGCTCCCACAGGGCCCGCACATCGCGTTGCAGGGTCGCCCCCGAGTAGGGGCCTCCGGGGCGCAACGGGGCCGATGCGGCGACCCGTTCGTCGGCGCGCACGCCCTCCAGTACGGTCTGCGGGTCGCCGCCCAGCCATGCCGTCACGGCTCCGATGTCGTTGGCCAGGGTGATGCACGCCGCCAGGTAGGCGTTGGTGCCGTGTTTGATGAGTTCGGCCTCGACGAGACCGGTGTGCAGTACCCGGCCGGGTTCCAGGCGTGCGGTCAGTTCCTTCACCGCGGGTGGTAGTTCCAGGGCCGCGCAGCCGAGAACCAGGCGGTGCGGACGCAGGAAGTCCGCCATCGAGCGTCCGAGTCGCAGGTTCTCCGGCGCGTGGACGAGGCTCTCGGGAGCCGCGCCGGTGGTTGCCAGCGTCCTGTCGCATGTGCCGGCCCGTACCTGGCTGGTCAGGAGCACCGGAGCGGTGCGGCCGACGGTGCAGAGCAGGTGTTCGGCGCTGCGTGCGGGCCGGTCGTCCGCCATGGAGCCGTCGGCCGTGGTGCGGGAGTCGAAGGCGATCACGATCAGGTCGGTGGTCACGGCGGCCGCCTGCGTTTCGTCGGCTCCCTCGGCCGTCCGTATACCGGCCGCCGCTGCCGCGCCGGCCATCACTTCGGCCACCCGGGGCTCGCCCGCCGCTCGCCGGCCCGCCAGCAGCGCCTGGGCCGCCGCGGGGTCTGCTTCCCAGGGGCATCCGGCGCGCAAGGTCACCGTGTAGCCCGCTTCCGTCAGGCCCGCGACGGTGACGGAGGCCAGGTGCCAGTCGCCGACGACGAGGACGTCAGGCATCGGCGCGTTCCTTCACCAGCCGCCTCACGGCCTCGCGCACGGCCGCTTCGGACTCGCGTTCGGCCCGCCAACCGAGTGCGTGGGCCCGGGAGAGGTCGAACTCGACCACGGGCACGTCGCCCGGCCATCCGCGTTCGCCGGTCCCCAGCTCGATCTCGGGGTTCAGCCCCAGTTCCTCGGCCACGATGGCCGCGATACGGGTCACGGCGACCGTGTCCACCGTGCCCAGGTTGGCCACCAGCACGCCTCCCGCGGCGTGCGGCGCCAGGTCGGCGATGCCGCGCGCGCAGTCCTCGGCGAGGAAGTAGTTCTTGCGTTGCCGTCCGTTGCCGAGGACTTCCAGCCGGTGCGGATCACGCCGCAGCTTCTCCAGGAAGTCGTAGATCACACCGTGGTTCATCCGCCCGCCCACGACGTTGCCGAAGCGGAAGATCGCCGCCTCGATGCCGTAGAGGTGGTTGTACGCGGAGATCAGCCCCTCCGCCCCGAGCTTGGCGGCGCCGTAGACGGAGATCGGCAGGAACGGCCCGTCGTGTTCGGCGGTGGGGCGGACGGAGGGCTCTCCGTAGACCGTGGACGAGGAGGAGAAGGTGAGTTTCGCGACCCCGCTGACGCGCATGGCTTCGAGCACGGAACGGGTGCCGAGCACGGACTGGTTGACGTCGACCCAGTTGTTCGCCAAGCCGACGCGCATGTCCACGCTCGCCGCCAGGTGGATCACCCGGTCCACGCCGTCGGACATGATCTCGGCCAGGTCGTCCGTGCGCAGGATGTCGAGTCGGTGGAAGACGGCGGCGCCGCTGTCGAGATGGGGGCGGATGTGCTCGCGTGTGCTGTTGGAGAGGTCGTCGACGACCACCACCGGGATGTCCCTGGCCGCCAGCAGATCGACGACATGGCTGCCGATGAAGCCCGCCCCGCCTGTCACCAGGACGGTCTGTTCGGTCGTCATAGCGACTCCTTTGTCTGTCCGGTCGTTCGTGCGTCGCGCGGTACGTGCGCTCCTCAGCGCTGCTGGACCGTCTTGCCGGAGAGTTCGAGGCAGATGGCGTGGGCGAGGAGTACGTGCACGGACTCCACCGCGGGGGTGGCGTAGGGCTCCTCGAACAGAGGTGTGTTGATGTGCACGTCGCTCAGTGCGGCCAGGGCCCCGCCGTCGAAGCCGGTGACACCGATGACGAAGGCGCCGCGTTCGCGTGCGTGACGGGCCAGCTCGACGAGGTTGTTCGACACGTCTCCGTCAAGTGAGCCGCCGTGCACGGAGAACAGCACCACCGCGTCACGGGTGTCGGGCCCGCTCGGCAGCCAGGGTTCGGCCAGGTGCCGGAGGGCGAGCGAGGGGTCGTCGTCGTTGGTCCACGCCGTGTGGCAGGCCACGTTGTCGGTGAGTGACAGGGCGCGGAACGAGGGTTGTCGGGGCTGCCGGGTGAACTTGGCCAGATCAGCCGCGAAGTGGGATGCGGTGGAGCTGGAGCCGCCGTTGCCCGCGGTGAGTACGACACCGTGCCTGTTGCGTACTTCGTCCAGCAGGGCGCAGGCGCCCCGTACGGCGTCGAGGTCGAGGCCGTTCACCAGGTCCAGGGCCTGGTCGCGCAGGATCGTGCTGCTCACTGTTCCTCCGTTGTCACATCGGCCCACGTGCCGCTGCGGGCGGATCGGTAGGCGGCTTCCACGATGGCCAGGGAGCGCGGGCCGCTCTCGTCGGGAGTCCGGAGGGTCCGCTCCTGGGTCGCCCGGCAGAACGCCTCCCACTCCTCGCGCCAGGTCGGGTCCGGGCCGCGGAACACGGTCTCCCGGGCGGTGAAGGGGCCGCTCGACCGTGGCTCGACGGTCAGGGTCTGATCGCCGTAGGAGCCCCCGAGTCCCGAGACGCGGACGGTGGCGTCCTCCAGCGTCACCTCCAGCAGGAAGCGGTTGCGCCACTGGCTCAGGCTGCTGCGGACGAAGGCGACCTGTCCCTGCTCGGATCTGAGCAGTACGTGTGCGTCGTCCTCCAGGCCGGCCGGGAGGCCGAACGAGGACTGGAGGTGGGCGAAGACGTCCCGCACCGGCCACAGGAGCGTGCTCACCAGGTCGACCAGATGAAT
Source organism: Streptomyces sp. NPDC056161 (assembly GCF_042268025.1). NCBI lineage: Bacteria > Bacillati > Actinomycetota > Actinomycetes > Kitasatosporales > Streptomycetaceae > Streptomyces > Streptomyces sp. NPDC056161. The sequence continues at coordinate 53,073 of NZ_JBHJUV010000017.1, forward strand.
GCCTTGCTCCATCAGCTGGCCGCCGGAGACGACGGCCGGGTCGGCCCGCCATTCCGTGTGGTAGCCCGGTCGTACGGCATGCCCGTACACCGCGATGGCGGACAGGGCCCGCCCGTGTCCGCCGGCGGCGACCGCCTCTCCCAGCGCGCGCACGGCGGGGTGGAAGCGGTGGTTGAATCCGCACCACAGTGTCCGCCGGTGCGCGGCGGCCGCCCGCATCATCCGGCCGGCCGCGGCGGCCGACGGGGCGAGCGGCTTCTCGCACAGCACGTGGACGCCGTGCCCGAGTGCCGCCACGGCCGAGTCCTCGTGCACGTGCGGAGGCGTCGCCACCACGACGGCGTCGACGGCGTCCCGCTCCAGCAGCTCCGTCCAGTCGCGCCGTACCGCGGCGCCGGCCGGACGTGCCAGGTCCTGCACGGAGGCGGTGTCCGGTCCCGCGACCGCGACCAGTCGGTCCTGTGGCCGCAGAGCCGCCGCCCTGCGCCGGGCCTGGACTCCGGAACCGATCATCCCCACCCGCATGCCGGTGCCTCCCCTCTTTCCCGTTCCGCCGTCCCGCCCCCGAGCGGGTCCCGGCCCGTGTGCGCACGGGCGGGCAGTCCTTGCTGGAGACCTCTCGGCCAGGCGCGTACGGGGAGGGGGGTGAGGCCGAGACCGGTCAGGACGTCGAGTGTCCGACGCCGTTCGGTCGGCTCGACGGCCAGCAGCAGGTGGCCTCCGCCGCCCGCGCCGACGACCTTGAGGCCGTGTACTGCCGTGCCGGTCGCCTCCTGAACCCGCCGGCAGGCGGCATGGTCGGCCGCCGGGTTGCGGCGGATCTTCGCGGACCAGTGCGCGCGGAGCGCCGCGCCGATCAGCCGCGGGTTCCCCGACCGGTAGGCGCGGTCCATGGTGCGGGCCGCTTCCACTGCCGACCGATGGTCCTCGCGGGTGATCGGCCGCGCCTTGCCGAGGACATCGGCCGCGTCCCGTTCCTCGCCTGTCCGTGCCAGGACCAGGCCGCCGCCGGCCAGCAGTTCTGCGACGGTGTCGAACAGTTCCGGGTCCGAGGCGGCGTCGACGGTGCCGTCGGGGGAGAAATCCAGGCGTGCCGCGCCGCCCAGCGCCGCGATCCACTGGTCCTGCTGTCCCACCGACCGTCCGAGGAGTTCCCGTTCGAGACGGAAGGCGCGTGCGGCGCTCTCCCGGGCGCCGGGGGCGCGGCCGGCGAACCGGGCGAGCGCGTCGAGCAGGGCAACGGTGAAGGCGCCGGAGCCTCCCAGACCGGATCCGGGGAGCACCTGGGAGGCGACCGCCACGTGGGACGGGCCGTCGAGCCCCAGCATCGCGCGGGCCGCGCGGACGTACGGGTGCCGTTCGGCCTCGGCGGGCGAGACCCGGTGCACGGCGGCGGGCACGGCGCGAAGGGCCTGCTCCGGGGTGTCGGCCACGGCCACGTGCACGAACCGGTCGAGAGCCACGGCGGTGACGTTCGTGGGGCCGTGGCGGTAGTACTCGGGCAGGTCGGTTCCCCCGCCGGCCAGGCTCAGCCGCAACGGGGCTGTCGAGACGGCTGTCGTCATCGGGAGCCCTCCGCCCGGTCGCCGCTCGCCGGTCCACCGCGGTCGGAGAGGAGGGCGTCGGCGATCGACCACCGTTGCGGGGTTCCCACTTCGACGATCTTGTCGTCCACCCGATGGTGGGCCAGCCGGCCCTGCCGGGCGAGTGTGCCGAAGAAGCGGGCGTCGTCGTCGCCGGCCACGTCGGTGACCACGTCCGCGCGCATCCACCGGACGCCCCGGTCGATCAGCTCCCCCGTCGCTGCCGCGCCGTAGCGGGTGACGCGTGCTCCTTCGGCCAGCACGTTGCCGGGGTCGTACCCCGCCGACACCGGTGCTGTCAGCATCACGGCGTCCGCCCCCGTCTCGTGCGCGGTGGCGGACAGTCGATCCCGCAGGTCCTCGCCCGGCGGCGGCAGCACGTCTCCGAGCAGGAGCAGGAACTGCGGTGCGAGAGAGTCCGCGGCAGCGCGCAGGGCGGCCACCGGTCCGGCGGCGACCTGCTCCGCCACGACGCGGACCCGGGAGACCTGGCCGTTGGCCCGGTGCCAGTGCTCGGCGAACTCCTCGACGCGGGCGGCCTCATGGGCGGCCAGCAGCACGATCTCGTCGATCGTGGGCTCCACGGCCGCCGCGTCGAGGACGTGCCAGAGGAAAGGACGGCCGGCGACGGTGACCAGGCACTTCTGCCGGCCTCCGGTGATCTCTCCCATCCGGCGCCCGTAACCGCCGCACAGCACCACCACCTGTCTCATTCCTTCCCCAACTCCTTCAAGAGCGAGGTGAACTCCGTGACCACGTGGGCGGTGTCCTCGTCCGTCATGGCGGGGAAGATCGGCAGAGAGAGCAGGCGGGGGAAAGCGGCCTCGGCGCGGGGGAAGTCCTCCCGCCGCACGCCGAACGTCCTGCTGTAGTACGACATCTGGTGCAGGGGGCGGAAGTGCACGCTGGTGCCGACGCCCCTGCGTGCGAGTTCTTCGGCGACAGCGTCGCGATCGAGGCCGGACGGCAGCTGGACGACGTAGAGGTACCAGGAGGATGTGTTGCCCTCACTGTCCTCGGCGGGCAGTTGCAGCCCCTGGGCGGCGGGCAGTTGCGTGTGGTACGTGGCGGCGATGGACCGCCGTCGCTCGTACCACTGGTCCGCCTTGGCCACCTGTGTGCGCAGCAGCGCGGCTGCCGTGTCGGGCATGTTGTACTTGTGGCCGGCCGCGACCACGTCGTAGTGCGGTGACCGTCCGAACTCGCGGTGCCGGGCGTAGGCGTCCCGGTCGATGCCGTGCTGGGCGAGCACCCGGGCACGCTCCATGGCCTTTGCCGGGCCCAGGACGAGAAGGCCGCCCTCCGCGCTGGTGAGGGGCTTGGTCACGAAGAAGGAGAAGGCGGCGGCGTCGCCGAGGATGCCTGGGCCCACTCCGTCACGTTCGGCCGGCAACGCGTGCGCGCTGTCCTCGACGAGCAGCAGTCCGTGGGCGTCGCACAGGGCGCGCAGGGCGCGTACGTCGGCCATCCTGCCCGTGAAGTGCACGGCCAGCACGGCCCGGGTGCGCGGGGTGAGCGCCCTGCGTACCGCGGCCACGTCGATGAGCAGCGTGTCCTCTTCCACGTCCACGAGAACCGGTGTCGCTCCGGCGTGGACCACCGCCGCCGCTGTGGCGGTGAAGGTGACGGTGGGGACGATCACCTCGTCACCGGGGCCGACACCCAGGGCGCTCAGGGCGAGGTGCAGGGCCGCCGTGCCGGAGCTGACCACCATGGCCGCCGGCACCCCGAGGTAGTCCGCCAGTTCCTGCTCGGCCAGCTGGGCGATCCGACCGGTCCCGATCCATCCGCTGCGCAGGACGTCCGTGACCGCCTCGACCGCGTCCTCGGTCACCAGGGGGGCGGCGAACGGCACGGCTCTCGTCACAGCGTCAGCTCCGCCGCGTCGGCGGCGAACTGCCCTGCCATGGCGACACTCGCGGGGCTGTGGAGCCAGTCCTCCAGGACGGCCGGGGGCACGGTGACGATGTCCGCGCACGAGTCGAGCGCCGCGGTGACGTCCGCGCCTTCGCGAATGCTGCCGATGAGTACTCGGCAGTCCGGAGCGTCGCGATCCCGGCGGCGGGCAAGGGCGGCCGTCACCTCCGCCGGGCTCTCCCCGGCGTCCCGGGTCCGGCACCACAACAGGCTGATGTAGGAGGGGCAAAGGGCCAGCGCGGCGTACGCCTGCGCGCGAGAGGTGCAGGCGGTGACGTTCACCGCGACGCCGGAACTCTGCAGGCGCCGGATGAGCGCGGTGCGGTAGCGGCCGCCTGAGGTGACGAAAGGAACCTTGATCCGTACGCGGTTGTCGAGATCGGCCAGCGCGAGTGCCTCGCCGTACGCGGTCTCCTCGTCCTCGGACAGCACCTGGACGTGGAGTTCGCCCGGGTCCAGGTCGAGGAGGCGTTTGACGACGAGCTGGACCGGCATCACGCCGGCCTTGCGCATCAGTGTCGCGTTGGTCGTGACGCCCCGCACCACCGCCATGTCCAGCCAGGGCTGGGAGCGCGTCACATCGGCTGAGTCGAGGAATAACATCGGCCGCCCCTTCCGTCTCACCGAGTGATCTTCCGGAGGCGGAGTGCGAGCGCCTCGGGACACCCGTGCCTCTCCCACCTCCAGCGTTATACATGGCAGTTGACGATTCTCAAAGAGTTGCAACGATTTTGCGTCACACTGTCAATAAAATGCGGCGTTCTGTTGACAGAGAGAGCCTGCGCGTCCGACGGTCGTCCCTGTTGTCTTCTTCTCGCTGTGCACCGCGCCCCGGCAGGAGCCACTCCATGAACGAGGCCTCCGAAGACCTGCTCGCCGAAGTAACGGACTGGTACGGCGGCCGGCTCGCCCGTCCCTGCGGCGCCGACGAGCGGCTGTTCAGCTCCGGACGGCTCGACTCCCTCACCCTGATGGAGATGGTCGCGTGGGCGGAGACGGCACACGGCGTGGTGATCGCGCCCGAGGACCTCTCGCTGGCGAACTTCGACACCGCCCGGCAGTTGGCCGCGTACCTCTCCGGGCGGGGGGCGAGCGCGTGACCGCCCGAGCGCCGCAGGAGACGGGCGTGCGGCACCTTGCCGTGCTGGACGACACCGCGCGAAGGGCCCCGGACAACAGGGCGGTGATCGACGCGGCCGGCCCTGTGACCTACCGGGAGCTGGCACGGGCGGCGCGCCTCATCGCGCACGCCCTGACCCGTTCCGGCGTCCGGCCCGGTGACCGGGTGGCCGTAACGGGCGTACGGGACGCCGCCACCGTGGCGACGATGCACGCCGTGCTCGCCTGCGGCGCGGTGTGCGTTCCGCTCGACGCCGACTGGCCCGCGGAGAGAGTGCGATACGTGCTGGCCGACTGCACGGTCGCGGCCGTCGCCGGGCCGGGCGCCCGTGCCGTGAGCGAGCTGGCGGCCACGTCCGTGTCCGCCGTGCCCGTCGACCGGACGGCACTGCTGTCCGAGGACGGCGTCGCCGGGTCCCCCGCGGCGGCGCCCGCGCCCGTACCGCAGTGGTCCGCGCGCGCCGACGGTCCCGCATATGTCCTCTACACCTCGGGGTCGACAGGGCGGCCCAAGGGTGTGGTCGTCTCCCACCGCGCAGGACGGTCCTTCTGCGACTGGGCCGTACGGGAGTTCGACATCGGCGACCGGGACGTGATCGCCGGCTTCACCACGTTCGCCTTCGACATCTCCGTGCTCGACCTCTACGCGAGCGTCGTCGCCGGCGCGGCCCTCGACCTGGTGCCCCAGCACCTCGCGTCCTTCCCGGTGGACCTGGCGCACTGGATCCGCCGGCACCGGGTGACCGTGTGGTACTCCGTTCCCTTTCCGCTGGCCCGCCTCGGCGCCGCCGCGTCAGCTGTCGCCGACGCCCTCGTCTCGCTGCGCGTGGTGCTGTTCGCCGGTGAGGTCTTCCCTCCACGGGAGCTGGCGGCGCTGGTGAACGCCACGCCCGGCGCGGTCCACGCCAACCTCTACGGGCCGACCGAGACGAACGTGTGCCTCTACCACCGCGTGAGCGGCCCTCCGCGAGAAGCCGTCCCGATCGGGGTCCCGGTGCCGGGCGACGCCTGCTGGGTGCTGACGCAGGACGGACTCGTTCCGGCGCGCCCCGGAGCGGCGGGAGAACTGTGGGTCGCGGGCACGACCCTCGCGGACGGCTACTGGGGCGACCCGGAGGCCACCGCCGCGCGCTTCGTCCCCCTGGCATCCGCTCCCGGGGGCCGGGCGTACCGCACGGGGGACCTGGTCCGCGTGCTGGACGACGGAACCTGCCTCTACCAGGGGCGCGAAGACCACATGCTGAAGGTCAGAGGGGTGAGGATCGAGACCGCGGAGGTGGAAGCCGCCGCCACGGGGGCCGCCGGAGTCCGCGAGTGCTGCGCGGTGGATGTGCCGGCGGCCGGTGGCGGGAGGGCTGTCGCACTCGCCGTGGCACCGGCCGGCATCCGTACCGAGGAGGTGCTTGAGGCATGTCGGAGGCAGTTGCATCCTGCGGCGGTGCCTGTCCGGGTCGCCGCGTTCGCGGCGCTGCCCCGCACCCCCAACGGCAAGGTCGACCGGACGCGGCTGCGCGCCGAACTCGCCGGCGCCGGCCGGACGCCCGCGGCAGGCGAGTACGCGGCGCCGCCGGGCACCGCCGCGCCCGGCGGCCGGCCACCGGCCCCGGCGCCCCCTGCCGGCAGGGAACTCCGGCGGTGACCGGCACGGCCGGCCCGACGCCGCACGTCGTGCGGCTGGAAGGCGAAGCGGACGCCGTGGTGGCCACTCCGGTGTGCGAGCTGGGGTGTGCCGCGAGCTTGTTGAAACGCCATGGTGTCGAGGCGGTCAGCGAGGTGATCGGGGCCGAGTGGTCCTTGGAGATCGCCACTCGGCGGATGACGACCGTTCCCCAACGCTTCGCGGAACGCTCCGACGTCGCCCTCTCGGCGCAGGGCACGGGATGGCGTTCCGTCATGGAGCGCGTGACGGGCGTGACCGTCACCGACGCGAGCGCCACCCGCGACGACTATCCGAACGCCGTTGCCGAGGCCCACGCCGGCGGCGGCGCACTGCTCCTCGTAGACGACGCGGCAGTGCCGTGGCTGACGTATGCCCAGGCCAATCCGGGTCTTCTGCCGCACGGACTGGCCGTCCACCGTCTCCGGCCGCAGCGCGAGGGGACCGAGATCGAGGTGGTGGAGGGGCAGAGCTGGTGGGCCGGAGTCTACGCACTGCCCATCGCGGTCCTGCTGTCCGCGGCGTTCCCCGAGCACGATGTCCACGGCCTGTCCGGGCGCTACTTCCGCTTCGACACGTACGGCCTCAGGGCGGCACCCGACCGGCTCGCGGCGGCAACCGAGGCGCTGGGGCACTCCGCCGCGAGGACCGGCGCGCTCGACGGCCGTCCGGCCCGGATCCAGGACACCCCGTTCGGCACGCTCACCGTCCACACCGGCGCCTTGGCCGCCGCGGCGGGGTTCCAGGAGTACGGCAACCTCCGCTACGTGTGCGAACTGGCCGCCCTCGACGGCAAGGAGGGCGACGCGGCGCGGGACTACCAGTTCGGCAGGTACGCCTTCTTCCGGCTGGCCGAGGAGCTTGCTTTCACCGCGTACGCACGCGCCGCCAGCGCCGCCCTGCTGCGCCGGGTGCGCGTCAGGGGCGACGGCACCCACGCCGCGGTGGACGAAGCGGTCACGCGGTGGCGGCGCCTGTGGAAGGCGGCCGAGGTCCTGGCCGCGCGCCCGGCCCACGAGCACCTGGACCGTGTGCTCGCCGGCTGGGAGGGTGCGACGGTCGCCGACGGCGTCGCCGCTCGGGCGGTGGCGGATGCGCTGAGCCCGTAGAAGGCCCCTGGTCGGTGCGGGTAGCAGGGAAGACGCCGCTGGTCGATCCCGCCCGTCAGCCGGTCTCGAAGGAGACGAACGGCTGCCGCGGAGCCGGACCCTCGCCCCCGACCGGCGGGGATCGACTCCTCGGCGGAGCAAGGGACTTCAGGGAATGAAAGAATGGGCGCGGCAGTGGCTGCCGCGCCCACCCTCGGCGGATCGGACCTATCGGCCGGTCGCGGCGCGCTCCAGGCGGAGCGTCAGGATCTGGAAGGGTCGCAGTTCCACGGTGACGCCGCCCCTCCCGTCGATGTCCGCCTGGTTCAGCGGTCGCTCCAGCAGGTCGGTGACGTGGGCGCCCGCGAGCGGGAAGCCGGTGTGCAGGGTGCCGGTGGCACGCCCGCCGCGCGACTCGTAGAGCCGCACCACCACGTCGCCCGACTCGTCGTCGGCGAGCTTCACGGCCTCGACGGTCACGCCCTCGCCGTCCACGGAGACGACCGGTTCCGGGGCGCCCGCCGCGTCCGCCACCCGCAGCGGCAGGTTGAGCGCGTAGCCCTCCGCGACCGCGTCCCCGATGCTCGCGCCGGGCAGCAGGGAGTACGTGAAGCGGTGTCGTCCCTGGTCCGCCCCCGGGTCGGGGACGCGCGGGGCACGCACCAGGCTGAGGCGGACCGTGGTGGTCGTACCGCCGTCCTCGCGGACCGTGCGGGAGACGTCGTGCCCGTACGTCGAGTCGTTGATGACCGCGACGCCGTAGCCGGGCTCGCCGATGTGCACCCAGCGGTGGCCGGAGACCTCGAAGCGGGCCGCCTCCCAACTGGTGTTGGTGTGGGTGGGCCGCTGGACGTGGCCGAACTGGATCTCCGCGGAGGAGTGCGGCGCCCGGACGTCCACCGGGAAGCCCGCCTTGAGGATCTTCTCCGCCTCGTGCCAGTCGATGTCGGTCTCGATGTCGATACGGGGGCTGCCGGCGCGGACGGTGATCGTTTGCGTGATGCGCGAGCCCTTGCCGAAGGCACGCTCGACACGGATCGCGGCGATGAGCGGGCCCTCCTCGACGACCGTGACGGACTCGGCGTCCAGGAGGTCCGTGTACCGGTTGTTGTAGTGCTTGTCGATGTCCCAGGCGTCCCAGTAGTTCGGGAGGTCGGTGTGCAGACGGAGCAGGTTGCCCTTGTCCGCGAGGACTTCGCGGTTCGCACGCAGGTCGCGTACGGAGGACAGGGTCCCGTCCTCGGCGACCTCGACCCGCACCAGCCCGTTGTCGAGGACGCGTCCGTCGACCGTCACGGGCTGCGCGGGCTCGGCGGCCTCGACGGGTGCGCTGCCGCTCGCCGGGACCTCCACGTACGCCGGTGTGCCCTCGGCCGTACGGACCACCTCGGCGCGGTCGTACGGGCTCGTGTTGAAGACACGGGCCCCGCCACCGCCCAGCGCGGCGACGGCCTCGGCCGTCATCTCCTCCAGTTCCTGAGCGACACGCGCGTATTCGGCCTCCGCCTCGCGGTGCACCCAGGCGATCGACGACCCCGGCAGGATGTCGTGGAACTGGTGCAGCAGCACCGTCTTCCACAGCCGGTCCAGCTTCTCGTACGGGTAGGAGTAGCCCGGCGCGTGCAACGCCGCCGTCGTGGCCCACAACTCGGCCTCGCGAAGCTTGTGTTCGCTGCGCCGGTTGCCCTGCTTGGTGCGGGCCTGGGAGGTGTAGGTGGCGCGGTGCAGTTCCAGGTACAGCTCACCGAACCAGACCGGGGCGTCCGGGTACTCCTCGCGGGCCTTGGCGAAGAACGCGTCGGGGTGTTCGACCTCGACCCTCGCAGAGCCCTCCAGGTCCTTCAGGCGCCGGGCCCGCTCCATGACCTCGCGGGTGGGGCCGCCGCCGCCGTCACCCCAGCCGAAGGGAGCGAGCGAGCGCGTCGCACCGCCCTTCTCCTGGTAGTTGCGCACCGCACGGGACATCTCCTCGCCGCTGAAGCGGGCGTTGTAGGTGTCGACCGGCGGGAAGTGGGTGAAGATCCGGGTGCCGTCGATGCCCTCCCACCAGAAGGTGTGGTGCGGGAACTTGTTGGTCTGGTTCCAGGAGATCTTCTGGGTGAGGAACCACTCGTTGCCGGCGAGCTTGGCGAGCTGCGGGTAGGCCGCGTTGTAACCGAAGGAGTCCGGCAGCCACACACCCTTGGTCTCGATGCCGAAGTGCTCGATGAAGAACCGCTTGCCGTGGATGAGCTGGCGGGCGACCGCCTCACCGCCGGGCAGGTTGCCGTCGGCCTCGACCCACATGCCGCCGACCGGCGCCCACTGGCCCTTCTTCACCGACTCCTGGATGCGGGCCCACACCTGCGGGTAGTTGTCGCGCACCCACTCGTACTGCTGGGCCTGCGAGCAGGCGAAGACGAACTCCTCGTACTCGTCGGCCAGCGAGGTGACGTTCGAGAAGGTGCGGGAGGTCTTGCGCTTGGTCTCGCGGATCGGCCACAGCCAGGCCGAGTCGATGTGCGCGTGGCCGACACCGGAGACGGTGTGGGCACTGGCGTGCGCGGGCTTGGACAGCACCGGCGCGAGCGCGGCACGGACGTGGGCCGCCGAGCCGGAGATGTCGTCCAGGTCGAGCAGGTCCATCGCCCGGTCCAGGGCGTGCATGATCTCGTGCCGGCGCGGGTCGTGCTCGCCGAGCTCCAGCATCAGTTCGTACAGCACCTCGATGTCGAGGTCCAGGTGCCAGACGTTCTCGTCCAGGACGGCGAGGTCGGCGCGCTTGAAGGTGTACAGGGGCTGGTCGCCGGCGGTGAGGACGTCGCCCAGCGGGGTCGGGCCCGCGAAGTCGCCTGCGAGGATGTCCGGGTTGGAGGCGGCCTCGACGAGGTAGTGGATCTCCTCGCCGCCCGCCGCGGGGTTGGCGATCGGCACGTACTGGTTGAGCGGGTTGACCGCCTTCAGCGGGGTGCCGTCGTTCAGATGGACCAGGGCCTCGGCCTGGTTGCCCGGCCAGTCGCCCACGAAGCCGAGGTCGATGACCGTCTCGACGCGCTTGCCGGCCCACTCGGCGGGCACCTGTCCGCTCATCCGGAACCAGGTCGTGCCCCAGGGCGGTCCCCAGGGGGTGTTCATCGCGAACGGCTCGTACGGGGCCGCCGCGGCCTCGTCGAACGGGACCGGCTCGCCCGGAGCCTGCCATGCCTCGACCGCGAGGGGGGTGGTGGCCGCGTAGATCGCGGGCTTGATGCGCTGGTTGTGGAGACGCGCTACGCGCTCCTCGATCCGGCGGCGTTCGTCATGCATGAAAAGTCTCCAGAGAGGGCGGGAAAGCGTCTACTTGAGGTAGGCCAGACCGGGGTGGACGGCGGTGTAGCCGTCGACCAGCCGGCGGGCCACGTTGACGGAGTCGACGAGCGGGTGCTGTGCGAACGCCTTCACGGCCGTCGTGCGCGAGCCCGACTCCGCCGCGGACATGACCTCCCGCTCGACCGCCTTCACCGAGCAGACCAGGCCGGTGGCGTGGTCGGGCAGCGGGGCGACGGTGACCGGGTGCGCGCCGTTGGCGTCGACCAGGCAGGGGACCTCGATGACGGCCTCGGAATCCAGTACCGACAGGGTGCTGCGGTTGCGCACGTTGAGGATCAGGGTGGTGCGCTCGTCGCGCGCGATGGCCCGCATCAGGGCCAGGGCCACCTTCTCGTAGCCGCCGGAGAGGTCGTCGGCGTCGCGTTCGCCCGCGCCCGCCGTCTCCCGGTTCTCCGCCATGTACGTCGCCTCGCGCTCGGCGCGGGTATGGTCCCAGGTCGCCAGGGCCTTGGCAGCCGGGCGCTGCATCTCCTCGTAGAAGTGCGCCTGCTGGTCGCGCAGGAAGGCGCCGCGGGTCTTCTCCGCCTGCTGGTAGGCGCGCACGGTCTCCCGGTTGAAGTAGTAGTAGTGCAGGTACTCGTTCGGGATCGCACCGAGGGACTGCAACCACTCGACACCGAAGAGTTTGCCCTCCTCGAAGGAGCCGAGCAGGTCGCGGTCGGCGAGCAGGCGCGGGAGTTCGTCGCGGCCGGCGACGCGCAGGCCGCGCACCCAGCCGAGGTGGTTGAGGCCGACGTAGTCGATCCACGCCTGTTTCGGGTCGGCGCCCAGTACACGGGCGATACGGCGCCCCAGCCCGACCGGGGAGTCGCAGATGCCGATGACACGGTCGCCGAGGTGGCGGGACATGGCCTCGGTGACCAGGCCTGCCGGGTTGGTGAAGTTGATGACCCAGGCGTCCGGGGCCAGGCGGGCCACCCGCCGCGCGATGTCGACCGCGACGGGCACGGTCCGCAGGCCGTAGGCGATGCCTCCCGCCCCGACCGTCTCCTGGCCCAGCACGCCCTCCGTCAGTGCCACCCGCTCGTCGTTCGCCCGGCCCTCCAGGCCGCCGACCCGGATCGCGGAGAAGACGAAGTCGGTGCCGCGCAGGGCCTCGTCGAGGTCGGTGGTGGCGATCACCTCGGGCGCGTCGGGCACGCCCGCCGCCTGCTCGGCCAGCACCCGGGTCACGGCCGACAGCCGCCCGGCGTCCAGGTCGTGCAGCACGACACGGGTGACCCTGCCCTCGCCCTGGTCCGTCAGGAGCGCCCCGTACACGAGCGGCACCCGGAACCCGCCGCCGCCCAGAATCGTCAACTTCACGTCTGTACCTTTCCTGCCACGATCACCTCGACGTCCGCCTCCTCCAGCGAGGAGCGCGTCGCCGCGTCCACCGGTGCGTCCGTCACCACCACGTCCAGTTCCCCGGGATCACAGACCTTCGCCATCCCGGTACCCGGAAACTTCGCCGAGTCGGCGAGCAGAGCGACCTTGTCACCGGTCTTGATCATGGCCCGCTTCACCGGCACCTCGACGACCGTCGTGTCCATCACCTGTCCGCCCGGCCGCACCCCACTGGTGCCGAGGAAGAGCCAGTCGGCGTGCAGTTGGCGCAGGTTGTCCTCGGTGAGGAAGCCGACCAGGGAGCGGTACTCACGGCGGACCATGCCGCCGAGCAGGACCAGCTCGATGCTCTCGTCGTCGGCCAGTTCCTCGTAGACCACCAGGTTGCTGGTGATCACGGTGAGCCGGCGGCCGTGCAGCTGCCGGGCCAGCCGGTAGGCGGTGGTGCCGATGTCCAGCAGCACCGACTGACCGTCTTTGATCAGTTCCGCGGCGCGCACGGCTATGGCGTCCTTCTCGGGGACGCGCATCTCGGCGACCTCGGCGAAGGGCTGGTCGCCCTCGTCGACGACAGCGCCGCCGTGCACCCGCGTGAGCAAGCCGTCCTCCTCCAGCCTGACCAGGTCACGCCGGATGGTGGCAGGGCTCACACCGAGTTGTTCGGAGAGATCGGTCACGGCCGCGGGGCCGCCGGAGCGCAGGGCTCGCAGGATGAGTTGGTGTCTACGTTCGGCCAGCACGTGCTGAACACTACTCGTCATCTTCAATCATTTCTACGCTCACTTCTGCTCGGGCATTGACCAATCTCGGCCGAGTAGCGCACCATTCCGGTCACTGAAATGAAAAGTTTTGACGAGAGGACGTTCACGTGGACGACGACCGGCCCGATGTGCTGCTGACCGGGCTGCTCTTCTACGACCTCGTCCTCACGGGGCTGGGCAAGCCTCCGACGCCCGGCGAGGAGATCTGGACGGCCGGGATGGGCAGCAGCCCCGGCGGCATCGCCAACCTGGCGGTGGCCGCTTCCCGGTTCGGTCTCAGAACCTCCCTGGCCACGGTCTTCGGGGACGACTTCTACGGAACGTACTGCCGGGACGTCCTCGCCGGCCAGGAAGGCGTCGACCTCTCGCTCTCCCGCACGGCGCACGGCTGGCACACCCCGGTCACCGTCTCGCTCGCGCACGGCCACGACCGGGCCCTTCTCACCCACGGCCAGGAGCCCCCGTACTCGCAGGACACGTTGATCGGCGACCCGCCCGAGGCGCGCACCGCCCTCGTGCACATCGAGACCGAACCGCGCGCGTGGCTCGCCAAGGCGGCCGCGAACGGCACGGAGATCTACGCCGACGTCGGCTGGGACCCCTCCCAGCAGTGGTCCTCGGACCTCCTGGACCAGCTCTCCCTGTGCCACGCCTTCCTCCCCAACGAGACCGAGGCGATGGCGTACACCCGGACCGACAGCGCGGGCGCGGCGCTCGGCGCGCTCTCGGAGCTGGTGCCGGTGGCCGTGGTCACCCGAGGCGGCGACGGCGCGGTCGCCGTCGACCAGACCACCGGCGAGTACGCGGAGGTCCCGGCCCTCGACGTCGACGTCCTGGATGCGACCGGAGCCGGGGACGTCTTCGGCGCGAGCTTCGTCACAGCGTCGCTCGGCGGCTGGCCACTCACGGAGCGGCTGCGGTTCGCGGTGCTCGCCGCCGGACTGTCCGTGCAGCACCACACCGGAGCGCTGGCGGCCCCCGGCTGGTACGGCGTCGACCGCTGGTGGCGCTCACTGACCGACCCCGAGCTGAAGCGGGCGTACGCCTTCCTGGCGGACCGGCTGCCGAAGGATCCGGGTCCTGCGGTCGTCCACGCCCCCGTCACACCTCCCGCAAGGCAGTACTGACCTTCGTACACATTCGCGCGTTTTGCGAAGTCCTGAACAGATCCGAAAGGCGGTGGGAGCAGTGCGGCTCTCACGAAGAGGCATGCTGCGCGCAGGCCTGGCCGGTACGGCTGCCACGGCGCTCGGCGGCCTGGCGTCCGGCTGTGCCGTTCCGACCGGGTCCACCGGCCGGAACATGGTCCTGTGGTACTGGGACGGCGGCCTCGGCGACACGGTCGTCAAGAACGCCAAGACCCGCTACGACTCCACGGTGGACCTCAAGGCCATCAAGATCGGCGGCTACTACCGGTCGAAACTGCTCACCACGCTGACCGGCCAGGCCCGCATACCCGACATCGCGGGCCTCAAGGGCGAGGACATGGCGTCCTACCTGCCCGACGCCGACCAGTTCGTCGACCTGCGCACCCTCGGCGCGGAGAAGTACAGGAACCAGTACCTGCCGTGGAAGTGGCAGCAGGGCATCGCCGACGACGGCACCATGGTCGGCTTTCCGATCGACTGCGGTCCGGTGGCGCACTACTACCAGTACGCCGTGTTCCAGAAGGCGGGCCTGCCGTACGAACCTGCGGACGTCTCCCGGGAGCTGAACACCTGGGAGAAGTTCTTCACAGCGGGCGAGCAGTTGAAGAAGCGGAGCCCGGGTACCTTTCTGCTCACCGACATCAACAGTGTCTTCGTGAACGTGGTGCAGCAGGGCAGCAAGCGGTACGTCGACAAGGACCGCAACTTCATCGGTGACCAGCAGCATGTCCGCGACGCGTGGGCGCTGGCCGTGGAGGCCAGGCAGCGCAGGATCGTCTCGAATCTCGTCAGCGGCACGCCGGACTGGTTGTCAGCCGTCGAGGACGGCAAGCTGCCGAGCAATCTGAACGCCTCCTGGGCGATGTACGACCTCAAGAGCGGTGTACCGAAGACCGAGGGCAAGTGGCGTGTGGCGCAGATGCCGGTGCGGCCCTCCAACATCGGTGGCTCGTTCCTGACGATCACCAAGGCATGCCGCGAGCCGGAGAAGGCGTTCGAGATCATCACCTGGATGCTCAACGCGGCCAACCAGGGCCAGGGCTACGTCGACGCGGGTCTCTTCCCCTCCACCCCCGCCTCGTACCGGCTGGGGCGACTGCAAGAGCCGAACCCCTTCTTCGGCGGCCAGGTCACCACCGACATCTTCGGGCCCGCCGCGCAGAAGATCGCCGTCGCCTACAACAGCCCGTACGACGTGGCGCTCTCGCAGCCCATCCTCGACGAGATCAAGAACGTCGGCGTCCTCGGCAAGGACCCGAAGAAGGCATGGAGTGACGCCATGGGCAAGTGCCGGCGCATCGCCGATCACCTGGGGGTGAACCGCTGATGGCCACCGCCTCCACACTGGACGAGCCCCCGGCGGTCCTCGCGGACGCACCCGCCGTGCGGCCCAGGAAGGGCTTCCGCAAGTACTGGCGCCTGTACGCCGCGATCTCCCCCTTCTACCTCCTCTTCCTCGCCTTCGGCCTGATCCCCGTCGGCTTCTCCTTCTACGTCTCCCTGCACCGCTGGGACGGCCTCGGGTCGATGGAGTGGGCGGGCCTGTCGCAGTACCAGTACCTGCTGGGCGACGCCGACTTCTGGCAGTCCGTCGGGAACACGCTCCTCATCTGGGCCCTCGCCACCTTCCCCATGATCTTCCTGGCGATGGTGACGGCCGTGATGCTCAACTCGGCGGTCCGTTTCAAGAACGTCTACCGCTTCGCCTACTTCCTGCCGAGCGTCACCTCGGTCGTGGCGGTCGCGATCATCTTCGGCTCGGTGTTCTCCACCAACTTCGGTCTGATCAACGGCTTGTTGCGGGCGGTGGGACTGGACCAGGTGGCATGGCTGAACACCCCGTGGGGCATCAAGGTCGCCATCGCGACACTGATGACCTGGCAGTGGGTCGGCTACAACGCGCTGATCTTCCTCGCCGGTCTGCAGACCATCCCGGGCGAGGTGTACGAGGCGGCGCGCATGGACGGCGCCGGGCCCGTGCAGACCTTCTTCCGGATCACGCTGCCGATGATGCGGCCGACGCTGCTGTTCGTGATGGTCGTCTCGACCGTCACCGGCCTGCAGAGCTTCTCCGAACCGCAGGTGCTGCTGCAGAACGCCTCCAACGAGTCGACGTTCTCGGGCGGTCCCGGCCACGGCGGCCGGACCATGGTCCTCTACTTCTTCCAGCAGACCTTCGACAACAACGACTTCGGCTACGGCGCCGCCGTGGCCTGGGGCATCTTCCTCGTCGTCATCCTCTTCTCGATCATCAACTGGCGCCTGGTGCAGCGCCGGGGCGAAGACTAGTGAGGCCGGTCACCATGGCATCCATCCAAGGCACACGGCGACCGAAGGGCATCCGGGGCACCCGGAGCCGGGGCATCGCCCTCCATGCCGTCCTGATCGTCGGGCTCCTGCTGTCGGCCTTCCCGTTCTACTGGGCCGTGATCATGTCGACGCGCTCGTCGACGGAGATCTTCTCGTACCCGCCGAAGCTGCTTCCGGGTTCCCAGTTCCTGCAGAACGCGCGCCACCTCTTCGAGAACGTCGACTTCTTCGGCTCGATGTTCAACTCGCTGCTGGTGGCGACCTCCGTGACGTTCCTGGTCCTGCTGTTCGACTCGCTGGCGGCCTTCGTCTTCGCCAAGTTCGACTTCCCCGGTCGCAAGGTGCTGTTCGCCCTGCTCATGGTCATCTTCATGGTGCCGGGGCAGCTGGCGGCCATCCCGCAGTTCGTGATCATGGCGAAGATCGGCTGGATCGGTTCGATGACCTCGCTCATCGTCCCGGCCGCGGCCAACGCGTTCGGCATCTTCTGGATGCGCCAGTACATGCGGGGCGCCATCCACGACGAACTGCT
Organism: Streptomyces sp. NPDC056161; assembly: GCF_042268025.1. Taxonomy (NCBI): domain Bacteria; kingdom Bacillati; phylum Actinomycetota; class Actinomycetes; order Kitasatosporales; family Streptomycetaceae; genus Streptomyces; species Streptomyces sp. NPDC056161. Next base: position 69,862 of record NZ_JBHJUV010000017.1, read on the forward strand.
CGACGCCTCGCGGATCGACGGTGCCGGATTCCTGCGCCAGTGGTGGTCCGTGGCCCTCCCGGTCGTCCGCCCCGGCCTCGCCTTCCTCGGCATCTTCACCTTCATGGGCCAGTGGAACGACTACGCCTGGCCCCTGATCGCCCTCACCAACCCGGACAACGTCACCCTCCAGGTCGCGCTGTCCCAGCTCAACGGCAGCCACGGCACCACCGACTACGGAATGGTCATGACCGGAGCCCTGCTCGCTCTCATCCCGCTGCTGATCGTGTTCGCGATCGGCGCCAAGCAGATCATCGGTGACCTGGGCAAGGGGGCCATCCGATGATGAGCCGCGATCCCCTTTTCGCCCTCCGTCCCTGGGAGGCACCCGAGGTGACCTCCTGGGGGCGGCTGCCGATGTGCGCGGTCGACCGTCGTTCCGGAGCGCTCCCGCTGGACGGCGAGTGGCGCTTCCGACTGCTGCCCTCCCCCGACTCCCCCGTCACCGGAGGCTGGTCGTCCCAGCACGTCCCCGGCGCCTGGACCTTGCAGGGCACGGACGACCTGCCGCAGTACACCAACGTGCGCATGCCGTTCCCCGAGTTCCCGCCCGGATCTCCCGCGGCCAACCCGACCGGCGTCTACGAGCGTGAGGTGACCGTGCCCGGCGAGTGGGCCGGCCGTCGGATCGTGTTGCAGGTCGGCGCCGCCGAGAGCGTACTGCTCGTCCATGTCGACGGGCGGCCGGTCGGCATCTCCAAGGACTCCCACCTCGCAGCCGAGTTCGACCTGTCCGACATCGTCCGCCCCAAAGAGCGCGCCACCGTACGCCTGACCGTCGTGAAGTGGTCGGACGCCTCGCACATCGAGGACCAGGACCAGTGGTGGCACGGGGGCGTCACGCGCTCGGTCCTGCTGTACACGACGGATCCGCTGCACCTCGCGGACGTGACCGTGCGGGCCCGGCTCGACGGCGAACTGCGCGTGGACTGCCGGGTGCGCAACGCGGGCGGCGCGCTGCCCGAGGGCTGGCACGTCACCGGCGAACTCGATGGGCAACTCATCGCCCAGGACACGGAGTTCGACCGCGCCAACGCCGAGGACGAACGGGTCTCGGACTTCCTCGGCGAGGCACGCCTGGCGGCGACCGTGGCCGAGGTGCGGGCGTGGACCGCCGAGACCCCCGAGTTGTACGACCTGACCGTGCGGCTGCACCGGGCCGACGGCTCGGTCGCCGACACCTCGCACCACCGGATCGGCTTCCGCGAGGTGGAGATCCGCGGCCGGGACCTCCTGCTCAACGGCGAACGGATCTACATTCGCGGCGTCAACCGCCATGACTTCCATCCGCTGACCGGACGTACGGTGTCGCACGAGGAGATGCGCGCGGACCTGGTCACGCTGAAGCGGTTCGGCTTCAACGCGATCCGCACCTCCCACTACCCGAACGACCCGTACCTGTACGACCTCGCCGACGAACTGGGCTTCTACGTCGTGGACGAGGCGGACATCGAGTCGCACGACCACGCCCACGAGATCGCCGACGACCCGCGGTATCTGAACGCCTTCGTGGACCGCGTCTCGCGCATGGTGCTGCGCGACAAGAACCACCCGTCAGTGATCATCTGGTCGTTGGGCAACGAGTCCGACTACGGCGCCAACCACGACGCGGCGGCGGGCTGGCTGCGCCGCCACGATCCGACGCGGCCGGTGCAGTACGAGGGCGCGGCCAAGCTCGGCTGGGGTGACCCCACGGTCGCCTCGGACATCGCCTGCCCCATGTACGCGCCGATCGAGGACTGCGTCGCGCACGCCCTGTCCGGCGAGCAGATCAAGCCGCTGATCCAGTGCGAGTACTCGCACGCCATGGGCAACAGCAACGGCACGCTCGCCGACCACTGGGCCACCATCGAGTCCACCCCGGGCCTTCAAGGCGGCTTCATCTGGGAGTTCTGGGATCACGGCATCCTCCAACGCGTGAGCGACGGACAACCGGCCGGACGGGCTGGTGCCGGACTCTACAAGAACGGTGCCACCGCGCCCGGCCACCGCTGGGCGTACGGCGGCGACTTCGGGGACGAGCCGAACGACGGCGTGTTCTGCGCGGACGGGATGGTGTTCCCGGACCGCACACCCAAGCCCGCGATGTACGAGCATCGGGAGATCGCGGCGCCCGTGCGCCTGAAGCACATCCGGCACGAGGGCATCGTCATCGGCAACCACCAGCACTTCCGTGACCTCGACTGGCTGGCCGCCGAGTGGGAGCTGTCGCTCGCCGACGGCGGCACCCTGACGGCCCCGGCCGAGCTGCCCGACCTGCGTCCGGCCGGTACGGCGGCGGTGCCGCTGCCGTTCGAGCTGCCGGCGGACGGGGGCGAGGCATGGCTGACCCTGCGGGTGACGACCGCGCGGGACGAGCCGTGGGCGCCGCGCGGCACGGTGGTGTGTCTGCCTCAGGTGCGGCTGCGGACAGCGCCCGAGAGCAAGCCCGTCCCGGTCGCGGACCGCCGCGTCGAGGTCGACGCGGACGGGCTGCTGGTCCATCCCCTGCTCACGGCCGCGCCCACGCTGTCGCTGTGGCGGGCGCCCACGGACAACGACGAGCTGGGCGGCATGGGGCCGCGCTGGCGGGCCTGGGGGCTCGACGTGCTGGAGCGTGAGGTCGTCGAGGTGCGCAGGTCGGGCGGGAGCGTGACCGTGCTCGCCGAATACGCCGCCGAGGTGGGCGTCGTCCGTCATAGGCAGGTGTTCACACCGGACGAGGACGGCATCCGCGTCGAGGAGTCGGCCGAGTTGCCGGACGCCCTGGGCGATGTGGCACGGGTCGGCTCCGTCTTCGAGACGGTCGCGGGACTCGACCGGATGGAGTGGTACGGGCCGGGCCCCTGGGAGTCGTATCCCGACCGCAGTACGGGAGCCCCCGTCGGCCACCACTCCGGGACCGTGGACGAGTTGTTCACCCCGTATCTGCGTCCGCAGGAGAGCGGCGGCCGGCACGGCGTACGGCACTTCACGCTCGCGGCTGCGGACGCCACCGGTCTCACGGTCCGGCTGGACGAGCCCCGTCAGGTGTCGGTGACCCGCTACCGCGCCGAGGACCTGACCCGCGCCCGGCACCACGACGAACTGGTGCCACGCGCGGGGTGCGTGGTGCACATCGACGCCGCTCACCGGGGTCTGGGCACCGCCTCGTGCGGTCCCGACACATCGGCGCCGTATCTCGTCCCGCCGGGTGTCCACCGCTGGAGCTGGACCCTGCGCGCGCTCTAGCGGTGGTTCGTCAACCGGGGAGTAGGGGTGTTTAAGGGGCTGGTCCGGCCTGTAGCCCTCGCGCGCAAAGACGGAGCAGGGGGCGAACTCCCGGACCAGCGTTGCGTCGCCGGTGGCGGGCCTGGTCCAGCTCGCCCCGGCCCGCCGCGCTCCAAGCCCCGCTCGACGCGGCTGTACTCACGCATGGCACGAAAGTCCCTGCATACGGCGCGCGGTGGATGCTCGGTCATTCCGCGGTTTCGGCTCGTCCGACCTGCGGCGCGGGAGATCGACACGGCGGATTCCGCGACAAGGTCGCGAACTTGCGTCATCTCGTCGCCATATTGACGGAACACTGTCATCATTTTACGGTGTGGACATCCCGCCGGGCAGCGGCGGTCCAGGTACCCACATGACCGCGGAACGTCCGGCTCTTCTCCTTTCCACTGGAAGGGTCCCGTTGATGAAGAAGACCGGCAGGCTACGCGCCTGGACTCTCGCGGTGATCGTGGCGATGACCGCGGGAGGGCAGGCGTCGACGTCGGGCACCGCCGCGGCGGCCACCACACGGGCGGAGTCCCCGTTCGACTTTCCGGGGCGCGGTGCCACCGTGCCGTTCACGGAGATCGAGGCCGAGGACGCCGTCACCACGGGCCAGGTGATCGGCTCCGACCGGGTTTACACCCACCTTCCCTCAGAGGCGTCCGGGCGCAGAGCGGTCACGCTCAGCGGCTCCGGCCAGTACGTCGAGTTCACGCTCACCAAGCCCGCCAACGGTGTGACGGTCCGCTACAGCATTCCGGACAACAGCGCCGGGACCGGCCAGGACACCACCGCCGACCTGCGCGTCAACGGCGCCCATGTCAAGGATCTGCCGCTCACCTCCCGGTACGGCTGGTTCTACGGCGGCTACCCGTTCAACAACACCCCGGGCACCAATCCCCACCACTTCTACGACGAGACGCGGACCATGTTCGGGTCCACGCTCGCCGCCGGGGACAAGGTGCGGATCCAGTCCACCGGAGGCATCCCGATCACCGTCGACCTGGCCGACTTCGAGGTCGTCCCCAACCCGGTCGCCCGTCCCGCCGGGTCGCTGTCGGTCGACGATTTCGGCGCCGTTCGCAACGGCACCACCGATTCCACCGCCGCTTTCCAGGCCGCGGTCGACGCAGGCAAGGCCCAGGGCAAGGTCGTCTGGATCCCCGAGGGGACGTACACCCTGTGGGACCACGTCGTCGTGGACGGCGTGACCCTCGCCGGCGCCGGCCCCTGGTACAGCGTGCTCACCGGCCGCCACCCCACCGACCGCAAGCGCGGGGTCGGGATCTACGGCAAGTACGTCACCGGCGGCGGCTACACCGGCACCATCCGCCCGCACGAGGCCGGCGGCCCGAGCCGCAACGTCACCCTCAAGGACTTCGCCATCATGGGCGAGATCACTGAACGGGTGGACGGAGACCAGGTCAACGCGATCGGCGGCGCCATGACCGACTCGGTCGTGGACAACGTCTGGATGCAACACACCAAGGTCGGGGCCTGGATGGACGGTCCGATGGACAACTTCGTCATCAAGAACAGCCGCATCCTCGACCAGACCGCCGACGGCGTGAACTTCCACACCGGCGTCACAAACTCCCGGGTCACCAACACCTTCGTCCGCAACTCCGGGGACGACGGCCTGGCGATGTGGGCCGACCGCGTACCGAACGTCAACAACTCCTTCGACCACAACACCGTGGTCGCACCGATCCTGGCCAACAACATCGTCACCTACGGCGGCAAGGACATCAACATCACCGACAACGTCGTCAGCGACACCCTCACCAACGGCGGCGGCATCCACGTCGCCAACCGCTACTCCAACGTGAACTCCACTTACGGCACCCAGCTGGCCGGCACCCATACCGTCGCCCGCAACACGCTGCTGCGCGCCGGGAACGCCGACTACAACTGGGTCTTCGGGATCGGCGCCATGTGGTTCGACGGGGCGAACGAGCCGATCAACGCCACGATCAACGTCACCGACACCGACATCCTGGACAGCTCCTACGCCGCCGTCCAGTTCATCCAGGGCAACAACAAGACCGTCAACTTCACCAACGTGAAGATAGACGGCACCGGCACCTACATGCTCCAGGTGCAGTCCGGGGCCACCGCGTCGTTCACCAACGTCCGCGCGGACCACATCGGCGCGGGCATCTCCATCCACAGCTGCGTGGGCGGGAGTTGGGTGCCGCAGCTCATCGGCACCGGTAACACCGGCTGGAGCCTCACCTCCACGGTGTGCACCGGAACCTGGCCGGCCCCGAACTACATCTACCCCGGTGGCGGCGCCAGTCCCGGCGGCCTGACCGGTTCACCCGGCCTGCTGTCCTTCGCCGCGCGGCAGGTCGGCACCACCAGCCCGGCGCAGACCGTCACCGTCACCAACGGCGGCACGTCCGCCGCTCCGATCGGCTCGGTCACCGTGACCGGCGACTACGCCCAGACCAACACCTGCGGCACCTCGCTGGCCGCCGGCGCGTCCTGCACGGTCAGTGTCACCTTCCGTCCCACCGCCACCGGCACCCGCACCGGCACGCTCACCGTGCCCAGCACCGCACCCGGCGGCCCGGTCACCGCCGGCCTCACCGGCGTAGGCTCCAACGGCGTCTCCCTGTCCGCCTCGCCGGCCGGCCTGTCCTTCGCCTCGCGGGTGGTCGGCACCACCAGCCCGGCGCAGACCGTGACGGTCACCAACAACGGCACCGCCACCGCCGATCTGGGCACGGTCGCCACCACCGGTGACTTCGCCCAGACCAACACCTGCGGAACGACCCTGGCGGCGGGCGCGTCGTGCACGGCCAACGTCACCTTCGCCCCGACAACCACCGGCACCAGGACCGGAACGCTCAGCGTGCCCAGCGACGACGCGAACAGCCCGCTGACCGTGGGGCTGAGCGGCACGGCCACGTCCGCCAATCCCAACCTGGCCCAGGGCCGCCCGACCACCGAGACCAGCCACACCCAGACCTACGTCTCCGGCAACGCGGTCGACGGCAACGCCAACACCTACTGGGAGTCGGCCGGAAACGCCTTCCCGCAGTCCATCACCGTGGACCTCGGCCAGGCGACCAACGTCGGGCGGATCGTGTTGAAGCTCCCGCCGGCCACCGCCTGGGCCACCCGCTCCCAGACCATCGCGGTCACCGGCAGCACCGACAACGCCACCTACACCTCGGTCGCCGCCGCCACCTCGTACACGTTCAATCCGGCGACCGCCAACACCGCCACCCTCACCTTCCCCACCACCAGCAGCCGCTACGTTCGTCTGACCTTCTCCGCCAACACCGGCTGGCCGGCCGCCCAACTCTCCGAACTGGAGGCATACGCCTCCTGACATACTCCCGAACCAGGCTCCGGGGACGGACACACCGGCCACGGCTCGGAGATGCCGAGGTCGCCCGGTGAGCATCAGCGAGCCGGCCTCGGCCCGGCCCAGACCGGCACGTTCCCGCCGCGTCGCCGCGGTCGTACCGCCGCGTCGCCGCGGTCGTACCGCCGCGTCGCCGCGGTCGTACCGTCCTACGTGGTGGGCGCGTCGGCCGGTGACGAGGGTCGGTGGAGTTGCGGCCGGCAACCACGTCTCGCCGCGCCGGGCGCCGACCGTACCGCTCACACGCCGGCCGTACGAGTGCGGCGTCGGGTGCACCAGCGCGGCGTCACGGACCACCTCGGTGTCCCGGCGCGGCGGCGCGTGCCGGAAGTCAGCCCGCCGCACGCTCCGCGAGTGGCCGGCGGCGCCGGGCGGTGTCGACGAGCGCGGGGGCGCGCCAGGCCCCGTCGGGGTGGTACTGGTTGGAGCCGGGCGGCACGATGCCGTCGATCTGGTCGAGCGTGTCGTCGTCCAGGGTGAGCGAGTCGCCGTTCAGGGTGCCTTCCAGCTGGTCCATGGTCCGTGGGCCGATGATGACCGAGGTCACGGCGGGGTGTGCGAGGGGAAAGGCCACGGCGAGTTGGGGGAGGGAGCAGCCGAGGCTGTCCGCGAGCAGCGCGAGCTTTTCCACCGTTTCCAGCTTGGCGACGTTCTCGGGGATCGACGGATCGAAGCGCGCCGGGGTGAGCGCCGCACGGCCCGTGGACAGGTCGATGGGCCGGCCCTTGCGGTATGCCCCGGACAGGAAGCCCGAGGCGAGCGGACTCCACGTCAGCACGCCCATCCCGTGCCGTTGGCAGACCGGGAACACGGACGTCTCCACGCCCCGGGCGAGCAGCGAGTACGGCGGCTGCTCCGTCCTGAAGCGCAGGAGGGCCCGCCGCTCGGAGACGTGGTGCGCCTCGACGATCTCCTCGGCCGGGAAGGTGGAGCAGCCGAAGGCGCGGATCTTGCCCTGGTGGACGAGGTCGCTCAGGGCGGAGAGTGTCTCCTCGATGTCCGTTGTGTGGTCGGGGCGGTGGACCTGATAGATGTCGATCCAGTCCGTCCGCAGGCGTCTGAGGCTCTCTTCGACCTCCTTGATGATCCAGCGGCGTGAGTTGCCGCTGCGGTTGGGGCCCTCGCCCATGCGGAAGTGGACCTTGGTGGCCAGCACCACCTCGTCGCGGCGGTCTCGGAGCGCCTTGCCGACGATTTCCTCGGACTCGCCCGCCGAGTACATGTCGGCCGTGTCGACGAAGTTGATCCCCCGGTCGAGAGCCGCGTGGATGATGCGGACGCAGTCGTCGTGATCGGGATTGCCGACAGCGCCGAACATCATGGTCCCGAGGCAGTACGCACTCACTTCGATGCCGGTCCCGCCGAGCACCCGGTAACGCATGGCCAGCCCCCTCATTTCGTGGTCGTGACGAGGATTTCATCAGTTGGAGCGCACTCCATGTCAACGCTCGGCGAGCCGGAGTCTGAAGTTTCCCCGTGTTCTTGGACACTCGATGGTTTTGCCGCGAGGGTGTGTTGATGCCGTTGCCTGGTCTCGGCCGGGGTGAGGTAGCCGAAGATCTTGTGCTTGCGCAGGCGTCGGCGGTTGTAGAAGGTCTCGATGAAGTTGAAGACCTCGGTGCGGGCGGTCGCCCGGTCCGGCCAGGTCCGGGTGCCGATCTCCTCCTTGAGCAGGGCCCGGAAACTCTCCGCGGCGGCGTTGTCGAAGCATGATCCGGTGCGTCCGCAGCTCTGCCGCAACCCCGACTCGCTTATTCGGTCTCGGAATTGGGCCGAGGTGTACTCGCTGCCGCGATCACTGTGGATCACACAGCCCGGCTCCAGGTGGCTCCGGCCGTGGGCCATATCGAGCGCGTCGACGACGAGTTCGGCGCGGTGGTGATCAGCCATGGCATAGCCGATGACCTCGCGGGTGGCCAGGTCCAGCCAGCAGGCGAGGTGGAGCCGGCCCTCGGCGGCGGGCAGGCAGGTGATGTCGCCGGCCAGCTTGGTGCCGGGCCGCTCGGCGTGGAAGTCGCGGCCGGTCAGGTCCGGGGTCGGCTTCGCCTTCTTGTCGGGCCGGGTCAGCCAGTGGTGCTTGCGCCGGGTGACGCCCCGGATGTTGCGCTCGCGCATGATGCGGGCGATGCGCTTGCGGTTCACCCGTCGCCCAGGCGCCGCAGTTCAGTGTGGACGCGCGGGACGCCGCAGGTGCGGCGGGAGACGATGTGCAGCACCGTGATCTCGTGCGCGAGTGCGTCGTCGGCGGCCTGCCGGGCCCGGCGGGCGGCCTCGCCGTCGCGCCAGGCGTAACAGGAGGAGCGGGTCACGTGCAGCACCCGGCACAGCAACGTGACCGGGTAGTTCGCCTTCTCCGCGTGGATGAACCGGTAGAGCCCGCTCACCGGTCGTTCTCCTTCACGAAGAAGGCAGTCGCTTTTTCCAGGATCCCGATCGTCTGCTGCTGTTCGCGGTTCTCCCGCCGCAGCCGCCGCAGTTCATCGCGCCCGGCGCTGGTCAGCTCGCCGCCCTGGTCCTCGCCCCGGTCGGCCTTGGCCTTGCGGTACCAGCCGCGCAGGGACCCGGAGCTGATGCCGAGTTCCCGGGCGACGGCGGTGACCGTCTTGCCCGAGGAGTCGACGAGCGCGATGGCGTCACGTTTGAACTCCTCGGTGTACCGCTTCGTGTACTTGCTTCCCACCTGGTGCTACTTCCTCTGGAACCTCAGGTCCCAGTCTCCAGGTGTCCACGATCAAGGGGAAGCTTCAAGCCGCGTCTGTCCCGCCTCGCCCGCCAGCTCTGCGATGCGCTGCTCAGCCACGCGCCGCTCGGGAGTACCGGGGTTCGCGCTGTCGCGGCAGGCCCGTAGTACGCGTGCGCACTCGGCGCGCAGACCGGTGACCAGATGGCAGGTGGCCAGATTGAGACGCGCGATGATCATGTCCGGTTGCTGGGCCAGCAGAACACGCCACACCCGCACCGCGCCGTAAGGGTCACCGTTCCACAGCAGACCGGCGGCGAATCGGTTGATATCCGAGGGATTGCCGTTCCCGGCCGCAGAGGCGAGCCGCCGCAGAGCCTCGGTCCGCTCATTCTTGGGACGGCCGCCCCGCAGTACGTCGATGGGATCACCAGGACGCGTCGGCTCGTCGAACTAAATGGGCCAGTCAAGACGTTTATTCAAAAGTCGTCACATTCGGCAATAGCCTGCAACGAACCACCTGAACCCGCTACAGGCAACAGTCACACAAGTAGGCCCCTCCCTACGGTTAGGCTACGCGGCCCCGCCCGCCGGGGGAAAGGAGTCAGGAACCTCCTTCTCGGCGGCGTCCGGCCCCGAAGTCCCGAGCCTTCGCGGGGGGACGGGTTGCGGTGGCACCTGGTGCGGACAGTGCGGAATCGTCAGGCGTCAGGGCGGAGCCGGCGACGAGCTTGCCGCAGGCGGTTCCCTTCCTCCAAGGTGGGCGCTATGCAGTCGCCGACCGGTCGCAACTCCAGAGACGTCTTCGGAGGGATCGCCGAGGGCTTCTCCCGCGGCGGGGCCCGATCCACCGCGAGAGAGGGCTTACGGGCCGGCTCCAGCCTGCCGTTCGACCGTCGCGTGGTGATCCTGGTCGAGATCGCCGACGACCCCAACGAGACAGCTCTGGCCGAGGAGTTGTTCGCCCAGCGCGGGTGGCCGGTGCGTCCCGCGGAGGAACCCGAACGGGCCGGCTGCCCGCCCGAGCGCGTCGCCCGCGTGGTGGAGGTCCGGCTGACCGGGGCACGGGAAGGTGCTGTCGAGCGGGCGCTCGGCCTGGTCGACCGGCTCGCGGTGGCGGCCTCGCTGAACATGTGGGCTCGGGACGCCGCCCTCCTGGAGCACGAGCCGGAGCGGTACACGGCCTGGCGGGTGCGTCCCGCTCCCGGCGTCCCACAGCGCGGCCGGGTGGTCCGAGCTGTCGAACCCCGCGGCCGGGCAGGCGCGCTCGCCGACCTGCGCACCCGGGAGCTGGCCGGTCACGTGCACGCCTCGGCCGTCGACCTCGATCCCGCCGACGCGCCGTCCACCGATGTCAGGGCCAACCTCCTGCTGGTCAACCTCGGGAACGTGGTGGCCTTTTCGGCCGCCGTCCTGGCCATTGCGCCGCACACCGGCTGGCAGCCCTTCGGATGGTCGGCGACCGTGCTGTTCGGTCTGCCCTGGCTGATCGCGGGTCTTCGCCACGCGCTGCGGGACTCCCCTGCGCGGCGGGCGGCCCTGTGGGCCCTGCCTCTGGCTTCGCCGGTCCTGCTGCCGTTCGTGACCTGGCTCGGCGGGCTGGTCCAGGACCGCTACATCAGCTCGTTCGGCATACCGTCCGACTCGGTGCACGCGGGCACGAGCGACCGCCTGTGGGCGGGAGCACTGCCGGTGGCGGGGGTGCTCTACTGCGTGGCGTTCGGGGTCGCGGCGTACGGCTGGAACCGGCGGTTCCATGCGAATCCCGACGCCCAGGATCTGGGCAACGCCGCCATCGCGGCGGGTGCCGGCCTCTTCGCCGGCCTGGTCCTCGTCGCGATGCCGTTCTATCTCCGCGCCGACGCCTCGGCCACGGCCGAGAACGCCGCGGCCCGCTTCCAGGAGCCTCCGCCCTACTACGGCCTGCGCCCCGTCCTGGTCTGCGTCCGGCCCGTCACACCCGTGGCCCGCCCCGAACGCGGCTTTCCCGGTGCCTCCTACGGGGGCACCGTGCCCCTCACCCACCCGGTGCTCACGTTCGGTCCCGACGCCGACCGCATCTGGCTCTGGGACCCCCGGTCCCGCCAGACCTTCAGCATGGATCTCGCCGACGCCACGTTCGAGCCCCTCGACACGGACTTCACGAGCAAGGACCACCCGTGCCCATGACGCAGGACGGGCAGTCGTCCAGGACGAGCACGGCTTGCCGGACTTCCGCGAGTACCGGCGCGAGGTCCAGCCTGGCGCCGTGCGACCCCGAGGCAACTGGTGACCACGTGTCACGGATACGCGCTGATAGGCGTGAACACGTTGCCCCTCGGCCGGCTGACCGGTGGACACGGCCGTGGCTGCGATGCGCAACGGCCCGCCCCGGCAGCTGCGAGACACTGCTGTCGAATTCAGTTCACGAGTTGCGTTCGCTGGGAGCCGGTTAGCCTGCCTCCATGGTTTCGGATGAGGGGGCCGAGGACATCGGCGCGGATCTTGACGGTCAGGGCTGGGGTGCCACGCGCTCCTGGGCGGAGAAGGAACTGTACGAGGGGGAGTACATCGAAATGGTTGTGCGCCTGCGCGGCGGCTGGACGTCGGAGATGCGACGTCTGGACCTCTGTGGTCCCGATGGCCGGCGCTCACTTGTCCTGCGGTCCTTCGTCGAGCCTTTCTTCGTTCGGCACGCGGAGGGCCTCCTGACCCGTGAGGCGACCGTCCTTCGCCTGCTCGGGGAAACGGACGTGCCCGCGGCCACGCCGGCGGCGGTGGATGCGACGGCGCAGTACTGCGATCACCCCTCCTTGCTGATGTCCCTGCTGCCGGGGACCGTGCGCCTGGGCGATCAGGGTGCTGACGACCGTGCTGAACTACTGGCCCGGCAACTGGTGCGTATCCATCGGCTGCCGGTGACCGTGCAACAGCGGCCTCGCACCTACCAGGCATGGGCCTCTCCCGAGCGAGTGACTCCGCCCGCGGCGACCGAGCGGCCTGAGCTCTGGCGGCTGGCTGTCGACGTCATCCGCCGGGAGCCCCCGGCCTATCAGGGGTGCTTCCTGCACCGGGACTTCCATCCCGGCAATGTCCTCTTCACAGGCACCGACGATGATCCTCAGATCAGTGGGGTCGTCGACTGGGTGGAGGCGTCCTGGGGGCCGGCCGACTTGGACGTGGCTCATTGCTCGACGGCCCTCGCTCTGCTGCACGGGATTCCCACGGGCATGCGCTTCGCCGATCGCTACGTCGCCGCGGGAGGAACCTTGGCCGAGGATGGCACCGCCCATCTCTACTGGCGGCTGCTGGACGCGCTGGGATTCGCTCCGGACGCGGAGAAGGTCGCTGTCCCCTGGCGTGAACTGGGCCGCGTCGATCTGACAGCCGGTGTCCTGACGCACAGGCTGGAGGGATACATTGCTTCCCTTTTCAACCGCTATGCCTGAACCGTCATCGCTGGGGCGAACGTAGCCGAGCAGCAGTTCCGCGCAGTGGGCCGGAGGGCTGCCGGGTGAGAGACGCTCGGCGGCTGCGGGCCGAGGCCCTGAAGAGGGGACAGGCGCATCCGCGAGCTGGAGATGGAGCGTGATGTGTGCGCAAGATCGCCCCCCCCTGGATCAGCCTCAACTGCAGGCGACCGCCGATCACTGCGACAACTGCCGCGCTCGGTCGGCGTGCGGACGGCACACCGACGCCGCCCCCCGGCGAGGCCGGGGAGCGGCGAAGTGTGAGGCCGTGGCTCCGGCGCTGCACGGTCAGCTGCCCTGCAACCCCGCGAGGTTGATCCGGCCGCCCTGCAGCTGCGCGTGGTGCGGGGCGGCAAGCGAGGCGTCGGTGATGTACAGCTCGTGGCCGCGCACGGCGGTGGCGGTGGGGCTGGCCAGCCCGTCGGCCGCAGTGAGCACGGTGACCTTCGTGCCGTTCGGGTAGACCACGTCCACCTTGTTCTGCGTGTTCAGCGCGGTGAACACAATGTCGGAGCGGGCAGAGAGGAAGTTGAAGTCGTCAATGCCCACCTCACCACCGGTCACCTGGTGGATGCGGCCCGGCTTCCCGGCAGCGGTCACGGGAACCCGCAGCAGGGTGCTTTTGTTGAAGTTCGTGACCCATACCGCCCCGTTGTGGTAGCGCAGCCCGTTGACGCCTATCGGTATCGAAGCCGTCGGGACCGGCGCGAGAGCCTGGTCGGTCAGCCACGCTCTGGCTTGGCCCCCTGCGACCGGGACGGCCCAGATCGTGCCCTTGTAGCTGTCGGAGACGTAGAGTACGTGTCCGGAAGGGTCGATCGCGAGCCCGTTCGGCAGGCCGTCCGCGGGCAGGGCCGCGAGGCGGCTGGGGTGGCCGCCCGGGGGCAGCTTCCACACTCCTGCGCGCGAGGCGTCCTTGGACCACACGTTGTAGTAGATGGTCCCGTCGCTGCCCCGGGTGTTCCCGGTGAAGCCGTCACCGAGCACGCCGGTCACCAGCACAGTCTTGTGCTGCCCGTTGGCGCTCACCCGCACCAGCTCCGGCCGCTCGCCGGCGTAGCTGCCCAGCATCGAGACCGTCAGGGTGCTGTCCGGGTTGACGGTGATGTTCTCCGGTACCTCCCCGGCGGACCAGTCGAACGGGGCCACGGTCTTGACGCCCGTGACGACGGGCTTGGGGTGTTCCCGCCCCGCGGCGGCCGACGCGTAGGGGGCCGACACGAAGACGGCCGCTGCGGCAGCTACGGCCGCAGCGAGGTTGAGTTTCTTGCTCATGGGTTGGGTTCCTTCTCTTCGCTGTTGTGCTGCGCTGTGCGGTGCGGTGCGGTGGCGGATGAAGCGGCCGCAAGCCAGGTCATCGCAGGGGTGAGGCCGGGGTGGGGACCACGCGGGTGACGACGGACTTCTCGGGGATCAGCAGGTCGTAGACGACCGGGCCGATCTCGTTCTTCCAGCGGTCGTGCTCGTACACGGCCGTGTACAGGGCCTCGCTCTGGGCTTCGTCCTCGAACCGGCGGATCCACACGTAGCCGTCCTCGTCCTGGGCGTCGACGAAGGAGGCGGTCACGTCCATGCCCAGCGAGGCATGGAACGGGATGACCACGTCCTCCATATAGCGCACCCACTCCTCGCGGCGTCCGGGCTGCGCCTGGTAGCGGCGGATCTCGTAGTACACGGTGCTGCTCCTGACTGTTTGCAGGGAAGGTCAGTCGGTCACGGTGAGGACGACCTTGCCGCGGGTGCGGCCGGCCTCGACGCGGGCGTGGGCCGCGCCGGCCTGCTCCAGCAGGAAGGTCTCCTCCACCTCGACGGCGACCTCGCCCTCCTCGATCAGGTCTGCGATCGTGGCCAGCGCGGGACCGTCCGGCTCGACCAGGTACGCAGTGACGCGCACGCCGGCCGCCTCGGCAGCCTGGGCCAGTTCCGGGGAGACACCGGCCGGGATGGCGACCAGCAGGCCACCGGGGCGCAGGACCTTCAGCGAGCGGGTGCTGGTCTGGTCGTGGGCGTCGCCCACCAGGTCGATGACGACGTCGACGTCCTTGACGACGTCCTCGAAGCGGGTGGTGGTGTAGTCGATGGTCTCGTCGGCGCCGAGTTCCTTGAGCCAGGGGTGGCGTGCTTCGCTGGCGGTGGCGATCACGTGGGCGCCCAGGTGCCGGGCGAACTGGACTGCGAAGTGGCCCACTCCGCCGGCGGCGGCCGTGATCAGGACGCGCTGGCCGGCCTGGACGTGGGCGGTGTCGACCACGGTCTGCCAGGCGGTCAGCGCCGCCAGCGGCACGGCGGCCGCGTGCGCGTGGTCGAGGGTGGCCGGCTTGCGGGCCCACTGGCGGGCCGGTGCGGTCACGTACTCGGCGTAGCCGCCGGCGGCACGCGGGAACCACGGCATGCCGTACACCTCGTCGCCGGGCGCGAGGGTGGTGACGCCGAAGCCGACCTCCTCGACGACACCGGACACGTCCCAGCCCAGGATCAGCGGGAACGTCTGCAGCCCCGCCATGCCCTGACCTTCGCGGGTCTTCCAGTCCACCGGGTTGACGCCGGCGGCGTGCACCCGCACCAGCACCTCGGTCGGCAGCGGCTCGGGGCGCGCGACCTCCTCGACGGTCAACACCTCCGCTCCGCCGAACTCCGTGACGGTGACTGCCCGCATCGTGTGCTCACTCATGTTGTCCTCGCTCATGTCCGTCTCACGCTTTCTTTCGCCGGGACCGCGGTCCCGGCACAAGAAACAGTGGCGTGTGCTCGCGGAGGCGGGTGAGTGGCCGGGAGGACATCTGTCGTACCATTCTGGCCATGACGCATCGTGTTGTCGTTCTCGCCCTCAACGGAGTCCAGCCGCTGGACCTGGGCATCCCGGCCCGGGTGTTCAACGAGGCCTGTGAACCAGATGGGACCCGTCTGTACTCCGTCGTCACCTGCTCCCTCGGCGGCCGGCCGGTGCGCACGCACGAGGACTACCGGATCGTCGTCGACCACGACGAGTCGGTGCTGGAGACCGCGGACACCGTCGTTCTGGCCACGCAGGAGCCCAGCGAGCAGCTGCTCGCGACCGGCGCGCTCCCCGAGGAACTCGCCGCGGCGCTGGACCGGATAGGGCCGCAAACCCGCATCGTCAGCCTGTGCACCTCGGCCTTCCTGCTCGCGGCGGCCGGTCTGCTGGACGGCCAGCGGGCCACCACCCACTGGGCGCTGTGTGACGCGCTGGCGCGGCTGTTCCCCGACGTCGAGGTCGATCCGGACGTATTGTTCGTCGACAACGGACGCATCCTGACGTCCGCCGGCGGAGCGGCCGGCATCGATCTGTGCCTGCACCTGGTCCGTCTGGACCACGGGGCGGCGGTGGCCTCGGCCGCCGCGCGGCGCTGCGTCGTGGCGCCGTGGCGCGAGGGCGGGCAGGCCCAGTTCATCGAGCACCCGGTTCCGCAGGACACCGACCGTTCCACTTCGGCGACCCGGCAGTGGGCGCTGGACCGGCTGGCCGAGCCGATCACACTGGAGGACATGGCCCGGCACGCGCACATGAGCGTGCGCACCTTCACCCGGCGGTTCCGCAGCGAGGTGGGCAGCAGCCCCCTGAAGTGGCTGGCGCAGCAGCGGCTGGCGCACGCGCGCCTGCTGCTGGAATCCACCGACCTGACCGTCGCACGGATCGCCACCGTCTGCGGCTTCGGCGACCCCGTCGCCCTGCGCAAGCACTTCCACACGTACCTGGGCCTGTCACCCCTGGCCTACCGTCGCGCCCACAACGCACCGGAGCCGATGACGGCACGGTGACCACCCAGCCGGGTCAGGACTGACCATGCCCTTGTGCCGTCACGATGGCGAACGCCCCGGCGACCGGCTCGGATGGAGCCAGGCCGCCGGGGCGGGGTGGCGGACAGGCGGTACATGACCACAGAACCGCGGTAAGGCGTTCAAACGAAGAAGAGACGCTCGAAGCTCGTCGCTGCCGGCCGGCCGGGTGTACAGGGTGCGGCAGTCTTGGATGACTTTCTCCAGGTGGGCGTAATCTGCAGGGCCCGGTTGGTGGTGTCGGTCTTGCTGTCGCCGGTGAGCTTGACGGCCTGGTCCAACGCCGCGGCCGCGGTTCAGCACCCGCTCCGCGATCGCCAGTTCATCCCGCTCGGCCCGGACCTCCTGGAGTTGCTTGGCCAACTCATCGGCGAGAGCGTCCAGTTCGCTCCGGCGGGCGGTGATCCACTGCCGCTCCTGCATCCCCCGCGCCCTCCCGCCTTCTCACGGCGTGTCGACCTGCCGACGGATCGTAGGCGGGGGCCGGTCGTGGGCGCAGCCGAACCCTGCATCCCGCCGGAGCCAGACCTGCCAGATGATCTACGCCATGGTCATCGGCCGCCGACCGGCACGAGTACCCAATTCACCATTCACACCAGACCCGTGACCTGCGGACTTCACGATGCACACCGCTCAATGAGGCTGGGGGCTCGCCACGGGCTTGATCCACAGGTCTTGACTATTGCTCGCCGGTGATCGAGGCGTGGGAGAGCGGACTGGGCAAGGTCAGTGCTGGGGGGCGTACGGGTTGCCCGGCAGCGGATACGGGTTGCCCGGCCGAGGGTACGCGTTCCCCGGCTGCGGATAGGGGTTACCTGGCTGCGGATACGGGTTACCCGGCTGAGGGTACGCATTCCCCGGCTGCGGATAGGGGTTACCTGGCTGCGGATACGGGTTGCCCGGCTGAGGGTTGCCCGGCTGTGGGTTACCGGGCTGCGGGTTACCGGGCTGCGGGTTGCCCGTCTGGGGGTTACCCGGCTGCATGGTGAACGAGCCGTTGTGCAGCGGCCCCGGGGTGTAGCCGCCACTGGTCAGCGCCTGCGGCGCCAAGGCGTCCATGGACTTTCCATCCACCGCGACTTGGGTGAAACGCACGCTGTCGATGTTCGGATATGCCTGGTTGGGCGACTCGATGATCGCCTCCGCGCTGACGCTATTTGCTTGAACCGTCTTTTTGACGCTCTCGGTCCAGCCCTTGGTGTTGTCGGTCAGGGCCAGCGTGTAGCCACCCGCACCATCGGAGGTGACCGAAGCGGTCATGCTGTCCCCCTCGGAGACCGGATCCTGCCAGTACACCGGTGGGGACGGAAACATCTCGTACCAAGCGGTTCTCACCGGGGAACCGCTGGAGCAGTCGGTCTGCACCCCAGCCTGCTCCACCGTGCGTGAGCCCCAGCCGTCCAGCCCGACCCAGGGGGCGAACTTGTCGTTGTTGGAACGACAGACGACATGCGGCTCGGTCCACGAGCCGGTGATTTTGGTGAAGCTGCCCTGGGCCACGTAGCCGCCCCAGTTCGAGTCGCCTGACTGGTACTGGGCCCTGGAGTCGAACCGCACAGTCGGCATCCCGGTGGCTGCGGAGGCCACCGGGGAAAGAGCTGTCGCGGCGAGAACCAGCCCTGCTGCCGCGAATGCGGCCGGGGTGCGCCCTGTAGTACCTGCGCTGCCTATTCGCATAACGATGACCGGTCTCCCTGCGAGATGTGGAACTGAAGTCGGTTGAAAGGGGACCGTCCGTGCGGACGGTCTACGGGGACTGGTGGTGGCAGTGCCGTCCGGAAGACGTCGTGCTGCCGACCTACGTGACACGAACACGCCGCAGGGGCGGCGAGTTGCCGACGAGCGAGCCATGTGGCTCGTCGCGCGGCCGTACGGTTCATCCACAGGACCGGTGACGCTGCCGGCATTCGACGGGCGGTGTCGCGCGGCGTCGTAGGCTCCGGCCCGGCGACGACTTGCTGGGATATTTCATCCCGCTGATAGCGATGACAAGTGCTTTGTGATGGTCGTCACCAGGTCGCTCGTCACATTGTTACGGGAGAGCAAGTGGGTGTTTTGAGAGAGTTAGAACCGTTTCCAGGCATTGTGACCGCCCGAAAGAACCGTCATTTCGGACATCACGAGGATGGAAAGTCCGGACTCCTGACACCCAGGGAGCTGCTTGCCGCCACACCGGCGATACCCGCAGGTCAGCCACACCCCCATGGGTACCAATTGCAGTAAACGCAGATGAAAACGTGCAAAATACGCTCTCGACTGAGCGGCGTCGCCGCAGCACAGCACACCAGAGGCGACGGCGGTGCGGGTGAGGGCGATTTCCTTGAAATCGGCCCTGTTCGCAGTTCCGTGAAGCTCACGGCTGGGCGAGGATCCGGACCCGGAGGAGTTCGAACGAGATTTGGCCGCACATAACCTACTTGCGCATTTTCACCCGGTTTACCTGGCCTTCGACCGTCCCAGAACTCCAAGGCAGGGAGTCAGGTCGGCGGTGTCGGCGTCGAGGTCCTGGCGGAGGAAGCCGACGAAGCCCTGCATGCGCTTCGGTGCGTCCTGCTCGGGCTGCCGGATCCATTCCAGCAGCAGGTGTCCGCGCCGGAGACTGCCGGGAGGCGGGTCGTTCGGGTGCGGGCACGGTGTCCTCGGTCCTCCGGCCTGCCGGCCGGGTCGGCGGTCATCCGGCCCGTACGCGGATCCACGCATGGGCCAAGGCCGCCGTGAGAGAACACCCTTCGGCTGGCCGCTGACGTACTGACGTCAGCGGCGACGGCACTGCGCCGGCGCCGGTTGCGGGTACAGAGCCGCCCGCAACCGGACCGCGCCGGTGAGCTTCTTCAGTCGCTCCAGTCGCTCCGATGAGAGCGGCGGGGTCGGATCAACCATGCCGCGCCTCCGCTCCTGGGTGGGTCTCCTCCGCGCCGTCGCCGTTCCCGGTCGTCTCCGGGACGCGCGCGCCGACCGTGTCGGTCCCGGCGGCCGGCCTGGTGATCAGGTTTCCCGTCCCGCTGGACCGGCTCGGTCCGTTCAGCGGTCGCGGGCCGCTCCCCCGCCCCGGCCGGGTTGCAGCGTAGGCCCCGGCCGATCGGCGTCGAGCATCAGGTGCAGCTCGACGCCCTGAGTAGATCGGGCTGCTCGCCACCGCCCGTACCGATGGTCCGGCCCCGCTCCGGACCATCGGTCAGTGCTCAGGCCGAGCCGTCGTAGTAGAACGCCGTGTCGTTGCAGTTGAAGTCCGCACCGCTTGCGGTGTTGCGCAGACAAACCGTCAGTGTGTAGTTGCCGTGGAACGGCTGGGGCAGGAAGCCGCTGGTCGCGCCGTCTGCTGCGCCGCCGACACAGGAACCGCTTCCGCCCGCGGCGTGTCGCGTCACGCTCCAGGAAGTGCCGTCTTTGGACAAGCGGCCGACGGCGCGGTAACCGTCCGCCGTCCCCCTGTCGCAGACCCTGAGCCAGAAGTACTCACCGGTCAGGTATGCGTTCGAGGTGCCGTACCCGCCTTTCGCCGACCGCTCCGAGTAGACGGTGTGGTCCGTGTACGCACTCGCCGGCGCTGCGGCGAGCAGTGTCAGGGCCAGCCCGGTCGCGGCACCGCCGGCGGACACTGCCAAACGTGCGGTTCGCATGATCACTCCTGATTCATGAGAGAGACGGTCGGACACCGTCTGACTGATCGTCACGCCCCGGTGGAGGCGAGTTCGGGTCTCCCTGTGCCCGAAGCCGGCCCAGCAGGTACGCCAAGGCGGCAAACCGAAGGCACGCCGGTCGCGGGTTGCGAGGGCGGAGGGGAGACGCAGCCGCCCTGCCCCGTCAGCCTCCATCAGGTCACGGTGCACACCGGCGGGGGAACATCGGCCGTGGTGAGGTCGCTGACCACGATCCGGTGGTCCTCGGTGGGCGTATGCAGTCGGCAGCTACGGAAGTTCACGCCCCGGCCGAGGATGTAGTCGAACTTGGCCGCCTCGGTGGGGAACCCTGGCCCGGTCTTCGCAAGGGTTTTGGTGCACCGGACGTCCTTGACCGATCCGCAGAACTGGTCGACGTCCTTGATCCTGGCCCGCCAGATCGGGCCCAGTCGGCGTTCGCAGGGCCGGCGTACGCGGGCGTCATGAGCCCCGCCGCCACCGCCATCCACCCGATCAGCCGCACCATCGTGGCGCGCCAGGCTGTGCGTGCTGTGGTGCTCGACCTACTCACGGTTCCCCCTCATCCTTGTGGACTCGCCAAAGAGCGGTGCGGTCACGAGGATGCCGACGGCGGCAAGAGGCGTCATTGACTTTCCTCGCACAGTGCTTGTCGATTCCTGCACTGAGCCGTGCTGGGCGTAGTGGCGGTGGTCCCCGGGTGCCATGCCGTAGGCAGTGCGGAAGGCCCGGCCGCAGTGTGCGGGTTCGTTGAAGCCCCGCCGGGCCGCGATGACATGGAGGGGCCGCAGGCGATGGCTCGGGAAGACCTGGCTGCCGTTGATCTTGATCGGGCAGCCGTTCCGTTGTCCTCGCGGTCATGGGCCCACGAGACGGTTGCGGGAAGCGCGCGCGTGGCCAGGAGAATTCCGCGATCAGCCGGCGTGGTCTGCGGCGGCCGGCTCTCGGGGCAGCGCGTCAGCGATTGCGTCGGCCAGGGACGTGGTCGGACGTCCGAGCAGACGGTGCAGGTCACCGGAGGTCGCCAGCAACTCGTCGCGGCTCATGCCCAGGTCGGCGTCGGCGAGAACCTCCGCCAACTCGGCAGGCACGGGGCGTGCCGGTTCACCCAGTTGCGGCAGCGGCCGGCCGGGGTGAGCGAGAAGATGCGCACCCAGACACTGCGCATCCTGGAACGCGACGGACTGGTCCGGCGGACCGTGTACCCGGAGATACCGGCCCGCGTGGAATACGGCCTTTCTCCGCTCGGCCAGACACTGCGCGAACCCCTTCGAGCACTCACGGAACGGTCGGTGCAGCACACGGACGAAGTCCTCGCCGCCCGTGAGGAGTACGAACTCCGCGCCAAGAAGCAGTCGTAGGCGCGCTCCGCCGCCTGGATGGACGATCCGGTCTTCCGCGGCAGGCATCGCCGGGAGATTCCTCCTTGCCACCAGTGGAAGAACGGATCGGTCCCGGCACACCGGGCTCGCCCGCGGCGAGATCTACCGCTGGTTCACCGATCCCGCCGAGCGACGCGGCCACGCCCGCCGGGATTCAGACGGTCCGGGCGTGGGGGGTGAGGTGGTGGGGGAACCTGATGCAGCAGGCGGCCGCGGCGCAGGCTGCCGCCAGCACCAGGGCGGCGCCGAGCAGGAGCGCGGAGTGGTATCCGTGCCGCAGCAGCGGTGCGGCCAGCAGGGGGCCGAGGATCTGGCCGAGGCTGTAGCCGGTGGTGAGCAGGGCGATGGCACGCGGGATACGCAGATGGGTACCGATGGCGAGAGCCATCGTGCTCACGCCCATGAAGGTGGCGCCGAACAGGACGGCGGCGGCGAGCGCGGGGCCACTGCCGGCGTACAGGGCGGGCAGAGCAATGCCGACGGCCTGGAGAGACAGGGCGATCATGAGGAGGACCGGGCGGGACATGCGTCGGGCCAGGCGCATCCACAGCGCGCAGGACGGCAGCGCGGCCAGGCCGACGACGATCCAGGCACCGCTGCCGATCCAGCCGGGCGCACCCTGCTGGAGGGCGGCGACCAGGAAGGTCCCGGCGATGATGTAGCCGATGCCCTCCAGCAGGTAGCTGGCGAGCAGGGCCGCGAACCAGCGCTGGGTGCGCGGCCGTTCGGCCGTCGCCGCGGCGGCGGGGGCCACGGCGGTCGCGTCTCGTGACGCCAGGTTCCAGGCGGCGGCGGTCAACAGCGCGGTGAGCCCGGCGCAGGCCGACCAGGCCGCCTGCCAGGAGCCGACCTGCTGCACCGCCACCACCGCCAGCCCGGACAGCGCGATTCCGCCGCCGACCCCGCCGAAGGCCCAGCCGGTCATGTGCTCGGCGTGCGCGGCGAGACCCGCCAGCATGGCACTCGTCGCGATCATGAATACGGCTGCGCTGGCCGCGCCCGCCACCAGCCGCAGTGCCCACCAGGCGGCGCCGTCGTGGGTGAGGGGCATCAGGGCGAGGCTCACCGCCAGGACCAGCAGCCCGGCACGCAGCCCGGCCGCCGAGCGGAGCAGCGCGGGGACGGCGATCCCGAGGAGGGCGCCGACCAGGTAGCCGACGTAGTTGGCGGTGGCCAGCGCGGCCCCCAGGCTGTCCGACATACCGGCCTGGGTGTGCATCAGCGGCATGATCGGCGTGTACGCGAACCGCCCCACCCCCATCGCGGCGGCCAGGGCCGCGGCGCCCCGCAGCACGGTCGGCCACGGCGAGGCGGCCTGCGGTCGGGACCCGCAGCGGGACCAGTCGGTTGATGCGGACAGGTCAGGCATGCTCACCAGCTTTCGTGACTTCCCGTGCGGGACGGCTTCACCCAAGACGTTAGAGCGCCCGCGCCCTGCCCGGAAATGCCGGTTACGCTGCATCCATGCGCCATCGGTATGGAACGGGGCGAGGATGACGGCGCCCGGTCCGGCCGGAGTCTCCGGGATCGAGCTACGGCATCTGCGAGCCTTCGCCGCCGTTGCCCGGCACCGCTCCTTCACCCGGGCCGCCGAGGAACTGCTGATCACCCAGCCGGCCCTCAGCCGCACCGTCGCCCAGTTGGAGAAGGCTCTCGGCGTGCGCCTGGTGGACCGCTCCTCCCGCAACGTCCACCTCACCGACACCGGCCGGGAGTTCCTCCTCCATGCCGAGCGCACCCTGGCTGCCTTCGACGCGGCCGTCGCCGCCGCGCGCCGCGAATCCGCCCTGCGCCTCGGCTTCAGCTGGCTGCTGCCGGACCCCTGGGCCCAGCGCACCATCGCCCGCTTCGAACGCGACACCGGCACCCGGGTCGAACTGGTGCGCTGCGACGACCCCTGTGCCGCTCTCGACCGCCAGAGCATCGACATCGCCCTGCTGCGCGGCACCCGGCCGGTCGAGCCGCGTGTGCGGATCGTGCACCTGTACGACGAGACCCGCGTCGCCGTCCGGGCCCGCGACGACCTGCCGTCCGGCACCGGCGCCTCGGCCGACCGCCTGGACTGGAGGGACGCCCGCGACTGGACGCTGGTCGTCAACACCGCCAGCGGCACCACCGGCCCCTGGTCCTGGCCGCACGGGGGCGGCCCCCGGCAGTTCGTGGAGACCGCGAACTTCGACGAGTGGCTGGAGTCGGTCGCCGCCGGGCGCGGCATCGGCATCGTCCCGACGGCCGCCGAACGACGCATCCACCACCCCTCGCTGCGCTTCCTCCCCCTGACCGGGGCCCCGCCGATCCCGGTCCGCCTCGCCTGGGACCCCACCGCGGGCACCCCGTCCGGCCTGATCCGCCGCTTCCTCGCTGCGGCCCGCGAAGCTGCCACGGCCTGCGTGCATACGCCGGATGCATAGCGGAGCGGCCGTTGCCTCCGCTGCGCAGCGGCGACACTCTCTTCGGCCCCTGTGTCGGCGAAATCGTTGCCGCCCCCGGCCGACGTCCCCTGCGCACGGGCGACGCCGCGGCACACATGCGCGGCTGGCGGGAGTACCCACTGGTGCCGGCCGCCACGTGCGCTTCCCTGGACGATGCGTTGCCGGATCCGGCCCTGGTGGCCGGGAGGACAGGGCTTGTGCGGCACGGTGTCAGGGCCGTGCCGCACAAGCGGTCAGTGGAGGCTGCGTGCCATCTCGCCCTGGCGCGTGCGGTCGGGGTCGGATCCGGTGCGCAGGATCCCGGCGGCCACAGCGGTGGTCACACACATCAGGGTCAGCAGGACGAAGGCGCGGTTGAGGGGGACGAAGTGGGTCAGCCAGCCGATGACGGCGGGACCGGCGAGCATGCCGACGTAGCCGAGCCCGGCGACGCGGGAGACGTTGGCGCCGGCGGCCGCGGGGTCGGCGTGCCCGGCCGCGCTGAACAACTGCGGGACACAGCCCGACAGGCCCAGCCCGAAGAGTGCCCAGCCCACGAACGCGGCCCAGGTCCAAGGGCCGAGAGCCACGATCGTGATGCCGACGGCGGCCGTGGCCGCGCCGTGGCGCAGGATCGCCGTGGAACCGAACCGGGCGACGAGGCGGTCGGCGAGCAGTCGGCCGATGGTCATGGCCGCCGCGAAGGTGCCGTAGGCGAAGGCCGCGGTGCCGGCGGGCGCACCGAGGACGTCCCTCAGGTGCAGAGCACTCCAGTCGTTGGCCGCGCCCTCGCACAGCATGACCATCAGTGCCAGGACGGCGAGGAGCCAGACGAGCCGCCTGGTGCTGCGGAGCGTGACCGCCGGTGCTGCCCCGGTCTCCTCCGCGGAGCCGGTGCCGGCGGCGACGGGGGCGACGGAGGCGGCCGGCAACAGGGCGCGTGCCGACGCCAGGGCGATCACGATGCCCACGACTCCCGTGGCGGCCATGCTCGCGGCCGGTTTCAGGCCGACGCTCGCAGCACCCGCTCCGACGAGCGAGGCGAGGACACCGCCGACGGAGAACGTGGCGTGGAAGCCTGACATGACGGGCCGACCGTACGCCTTCTCCACGTGCACGGCGTGGGCATTCATGCTCACGTCCAGGGAGCCGTTGCAGAAGCCGAAGACCAGTAGTGCGCCTGCCAGGGTCCACAGATCTCGGGCAAGACCGGGCAGCACCAGGGTCGCGCCGCACAGCACGCCGCCCGCGGGTACCACGATGCGCGCACCGAGGCGGTCGGTCAGGCGCCCGGCCACCTGCATCCCGGTGAAGGCCCCGAGTCCGAGCAGCACGAGCAGGCCGCCCAGTGTCGCGTGACTGATGCCCACGCGTTCCTCGACGGCCGGGATGTTCACCACCCAGGTGCCCATCAGGGTGCCGCACAGCACGAAGTAGACGTAGGTCGCCAGACGGGCGGCTCGAAGCGAAGGTTTCACGCCACCTACCGTAACGAACATAAATTGCTTTCGAAAGACGCACTAATGAACACCTTGCATGTTCGTTTCCCGATGGTGTTCAATCCCCGCATGAGCAACGCAGACCGGCACGGGCTGATCGCGAAGGCCGTCAGGGACTCCGGCGGCGCCACGGTCCAGGAGCTCGCGGAGCTGACCGGTGCTTCGGAGATGACCATCCGGCGCGACCTCGACGCCCTGGCCGCCCAGGGCGTCCTCGAACGCGTCCGCGGCGGGGCACGCACCCTGCTGCTCAGGGGCGAGGAGCCGCCTTTCGCGCTGCGCGCCCACGAGGCGGTCGAGGCCAAGCGCCGGATCGCCGCCGAGGTCTCCGCGCTCATCGCCGACGGCGAGAGCGTCGTGCTGGACAGCGGCACCACCTGTCTGGAGGTCGCCCGCCTCCTGCGCGAGCGGCCCATCACCGTGATGCCGCTGTCCCTACAGGCCATCCACCTGTTCGGCGAGACACCCGGCCCCGCCACGCTGGTGGTGCCCGGCGGACAGCCACGCGCCGCCGAGGGAGCCCTCACCGGCCCCCTCACCCTCGCCTCCCTGGCGGCCCTGCGTTTCGACACCGCCGTCATCGGCTGCTGCGGACTGAGCGCGGCCGACGGTCTGACCGCCTACGACCTCGACGACGCCGCGGTGAAAAAGGCGAGCATCACCTCCGCCCGCCGCACCATCGCCGCCGCGGACGGCGGCAAGCTCGGCCGCACCGCCTACGCCCACATCGGCCCCTCCACCCTCCTGCACACCCTGGTCACCGACACCACCGCAGCCGCCGACGAGGTGACCGCGCTCGAATCCGCCGGCACCACCGTCAAGACCGCCTGACCGCTGTAGCGATGCGCCCAAGCGCGTCCGGTGCGGCGGCGGGTGACGCGCGCAGTCAGATCCGGCGTTCCCAGGCGGCGAGCAGTTGCCGCAGCGCGTCGGCCAGCGCGGCGTTGTCCGCGTCGTCGAGCGTGGTCAGCAGTTCCGCCTCGACGGCCAGTTGTGCGGGCATGACCAGGTCGATGGTGGCGGTGCCCGCCGCAGTGATCCGCACGAGCGCGCTGCGCCGGTCGTCCGGATTCACGCTGCGCTCCACCAGCCCGCGGGACCGAAGCGAGTGCAGCCGCTTGGTCGTCGCCGCCGGGGAGGCCAATACCGCGGCGGTCAGCGCACTCGGCGTCAGGGGTTCGTCGTACCGCCGCAGTGCCGAGAGGATGTCGAACTCTCCCCGGCTGAGCCCGTACTCGGCGAGGTACTCGTCGCTGGCGAGCACGACGAGCCGGGCGGCGCGCACGATGCGGCCGATGATCGCGATCGGCGAAAGGTCCAGCTCGGGCCGCTTGGCCCGCCAGCGGTCAATGATCTCGTCGACGCTGTCGTGGTCGTGGCGGCCCGGCATCGTCCTCCTCCACACATTCGGTTGACAGTGCATCTTCTTCCCGGCAACACTGGAAGTAATTTACCAGTGAAGTAAAGTCGACGGGAGGCATCCATGATCGAGGGCGCCGCGGCGGTGCTCCCGCATCCACGGCGGTTGATCGCCGTCGGCCCGTACCACCGCGGTGACGGGCTGGTCGCGATCCGGGTGGGGGTCTCGGTCTCCGTACCGCTCGCCGTGCTGTGGGCCACCGGGCACCTCGATCTGTCGCTGTATTCCACGTTCGGTTCGTTCACCGCGCTGTACGGCCGGGTCGAAGTGCAGCGGGTCAAGCTCGGGATACAGGCGCTCGCCGGTGCCACATTCACCGCTTCGGTACTGATCGGACTCGCGGTCGCGCTCTCGGCGGACCGGACCTGGCTCGTCGTGCCGATCCTGGCGCTGTGGTCGGGCGTGATCACGGTGCTCTCCGACGCGGTCCGGCTGCATCCGCCCGGTTCGCTGCTGCAAGCGTTCGCGGTCGGGGCGTGTTCCGTCGTCCCCTCGACGCCCAGGTCACTCGGCACGGCGGCCCTCGTCTGCGCCGGAGCCGCACTGTTCGCCATCGCGGCCACCACCGTGGCCGGGTTGCACAGACCGGAACGGCTGACGCAGAGCCGGGCGATCCCCACACCCGGGCTGCGCCATGTGCTGCGGCAACCCGGGGTGGGTGGGCACCTGGTGCGCTGCACGCTCGCGCCGGCGGCGGCGGGGGCGATCTCGACGGCGTCCGGTATGGGCCACCCGTACTGGGCCGCGGTCACCGCGGTGGTCCCGATGGCCGCGCCGTCCACCCCCGACCGGGTGCTGCGGGCCGGCCACCGCGTCATCGGGACGTTCGTCGGGCTCGCGGTCGCCGGGTTCCTGCTGCAACTCGGCCTCAACAGCGTAGGAGCGATCATCCTGGTCGCCGTGTTCCAGGTGCTGGCCGAGCTGTCCGTCAGCCGCAACTACAGCATGGGCGTGGTGTTCATCACGACCCTCGCGCTCATGATGATCCAACTCGTCAGGCCGTCGCCCGTCCACGTGCTCCTGCGGGACCGGGCCGTCGAGACGGTCGTCGGCATCGCGGTCGCGGTGGTGTTCATGATGGTGACCCACAACGGCTCCGCCCCGCCCCACGCGCCCCCCACGCAGCCCGGCCGCACCGTGCCGGGGACCGTGGCCGACGGCGTAGCGGCAGCAGGCAGCCCGCGCGCCCGGACGGCGGCTCCGCCGTCGGACCTGCCGCGATCCCGGGTGACAGCCACGGCGGCAACCGACGGGGCCGCCCTACGGGCGGGGGCGGAACACCAGCTCAGAGGCACCGTGGCCGACACCGACGGCACACCGGTGGACCGCGCGGCGCTGACGCTGATCGACCCGCACGGCCACCAGGTGGCCGGCACGCTCACCGACAGCTCGGGCCGGTACGGGCTGGCCGCCCCGGCCGCCGGCAGCTACGTCCTGGTCACCTCGTCCGGGACCCACCAGCCGCAGGCCTCCACCGTCACGATCAACGGCCCGTCGGCCCTGGACCTGGTGCTCACCGGCAGCACCCGGCTCCACGGCTCGGTCTCGGTCAGCGGACCCGGTACCCCGGTCGCCGGTGCGGCGGTCACGCTGACCGACGTGCACGGTGAGGTGCTCGCGAGCGCGCTCACCGGGGCGGACGGCGGCTTCGCGCTGCCCGGTCCGAGCGCCGGCAGCTTCACGCTGGTGGTCAGCGCCGAGAACCATCGGCCCACCGCCACCACGGTCACGCTGGCCCGGAACGCCGCCGTACGGCAGGACGTCGAACTGCTCGGGAACGCCCTGCTGACCGGCACGGCGCGGTCCGGGTCGGACGGCCGGCCGGTACGCGAGGCCCGGATCATGGTCGTCGACCCCGACGGCAGGGCCATCGCCACCGCACTCACCGGCGCGGACGGCGGCTACACCGTGGAGGGCCTGCCCCCCGGCGACTACACGATCATCGCCACCGGCTACCCACCCGCCGTCGGTTCGATCCGCGTCACCTCCGCAGGCCGAGCCCTGCACGATGTCGAGTTCGAGCAGCCGCCCGCCTGACCGGGGTGCGGAAGGCCATCTGCCTGACTCGCGCGGGGTGCGGAAGGCCATCTGCCTGACTCGCGCACGGAAAGCCATCTGCCTGCCTCCCGTGCACCGCGGACGGGCGGGCCGCCCAACCGCGTCGACGGTCCGGGCCCCGCGCCGCCCCGGCCCCTGCCGTACGCCGACCACCGTGGCGTCGGCACCCGCACGTCGCGGCCGGGCGACCGGGCCGTACCGCTCGCACCGGAGGGAACGCGCCACCCCTCACGGCGCGGCGAACGCTGCTCATCCAGGGGCGACGGCGCGGCGAACGCAGTCCCGCAACAGGGCGCGCCGCTGATCGTGTACGTCCGGGGGCTCCGCCGCGGTGGCGGCGTAGACGTTGCTCACCGGCGACCAGGCCATGGACATGGCGATGACCATGGCCATCAGGTCGAAGGGGTCGCCCTGCCTGACGCGCCCAGCGGCCTGGGCCTCGGCGATGACACGGAGCTTGTGATCGTCGTAGCGCTGCCCCGCGACGAGATGCCCGGACGGGCGCCGCTCCAGGCGGGCCCAGGTGGCGAGGCGGATGAGATCGGGACGGGCGAGGTACTCGGACCCCACGACGCACACGCTGCGCCGCACCACCCTCCACCGCCGAGACCTGCGCCCGGACGACGTCGCGGTACGCGTGGACTACTGCGGCGTCTGCCACAGCGACCTGCACGCCGTGCACGCCCACAAGAGCGACACGGACGGGATCCTGGTCCCGGGACACGAGTTCACAGGCACGGTGAGCGAGGTCGGCAGCGCGGTCACCGACTTCGTCCCGGGCGACCCCGTGGCCGTCGGCAACATCGTCGACTCGTGCGGGACGTGCCCGATGTGCCAGGCCGGTCAGGAGAACTTCTGCCGCGACTTCCCGACCCTGACCTACGGCGGAAGCGACCGGCAGGACTCAGCGACCACCCTCGGCGGTTACTCCCGTGAACACCTCGTGCGCGAGAAGTTCGCCTATCACCTGCCCGCGGGCCTCGATGCGGCCGCGGCAGCTCCCCTGCTCTGCGCCGGCGTCACCGTCTGGGAACCCCTGCGCGCCCTGGAGGTGGGCCCGGGCAGCACGGTCGCCGTGGCCGGACTGGGCGGCCTGGGGCACCTCGCCGTCAAACTGGCCGTCGCACTCGGCGCCACGACCTCCGTCATCAGCCGCACCCCGGACAAGGCCGGCGAGGCGCACGGCCTCGGCGCAGACCGATTCGTCGTCTCCACCGACGCCGGGCAACTGGAAGCCGTCCGCGACCGGTTCGACGTGGTCATCGACACCATCTCCGCCCCCCACGACCTGACCCCCTACCTGCGCATGGTCGCCCTGGACGGCACCCTCAGCCACCTCGGCCACCTCGGGCCGGTCACCGTGGACACCATCGACCTGCTCATCGGCCGCAAGAACCTCAGCTCCGCCGGCAGCGGCGGCCGCCCGTCCACCGCCGCCCTGTTGCGTTTCTGCGCCGAACACGGCATCACCGCCGACATCGAACTACTGCCGTCGTCTCAGGTGA
Source organism: Streptomyces sp. NPDC056161 (assembly GCF_042268025.1). Lineage (NCBI taxonomy): Bacteria > Bacillati > Actinomycetota > Actinomycetes > Kitasatosporales > Streptomycetaceae > Streptomyces > Streptomyces sp. NPDC056161. The sequence goes on from NZ_JBHJUV010000017.1 coordinate 100,348, forward strand.
ATACGGCCCTTGACCGCCTGGCACGCAACGACGTCCGCCACCGCTTCGTGCTCGACATGTCCGACCTGGACTGATCAGCCCGAGCTTGAAACAGGTCACCCACCGCTTCATCGTCGGATCCGGCCATCGGTGCCGTCGTGCGCCCGCCGGGCAAGATCTGACGTACAGTCAGTGACAGGCCGAACGGAGGGGGCGGAGTGAACCGGACAACGGATTCTGCGGCGAGGACCGGGCGGGCGCCGGGCAGGCGCAGGCACGCCCTTCTCGGTACGCTCGCCGCGGCGGCAGCACTCACAGGCGCGCTGCTGGTGGCTCCGGAGGCGACGGCGCGGTCGCCCATCACCGAGTACGGTCCGGTTCCTTCGTCGCTCCCCGTCGGCGGGGTGTGCGAGGTCGAGTTCGACCACGACAACAACCTGTGGGTGGAGCAGTACCTCAGCAGCCAGATCGCCCGCTTCGACACCAGGACGGGCAAGTTCACGAACTTCGACACGCCGATGCCGCTGTCCATGCCCGGCGGCATGGACCTCGACGGCGACGGGTACCTGTGGATGCCGCAAGTGACCGGCAACAGCCTGCTGCGCGTCGACACCCGCGACGGCAGCATGACCGAGGTACCGCTGCCCTGGGCCGAGGCGTTCGCCACCTCGCTCCTCGGCATCCCCCTCCACACCGGACTGGGTCTGGCCAACGACATCGCCTGGGGACCGGACAAGGCCCTGTGGTTCACGCTCGGCGGCCTGAACTCCGTCGGACGGTACGACCCGCACACGGGCGAGTTCACCAAGTACAAGGTGCCCGGTGAGATTCTGGGGCAGGTGCACGCGCTGTTCGGCATCATCAAGCCGGGCCCCGGCCGGACCGTCGTGTTCGGCCTGCCCCAGATGAACCAGGTCGCCACGATCGACGTCGACACCAAGAAGTTCACGCGCTACACCATGCCCACGCCCGCGTCCTTCCCCGTGGGCGTCCGGACCGCCTCGGACGGCTCCATCTGGGTCGGCGAGTCACTGGGCATGAAGCTCGCCCGGATCGATCCGCGCACCGGGCACATCAGGGAGTACCCCCTGGCGGCCCCGGCAGCCATCCTGACCAGCGTCCTCAACGGGCTCGGCCAGGGCAGCATCGGCAACCCCCTGCCCTCACCCGGACCGGTCGCCGAGGGCAGCGACGGCAACATCTACGCCTCGGTGAGCTTCCCCGCCGCAGCCGGACTCGGCTACCAGATCGCCAGGCTCGACCCACGCACCGGCGACGTCACGATGTGGCCCACCCCCTCGTCGGCCTCCTACCCCTGCGACATCAACCCGCACCAGCCCGGCGCCATCTGGTTCGGCCTGCTCACACCCAACAAGATCGGCAAACTCGACATCGACGCCACCTGAAGGGGCTCCGCGCGGGTGCACCGGGGCTTGTCTGCGTCAGGCTGGGCCGGCGCGGGCCGACCGCACACACGGATGCGGTGGGTGCGGACGACGGTGTCGAGGAGGGCGACGGAGGTGTAGCCGCCGGCCGCCAACGACCCGGGCCGCGGTCCACGACTGGGGTCGCGGTGGGACGGGGCAGTTCGGCTGAGATGCCCACGTGCCTGTTCAGGACAGGCGGACTGGCATACTCCGGCCATGGATGCCGGGGTGACACAGAGCGGTACGGGATCGGGCAGGGCCGTGCCCGCACGGACCACGTCGGCGCACGGCACGGGCTGGGTGCTGCGTTCCGCGGGGGCAGCGGACATCGAGGTGATCGCGGAGTTGCGAGCCACGGTCATGCGTGCGGACCTGGAACGCCTTGGGCGCTACGACGAGCACCGGGTACGGCAGCGCCTGCGGGACACCTTCTCCCCGCAGCACACGTCGATCATCGTGATCGACCGTGAACTGGCAGGCTGCGTCACGGTCCGGCCCACCGAGGGCAGGCAGTGGCTGGAGCACTTCTACCTTGCTCCGCACCGGCAGGGCCGAGGTCTCGGTTCCGCTGTGTTGCGCACGGTACTGGAGCGAACGGATGCACAGGGCATGACTGTGGGCTTGAACGTCTTGCAGGGCAGTGCTGCCCGTCGGCTCTACGAGCGCCACGGATTCGTCGTGGAAGCCCAGGACCCGATCGACGTCTTCATGACGCGCCCGCCGGGGGCGATCGCGAGCACTCCTGCGAAACCCTGACCCGCAACAGTGCGAGAGGCTGTCTTCCGCGGCCGTGACGTGACCGCGGCCGGACGGGTCTTCACCGCGACGATCTCCTCGGCCGGGTGCGTGGCCAGTTGCGAGGCTGCCCGGCGGGCGACAGCTTCTCCGTCGTTCGGGTTGGACGCCTGGTTGCGGGCTGCCTCGATGAGCTGCCAGAACTGCTCTTTGTTCATGGCGGCAGAGCATGCCACCTGGTACTGACATCATGCCGGTCCCGGGAGGTCGGCCCGCCAGAGCAACCATGTCGCCCCCCGTCAGCGTGTGTGGGGCGGATTCCAGCGATCATCGCAACACGTGGTCAGTGTTAGGCGGCCGTGAGCAGTGTATGCAGGCGCTTGGCTGGGGTTTCCCAGCCGAGCGTCTTGCGTGGGCGGCCGTTGAACTCGGCGACGACGGCGGCCAGGTCCTCGCGGGTGTGGACGGACAGGTCGGTGCCCTTGGGTGCCTCAGTGTTTGTCAAGCCGCCTGGTGCGGTGGCGCAGGCACGGTTTTGGCGGGTCCGGGGAGTGACTTGTCCGAAGAGTCGGCCGTCGGGGTTGGGTCGGCCGCGCTGGATGCTGTAGTCGCCCCCGGTTGTCCTCCTGGGCCCGTCGTTCGGCGGCGTTCGTCGGCGACCATCGTGCGCCAGACGTGATCAGCGAGGCGGCGTTTCAGGCAGCGTTGTGCTTCCCGAGATGTCTTTCCTTCTGCGAGTTCGGCCTGGTAATAGGTGTGGCCCCGGCTCCCGGGCACGCGGATCTGAGTGATGGCCACGGTGTGAAGTGCCGCGTTGAGCCGGCGGTCGCCGCGCCTGGACAGGCGGTGGCGTGCGCGGTCGGCGCTCCTCCGTGCTCAGCAGGCTCAGCCTGGCCCGGAAGGTGCCGTGCTGGACGAGGACGACGACGGGGCCGGGCAGGACCAGGGAGGCCAACCACTCCTTGCGCCACACCGCGCCGGAGTCACCGCCCCGCGATGAGCAGGCGATAGCCATAGTCGACGGAGTCCCGCTCCAGCAGGTCGGCATGGCGGCGGTGCCAGGCCCCCGAAGCCAGGTCCGCGCGCAGCCGCTCGATCGCTGGCTCGACCACTGACGCGGGCATCTGGGCGAAGGTGGAATTCGCCTGTCGGATGACGGGATCAAGGAAGTGCTCCGGTCGCCGCCAGTATGCGCTCTGGAAGCCGTCGGTGAAATCGTGCGGAATGGGGAACGGAAGCACCGTGTGCGCTTCCAGTGCTTCCACCACGGTGGACAGGGGCGTGAAGCGGGCCTGCTCGAACTGGCGGAGCTCCGGAAGGTACTCCTCGATCAGCCACAGCTCGGGCAGATGGTACGGATCGAAGGTGAAGAGGACCTGCCGACGGGAGACGCGCCGCATCTCATCAAGACCACGCTGCAGGTCGGGCCAGTGCTGCACCGTCATCACCGCCATCGCGGCATCGAACATGCCGTCCTCGAAGGGCAGGTCCTCCGCTCCAGCCAGAACCTTCTTCCTGCCCGGATGCTGATCGAGCATCACCTGTGACGGGTCGACCGCGGTGACCTCCATGTCGGCTGGTTCGTAGGAGCCGGCGCCCGCGCCGATGTTGACGACAGTGCGCGCCCCGCCCAGCGACTGGTGAATCAGGGCAGCCAAGCGGGGATCGGCCCGGCGGACGTTCTGGTATCCGATTCCGATGCGGTCGTACGTCGCCGTCAGCGGAGCCGGTCCCGAAGCAGAAGCAGTCATGACTGGATCTCATCAGTCGATCACCAGCAGGACAAGCGATTCGGGGCTGGGCCGGATATTGGGTTCTTCGCAGTGCAGGGTGTAGATCGGAGCTGTGCGCCGTTCCGGGAAAAGAGTCCAGGTCGGCCGCCTTCGAACCACGTTTCAGATAACGTTATCGCAAGCAATCCCGATGCCCTGGGCAGCTGTGCCAAAGCTCCGGCAAAGACCTGTGGCCCCGAGTTTCAGACGCGTACCTCTCCGGAGCCGCGGACCTTCAGGGTGACCGGGACGATCACCGTCCGGACCGGGCGGCCGGGGTCGGCGATGCGGGCGCGGAGCAGTTCGACGGCGGTGCGACCGATCTGGGCGGTCTCCTGGGCGACCACGGTGAGCGCCGGTTGCAGGAGGTCGGCCAGGGGCACTTCGTCGAAGCCGACCATGGCCAGGTCGGCCGCCGCCTGCGGACCGAGGTGCCGCAGGACGGCGAGGGTGGTGTCCATGTTGCCGGTGACCAGGGCGGTGGCCGGATCCGGGCCGTGCAGGGCGGTGTCCAGCGCGGCGGCCACCCGCTCGGCGGTGATCTCGCCGGGGTGCACCATGCCTTCGACGGGTTGGCCGTGGGCCCGCAGGGCCGCGCGGAAGGCCGCGGCGCGCTCGTAGCCGGAGAAGACGCGTTCGCTGTCGCCGATGTACGCGATGCGGCGGTGTCCGTGCTGGTGGAGGTGGTGGAAGGCCATGCCGATGCCGGAGGCGTTGTCGGACATGACGCAGTCCACGGAGACTCCGCTCATCGGGCGGTCCATGGCCACCAGCGGCATGCCGGCGTCCAGCTCGGGCTGGAGGTAGGCGTGGTTCTCGCCGAACGGCTCGACGATGATGCCGTCGAGGCGCTGCCGGCACATGGAGATCAGGATGTCGCGCTCTCTGGCCTCGTCGAAGTCCGTGGAGGCGGCCAGGAGGGTCAGTCCCGAGTCCCGGGCGGTGCGTTCGATGGCGGCCAGCTCCGGGTTGACCTCGGCGATGCGGCGGACGGCGGCGCCGATGGTTCCGGTGACGCCGGTGCGCAGCTGCCGGGCGCGTTCGTCCGGGCGGTAGTTCAGCGCGGTGATCGCGGCCTCGACCTTGGCGGCGTACTCCGGACCCACCGTGGGGTCGTTGTTGACCACTCGTGAGACGGTCCGCAGGGCCACCCCGGCCTCGCGCGCCACATCGACCATCGTCGGGCGCTTGGGCCGTTCCCCGCTCTCACGTCGTGCTCGGGCCATCCGGTTGCTCCTCGTCGAAACAGTGGACCGATATCAGACCGGCCCTTGACACATTCCCGCAACGCGCTTCTATCCTCGGGATAACGTTATCTCGAAGGATGAGGCGGCGTCGACCTGTCCGGTCCGCCCCGTCCCGTCGGGCCCCATCGTCCCTCCAGGAGACTTCCATGCGGCGTACACGTCTGACCGCTGCCTGCCTCGCCGCGGGGCTTGCCCTCACCGGATGCTCTGCCGCGTCGACCGGAAGCGGGAAGGGTGGCGGCACCCTGACCTACCTCACCTTCGAGACCCCCAGCCTGACCGCCGGGTTCTGGGACACCTCGATCGCCGACGCCGAGAAGAAGGTCCCGGACGTCGCGGTGCGGAAGATCGTCGCGCCGAGCACGGACCGGGACGCGTACGCCAAGCAGTTGCAGGCTTCCGGGCAGTTCCCGGATCTGCTCCAGTCGATCACCCCGTCGACGTTCGCGACGGCCGGGCTGCTCAGGCCGTACGACCAGAAGTGGGTGAACGCCAACTTCCTGCTGCCCATGGGCAACGCGTACAAGGGCAAGGTGTACATCCCGCCGACCAACTCGCAGATCATCCCGGAGGTGTTCTACAACAAGAAGCTGTTCGCCCAGGCCCACATCGACGCGGCTCCGAAGACGTGGTCGGACTTCATGGCCGTGTGCGCCAAACTCAAGGCCGCCGGCGTCACCCCCGTCGAACTGGGCGGCGGCGATCCGTTCTCGGCGGCGATGCCGCTGGTCGGCATCCTGTCCGCGGACGTGCTGGGCAAGGACCCGAACTGGCTGAAGAAGCGCTACTCGGGCAAGGTCCGTTTCACCGACGCCAACGTCAGGGCGGCGGTGGCCAAGTACCGGACGATGGTGAAGAACGGCTACTTCGAGGACGGCGCCCTCGGCGTCAAGTACGCCGACTCCCTCACGAACTTCACCTCCGGCAAGGCCGCGATGTACATGATGGGCAGCTGGTTCCTCGGTTCGGTTCCCAAGGATCACGCCGACGACTTCGGCGCCTTCCTCACGCCCACCGAGGACGGGTCGCTCGTGGTGCCGTTCTCGGTGGGCGGATCCATGGCGATCAGCGCCAAGACGGCCGACCCGGCCAAGGCGACGGCGTTCGCCGAGGCATGGTCGCTGGACCCGGCCAACTACAAGGCCCTGATCGAGGGTGACGGCGCGTTCCCGATGCTCAAGGGCAGGACCCTGGACGACTACGGCGTCCACGTCACCAAGGTCTTCAAGGACTCGTACTCCTACGTCACGCAGCAGAACAGCAAGGTCCCGGCGGTCGGCTGGGCGACCGACGACGACTCCATGCCCTCGGGCGTGAACAACGCCTTCTACGCGGCCGGCCAGGCGCTGTTCTCGTCGGACGACATCGACGGGCAGCTGGCCAAGCTGGACGCCGCCTGGGACTCGGCCACCAAGTAAGCCACGTCACCGGCCCCGGCCGTACCGGCTCCGGCGCCGCAGATCTCCTTCGAGGGAAGAGCCATGACCACCCGAGTCCGCCCACGCCGTGGCGACCCCGCCCTGGGGTCGATCGCGCTCGTCGCGCTGGGCCTGTACGCCCTGTTCATCATCGTTCCCGTGATCATGAGTGCCTGGAAGAGCCTGACGAACGAGAACCCGCTGCTGGCGCGGTCCGACTTCGTCGGCCTCGCCAACTACACGGAGATGGCGCACGACAGCGCCCTCGCCGGCAGCCTCGGCTTCACCCTCCTGCTGGCCGCCGCGGTCACGGTCGTGGCCAACGCCGTCGGTATCGGCTTCGCGATCCTGCTCGACAAGACGTCGCTGAGCTTCCGGATGATGCGTACCGTCGCGTTCCTGCCGCAGGTGCTGTCCGGTGTCATCGTCGGATACGTCTGGCGCTACGTCCTGGCCCGCGACGGCGTCCTCGACAACATCCTGGTCTCCCTGGGCATCATCGACGAGCCGATCACCTGGCTGGGCAGTCCGCACCTGGCCGTCGTGTCCGTCGGGCTCGTCGCGGCCTGGGTGCTGACCGGCTTCACCACCGTCGTGCACCTGGCCGCACTCCAGTCGATCCCCGCGGAGCTGTACCACGCCGCGAAGGTGGACGGGGCAGGCCGCTGGCAGCGGTTCAGGCGGATCACGTTCCCGATGCTGGCCCCCGGCACCACCATCAGCGTCACCATCTCGCTGATCACCATGCTGAAGCTGTACGACATCATCTCGGTGCTCACCTCGGGCGGACCGGCCAACTCCACCCAGTCCACCGCCCTCTACATCATCCAGCTCGCCTTCACGGACGACCGCTACGGCTACGCCTCGGCCGTCGCGATGCTGCTGCTGGCCGTCTCCGTCGTCATCGCGCTGTCCGTGACCGCGTTGCTGCGCCGCCGGGAGGTGGACCTGTGAGTACGTCGACATCGCCACGGCCGGCCCTCCAGCGGCGAACACCGGCACCGAGGGCCGTACCCGCGCCGGGCGGGCACCGCCGGGCCTGGGGCGGGCGGGTCCATCTCGTCGCGGCCGGACTGATCACGCTGGCCTTCGTCAGCCCGGTCTATCTCACGCTCGTCAACGCCTTCAAGACGCAGGACCAGATCATCCGCGACCCGGCGGCTCCCCCGGCTCCGCCGACCACCCACAACCTGACGGACGCCCTGGCCCGGCCCGACCGGATCGTACAGATCGGGCTGACCAACTCCGCGGTCACCGTCCTCGCCTCGGTGCTGCTGATCATCCCGCTCGGGGCGGCCCTCAGCTTCTGGCTGTCCCGGCGCTCGGCCCGGCTGCGCCGGATCGTCCTGGCGGGTTTCGCCGCCGGCCTGATGATCCCGCCCGCGGTGGTGCTGCTGCCGACCATCCGCATCCTGACCTTTCTGCACCTGGACCACACCTATCCGGGGCTGATCCTGGCCAACGTCGGCGGCGGTTATCTGTCCTTCGCGGTGTTCGTGTACTCCGGTTTCCTACGGTCGATCCCCGGCGAGATCATCGAGGCCGCGACCGTGGACGGCGCCGGAACGCTGCGGATCTGGCGGACGATCGTCATGCCGCTGCTGCGTCCGGCCACCGCGACCGTCGCGATCTTCCTGTCGCTGTGGATCTGGAACGACTTCATGAATCCGCAGTTCATCCTCGGCCCGCTGCACGGCCAGACCATCACCACGGGGCTGTACCTGTCGGTCGGCCAGTTCTCCACCAACTACGCGCAGTTGTTCGGCGTGATGCTCCTCGCGGCGGTCGTTCCCGTCGCCGGCTACCTCACGTTGCAGAAGCAGTTCATCGCCGGACTGACCTCGGGAGCGAGCAAGTGACCGCCAACACCGCAGCCGGCCCCGTGGACATCGGCGCGACCGGCGTACCCGACCTGGACGACGTCGCCGGGCACTGGGTCGACCAGGACGAGATCGCGCACCTGCCCTCCCTGCGCAACCAGCAGGGGCAGGCCCACGTCAACCACGACCTGACCTCCCTGTCCTGGCTGGCCGCCCCGCCGTTCACCTTCGGCTACCACACCGGCGAACTGCGCGTGGACGGCGTGGTCCCGGCCGCGCAGCGGTTCCTGTGGAAGCCGTGGGGCGTCCGGCGCGAGCACCGCGGCGACGGGCTGCTGCTGTCCACCGACACCCGGATGGCGCTGTCCCGGGACCTGCTGCTGTGGCGGATCGTCGTCACCAACGAGAGCAGCGAGGCACGGACGGTCGAGCTGGCCCAGGACCTGTTCGCGATGGCCGCCCATGCCGAGGTCGGCTACGGCTGGCTGTACGACGGCCCGTGGAACCACGGCATGCACCACGACTTCATGGCACTGGAACGGGTCCGCGCCACCACGGCCGGACGCGAGCGGCACTACCTGCTCTCCCCGGCACCGCGGCGGCTGCGGCTGGGCAGGCCCCGGGTCCCGGGGATCCAGCGCGACGAGGACCACGGCCCGATGCTCCTGGACGACGCGCTCCCGGCGCACGTCAGCCACGACAGGGAGCCGGAGCCGCGGGTCGGCGTGGCCGGGGCCGTACGCGGGCTCCGGGTGGAGACGGCCGACGGGGGCGTGATCGTCCGGGCCGACGAGACGGTCGTCCTGACGCCCGACGGTGAGACCGGCCTGGACACCTTCGCCCTCTCCCCGGGGCTGACGATCGGCTTCGAGCTGCGGCTCGACACGGCCGGGCAGTCCGGGACCGTTCTCACCCATGGCAACCACCCCGACTCGCTCCAGATCGGCGTGGACGACGGCCGTCCGTGGCTCGGCGTCACAGGGGAACGGGAGGCCACCGACGCCCCGCTCGCTGCCGGGGACTGGCACCACGTGCGGGTGCGGGTGGAAGCGGACCAGGTCGTGATGTGTCTCGACGGCACCGAGGTCGCCCGTACCCGGCACTGGAGCGAGTCACGCCGCTGGGTGCCCCGGATCGAGGGCGGTACGGTCGCCGTCGCGGACTCACGGTCGCCTGCGCGTGCCGTCTTCGCCTTCGCCGGGCCGCCCGCGGGGCTGCGGATCGAGGGCGCCGGGGGCCGGGCGACCTGGACCTGCCGGATCGAGCCCGGCGGGAGCGTGTCCGTCGGGATCAGCTGCGCCTACGGAACCGACGTGGACGCCGTCTCGGCCGAGGCCCGCGGCGCCGCCGAGGACTTCGAGGCGACGATGCGTGCCGGGACGGACGGCTGGCGCCGGCTCTGGGCCAGCATGTTCACGCCCGGCAATCCCGACTTCTCCGGGCACCTGCCGACCTTCACCGCCGAGGACGCCGAACTCGCGCGCACCTACTACATGGGGGCGTTGCAGGCGCTGTACATGCGCAGCGTCCGTATCCGGCCCGGCGAGCCGGTGTTCCTCACCGGCGGGCCCCGGCTGGGCCCGACCACCACCTACTTCTGGGACCACTGCGAGTGGAGCCGGATGTACGCCCTGTTGGAGCCGGCCGGGCTGCGGTCCTGGCTGCTGCGGGTCCTGGCCGGGCCCTACCGTGACTCCTTCGGTGTCGAGAACCTCGGCGGCGGCCCCCTGGGCAATGCCTACAGCTCCACCGACTACGCCCTGTTCCGGCTCATCGAGCACTACGTCTGCGTCACGGGCGACCTCGCCTTCCTTGAGGAGACCGTCGGCGGGACGACCGTCCTCGGGCACCTGGAGCGGTTGGGGCTCGGGTGGCGCGACAGGCGCAGTCCGGCCACCGGTGGTGTGCTCGCGGACTTCGGTGACGATCCATGGCAGTTGCTGGAGTGCGTGCCCACCTACACCGGGGTCGTCGCCTCGTTCAACGCCGCCTACGTCGCCTCGACGCGCTCGTTGGCCGGACTGTACCGGCGGCTCGGCCGCCGCGAGGACGCCGACCGGGCCGAGACCGAGGCCGGTCAACTCGCCGATGCGCTCGTCGACTTGTACGCCGGATCTGGCCGCTGGCAGGTGCGCCGCCCGGACGGGACCGACACGATCGGGCACTGCCTGGACTTCGGCCTCGTCGCGGCAACCCTCCACCGTGAACTCCCGGACGGAATACGGCGGGAGATGACGGACTTCGTCACCGACCGTCTGCTGGTGGGTGGGTGGATGCGAGCGCTGAGTCCCGACGACCCGATCGCCGCCGCCTCCGACCGGCCCGATCACGGCGCGGGCGGGGCCTTTCCCGCCTGGCCCGCCATCACCGCCCACGGCCTGGCCCGCCTCGGCCACCGCGACCGGGCGATCGCCCTGCTGCGTGACCTCCCGTCGGCCGCCTCGGGCGGACTGTGGGGGCAGGCCATGGAGATCGTCACCGGTGCGGACGGACGGCACCGGGCCCGGGTGGCGGAGCGCGGGGTGGCCACGCGCGAGTGCATCGCGGGTGCGGCCGGAGCCGAGGCGGTGCTCTCCGCCCTGTTCGACATCAATCCGACGTTCGCCACCGGCACTCCTGCCGGGCTGCCCGCCGCCTTGTCCGTCGAGGGGGTCGGGACGCTCACGCGTCTCGGCCCGGCCGCCTGAACACCCCGAGCCGTACTGACAGAAGGGCTGACATCGTCATGCCGGCAGTTCGTGGCTACGAAGCCGAACCCTGCCACAGCGTCACAGGGAAGGTCGGCGCCGGATTCCGGGACGCCGTCGCCGGACTCGCACCGGGTCTGGTCCTCGCCGTGGACGGCCCGGTGGCCGTCGACTGGGCGGCCGTCAGCGCCGGGATCTGCGACGCGCTGGCCGCCCGCGGCCTCGCGGCGAAGCAGATCGACATGCGCGAGCACTTCGCGCCCTGGCCGGACATCCTCGCCCGCACCGCGTCCGCGGTGCTGGAGGACGACCCGGACTTCGCCCCGCTGTCCCGGGCGGGACTCGCCGACTTCTTCACCGGGATGCCGAAGCCCGAGGCAGCCGACGGCGCCGTCACCGTCGTCCTCGGGCCGGGAGCGTCCCTCGTGCCGTACGACCGGCTCTGGTACGCGGACCTGCCCAAGCGCTACGCGGAGGCCGGGATCACCGGCGGGACCGGCCGCAATCTGGGACAGCCGGCCGGCACCGGGGCGGGCACGACTCGCCGACTCTTCTACATCGACTGGCCCGTCCTGGACCGGCACCGCGACGCCCTCGTCCCCAAGGTCGACCTCTGGCTGGACACCCAGGAGAGCGAGACCCCGACCTGGCTGACGGGACCCGCGCTGCGCGACACCCTCGCCGACCTGGCCGGGCGGCCCTTCCGCACCCGCCCCACCTTCAACGTCACGTCCTGGGGCGGGCACTGGGCGCAGGAACAGCTCGGCTTCAACCGCGAGGCCGCCAACACCGCCCTGGGGTACGAGCTGATCGCGCCGGAGAGTGGAATCCTCGTCGGCACACCGGACGGCCCGCGCGTCGAGGTCCCGCTCCAGGCGCTGGTCGCGCTGCACCCCGAGGACGTCCTCGGAGAACCGGTGCACACGGCGTTCGGCACCTCGTTCCCGATCCGCTTCGACTACCTCGACACCGTCGGCGGCGGCAACCTGTCCGTCCACTGCCACCCGCAGTCGGACTACATGTCGCGGGTCTTCGGCTGGCCGTACACCCAGCACGAGACCTACTACATGATGGTCGGCGGCCCCGACCGCCAGGTGTTCCTCGGCCTGCGCGACGACGCCGACCTCACGGCGTTCCGGCGGGAGGCGGACCGGGCGGTCCATGACGGGGTGCCGTTCGACATCGAGCGCTACGTCCAGACCTTCCCGGCCGAGCAGCACCAACTCTTCCTCATCCCGGGCGGCACCCCGCACGGCAGCGGCGAGGGCAATGTCGTACTGGAGATCAGTGCGACGCCGTACCTGTACAGCCTTCGCTTCTACGACTGGCTGCGCAAGGACCGCGCAGGCAAGCCGCGGCCGGTCCACGTGGGCCACGCGTTCGAGAACCTCGACCCCGCCAGGTCGGGGGAGACCGTGGCCAGGGAACTGGTCCAGCAGCCGCGGACCCTGCGCTCGGGCGAGGGCTGGCGCGAGGACCTTCTCGGCCGGCTCCCGGAGATGTTCTTCGAGGTCCGGCGCCTGGAACTGGCACCGGACTCCGTCGTGGACGACGACACGGACCACCGCTTCCACGTCATCAACGTGGTGGAGGGCGACGGAATCCGGTGGGAGACGAGCGGCGGACAAGGTCAGGTGCTGGCCTACGCCGAGACCCTGACGCTGCCCGCGTCGGTCGGCGCCTACCGCGTGCGAGCCCTCGGCGCGGGGCCGGTGCGCTACGTGAAGGCGCTGGTGCGATGAGTCCGGGCGACGGGAGCGTCGTGCCGGTGATGGAGGTCGGCGGCACCCATGTGACCGCGGCGAGCGTGGACCTCGGTACCCGCGGCCTCCGGTTCGGCCGGTCCTTCCGCGAGGTGGTGGACGGCGACGGCAGTACCGGGGACTTCGTGTCGGCCCTCGTCCGCGCCGCCGCCCACGTGCCCGCGCGGGGTCCGGTGCGATGGGCCGTGGCGCTGCCCGGTCCCTTCGACTACGCGCGCGGGATCGGACAGTACGAAGGGGTCGGCAAGTTCGACGCGCTGCGGGGGTTCGATCTCCGGGCCGCCCTGACGGCGTCGCTGCCCGGTGCCGCCGCGGTCAGCTTCTGGAACGACGCGGATTCGTTCGTACTCGGTGAGTGGTGGGCCGGGGCGGCGCGCGGGCACCGGTCCGTCGTCGGGATCACCCTCGGTAGCGGCGTCGGCTCCTGCTTCCTGCGGGACGGCCGGATCCTGCGGCACGGGCCGGGAGTCCCGCCGGACGGGCGGGTCCACGTCCTGCGGTACGCGGGCGAGCCGCTTGAGGAGACGGTGTCCAGGCGTGCCCTGCGGCGGGCCTACGCGCGGGCGACCGGCGCGTCCCCGCCCGACGTCCAGGAGATCGCCCGGCGGGCACGGCAGGGCGGCGACCGGGCCGCGGTCGGTGTGTTCGCCGAGGCGTTCACTGCCCTGGGGAGCGTGCTGGGACCGCTGCTCGCGGCCTTCGAACCGACGGTCCTGGTGGTCGGGGGCGCCATCGCGGGGGCCTGGGATCTGGTGGCCGAACCCCTGCGAGCCGGGCTCACGGCGGCCGATCGGGCGCGCAACGGACGCATCGTCATCACAGCGGCGCAACAGCCGGCCGAGGCACCGCTGCTCGGCGCGGCCTACCTGGCCACGGCGTGCGGTCGGCCGCACGGCCTTCCCGGACCCCTCTGAAACGCCCATCGAGAAGACGAGAAGAAAGGTCACACCGCAGTGGCATCCTCACTCCGGCACCAAAGACGCATCAGCACCCTGCTGGCCTCGGCCCTCGTGGCCCTCGGCCTGACCACCGTCCAGGGCGGCTCGTCCGCCGTCGCACAGACCGTCAGCGACGCCACCCCGGCCCAGGCCCTGCGCACCGTGGCGCAGTTCCAGGGCGTGTGGGACTCCCCGCCCACCACCTTGGCGAACGGCGGGACGGTCGACGCCCCGCTGATGGGCAACGGCGACGTCGGTGTCGCGGTCGGTGGCTCCGTCGACGACCAGACCTTCTACATCGGCAAGAACGACTTCTTCTCCACCGCCACCAACGGCATCGAACCGCTGGGCCGGATCGTGCTGTCCGTGCCGGGCCTGGCCGGCGCCGGTCATCACGTCGTACAGAACATCGCTCGGGCGCAGGTCGAGGGCACCTACACCCTGGGGGGCGAGCAACTCTCGTCCAGGAGCTTTGTCGCGGCGACCCAGAACCTGTTCGTCACCACCCTGCGGCTTTCCGGCTCGCGCTCGCAGGACGCGACCCTCACCGTGCAGGACGGGCTCGGGAAGACCCCGGCGGCGTCGGGCGGGGGCGCCGTACTCGACGCCGATGTGCAGGCCGGCACCGCCGCCGCCCCCGGGAACCCCCAGGCGCGGATCGCCACGACCGTGCGGGGCGGATCCGCGCGGGTGTCGGGCAACCGGATCAGCCTGACCCTCAAGCCGGGAGTGACCTACACCGTCGCCGCGGCGATACGGAGCAGCCATGACACACCCCGCTACCAGTCCGTCGCGCACGCGGCGGCCTCCTCGCTGACCGGTGGTGCGCTGGCGGGGCTGTACGCGGCCCACGAGTCCTGGTGGCGGGAGTACTGGTCCCGGTCCTTCGTCCAGATCCCCGACCAGGCCGTCGAGAAGAGTTGGTACGGCTCGCTCTATCTGCTCGGCTCGGCCTCCCGCGCCGGGAAGTACGCCCCCGGCCTGTGGGGCAACTGGATCACCGGGAACATGAACTGGTACGGCGACTACCACGCCAACTACAACTACGAGGCGGCGTTCTACCCGGCGCTGTCGACCAACCACATCGCCCAGATGGGTTCCTACGACGATCCCGTTCTGGACTGGATGCCCAGGGGCAGGGCGAAGGCCGCGGCAGGCGGCTACAAGGGCGTTCTGTACCCGGTGGGGATCTCGCCCAACGGCACCAGCGCCGCCGACGACCTGTACAACCAGAAGTCCAACGCCGTGAACCTGGCCAGCGACATGGTCATGAAGTACGAGTACACCCGCAGTGCCTCCTACGCGCGCAAGGTCCTTCCCTACCTCGAACAGGTCGGGCTGTTCTGGCAGGACTACCTGACCTGGGACGAGGCCACGCACACGTACAACATCCACAACGACGCGCCGCAGGAGGGCGGTGTCTATCCGCAGACCAACAGCATCCTCTCGCTCGGTCTGGTGCACCTGCTGTTCCAGGGGCTGATCGACATCAGCCGCGACCTGGGCGTCAACCAGTCGCTCCTCCCCACCTGGCAGCACATCGACGGCAACCTGGCACCGCTGCCCACGATGACGAGGAACGGGCAGACCGTCTTCCGGCAGACCTCCGAAGGCTCCGGCTGGGTCAGCGACGGCAACGACATCGCGGTCCAGGCCGTGTACCCCGGTCTACAGGTCGGGCTGAACAGTGGCGCCGACCTGCTGGAGACGGCACGGAACACCGTCACGCAGTTGAACAACTGGCACAGCGACAACTCCCCCGCCACCCTGTACGCGGCCGCGGCGATGGTGGGGTACGACCCGGGCACGCTGATGAAGGAGTTGCACGCCGAGGCCACCTCCTACTCGTACCCGAACATGGCGGTGCACCACTACGGCGGCGGGGTCGAGAACCTCAACGTGACCACCTCGGGGCTCGACGAGATGCTCCTCCAGTCGTTCCAGCACGACATCAAGGTCTTCCCGAACTGGCCCGCCGACTCCGACGCCAAGTTCGGCGGCCTGCTCGCCTACGGCAACTTCCAGGTCTCCAGCAGCATCCGGGACAACACCGTCGAGTACGTCCGGATCACCAGCCGGTCCGGCGGGCAGCTCACGGTCACCAACCCGTGGCCCGGCCGGTCCGTGGCGTACTACGCCGACGGTGTCCGCAGGGGGACGCTCTCGGGCACCACGATCAAGCTGGACACCTCCGTCGGCGAGACGATCGACCTCGCCCCGGCCGGCACCGGCCTGGCCGCCATCCACCGTGAACTGGCCCAGCCGGCCAAGGCTTCGACGACCGGTTCGCCCGCTGCGGGCTTCGACGGACGACAGCATCTGCCTCGCCGTCGATCTGATCTTCACTGACGGCAGCGATCTGCGGCACCGGCTGACGCCGGTGTCCGATGGTGGGCCGGCGCCTGGCGCCGGCCCACCACGCGTTCCGCAGCCGGTCCCCCACCTGGGCCCGCCCACCCCTGCGTTGCGGCGAAACGTCTGTCGGGGGGCCCACGAGTTCTCCCCCCATGTGATGGGGATCACATGGGGAGGAAAACCTGCGGCCCGACCCGGGCGTCTAGCCGGTGTGAGATCAGTCAGGAAGGCACCGCGCGAGCTGGACGAGGAGCGTCTCGTCCAGCTGGTGGCCAAGGGCGACCGCGCGGCGTTCGAAGAGTTGTACCGGCGCACCGCGCCGTGGATGGCGTTGCGGCTGCGCCGACGCTGCGCCGACGAGCAGATCGTCGCCGAGGTCATGCAGGAGACGTATCTGGCGGTGTGGCGCGCGGCGGGCGCGTTCGCGGGGGCCTCGGCGGGCGGGACGGCCGCCGGCTGGCTGTGGACGATCGCGGCACGCCGCCTCGTGGACGCCTTCCGGCGCAGGGCCCACCACGCCGAGCCGCCGACGGCCGCCGCTCTCCCCGACGCGGCGCCCGCCGCCGAGGAGGAGGCGCTCGCGACGACCGTCGACGGTGACGTCGGCGACGCGCTGCGGCGCCTCGCGCCGGAACTCAGACAGGTACTACAGGCCATGGTGCTCGACGGGCTGTCCGTCCGGGAGACCTCGGTCCTGCTCGGGCTGCCCGAGGGCACGGTCAAGACCCGTGCCCGCCGGGCCCGGATCGCGATGCGGGAGGCGCTGGCATGAGCGTGGAACACGCGTCGATGCGGATCATCGACGGTTACGCACGCGGCGACACGGACATCGCCGCCGACGAGGTGTGGGCCCTGGAGGCCCATCTGGAGGCGTGCGGGGTGTGCCGTGACCGGCTGTCGGCCGCCGTCACCGCCGAGGCGCCCGCCGTGGCGGCGCTGGTCGGCACCGTGTGGTCCGGCCTCGAACCCCGACTGGCCGCCACCGCCACGATGCCCCGCCGACGGCGCTGGTCGGCGTGGCTGTCGAGGTGGATGACACCCACGATGGTGCCGTGGCTGGCCATGGTCGTGGGCGTGACGCTGCTCGCGCTCCTGCTCGACCTGGTCGGCACCGGCCCGGGGGAGGTGTCGCTGGTGCTGCTGCTCGCCCCGATCCTGCCCGTCCTCGGCGTCGCGGCGTCGTGGTCGCGCGGCCTGGACCCGGCATACGAACTGACGGCCGCCGCGCCGCGAGCGGGGCTGTACCTGGTACTGCGGCGCACCGCGTCCGTACTCGCCGTGGTCGTCCCCGCGTTGCTGGTGGCCGGATGGGTGACCGGTGTGACGGCCGCGCAGTGGCTGCTGCCCTCGCTGGCCTTCACCTCGACGACCCTGGCGCTCGGCGGCGTCGTCGGCGTGACCCGCGCCGCCGTCGCGCTGACGGCCGTGTGGGCCGCCGCGGTCCCGGCGCCGACCCTGGTCACCAGCCGTACGGCCTACGCCCTCCAGACGGGCAGCCTGCCCGTGTGGGGACTGGTCCTCGCGCTCGGTACCGCCGTCGTGATCGCACGCAGGGGCGCCTACTCCGTGCTGGGAGCCCATCGATGACCATCGGAAAGGAACACCACGACATGTCCGCGGTAAACGCGGCCGACCTCGCACCGACGGCCTACGCCTGGCAGATCCAGGCAACCGGGCTGAAGGTCAGGGTCGGCAGGAACCGGATGGCCGTCAACGGACTCGACCTGTCGCTGGGCACCGGCGTCCACGGACTCCTCGGCCCCAACGGGGCGGGCAAGACCACCCTCATCCGGACACTGGCCACCGTACTGCGCCCCACCGAGGGCAGCCTGGAGCTGTTCGGCGAGTCCGCGGGCGGCGTGGGCGAGCACCGGGCGGTGCGCCGCCGGATCGGCTACCTGCCGCAGGAGTTCGGCTACTACAAGCGCTTCACGGTGCGCGAGTTCGTCGAGTACATGGCGTGGCTGAAGGAGGTACCCAAGGCGGACATCCCCGCCGCCGTGCAGCGCGCCGTGGAGAGGGTGGGTCTGGCGGACCGCGCCGACGAGAGGATGAAGGCCCTGTCGGGCGGCATGGTGCGCAGGGTCGGCATCGCCCAGGCCATCGTCAACGACCCGGCGATCCTGCTGCTGGACGAGCCGACGGTCGGCCTGGACCCGGCGCAGCGGCTGCGCTTCCGTGAGCTGGTGCAGGAGTTGGGTACGGACACCTGCGTGCTCGTCTCGACCCATCTGGTGGAGGACGTCGCCGCCGCCTGCACCGACGTGATGGTCTTCGCGGAGGGGCGGCTGGTCTTCCAGGGCGCTCCGGACGAACTGGCCTCGATGGGCGGCCCCGAGGACGCGGGTGACAGCCCGCTGGAGCGCGGCTACTCGGCGCTGCTGCTCAACCCCGCGCAGGGAAGGGGCACCTGGTGAACGTCCGCGTCCTGCACATCGAGCTGAAACGCTCCGTCGCCCCGTGGGCGGGCGCCGTGGTCCTGACGACGGCGCTGGCGTTCCTGTACCTGATCTCCGGATCGTGGTGGACGGGCACCACGGCGTGGACGGCCCAGTGGACGACCATGGCCCTGTGGACCCGCTCCGTGCTGTTCTACCTGTGGCCGCTCGCCGTGGGGCTCGGGGCGCTGCAAGGTCTGCGCGACCGCCGCTCGAAGATGGCCGAGCTGCTGACGAGCACGCCGCGGCCGGCCCGGCACCGCGCGGCCGCGCTGGCGGGCGCCACGGCGATCACGCTGGCCGCGGCCTTCGCGCTCCTCGTCCTCGTGGGCGCGGTCCAGGTGGTCGCCAACACCGAGTACACGCACCTCGGGTGGCTGCCGATCTCGCTGGTAGGGGCGCTCTCCCTGGTCGCGGGGGCCGTGCTGGGCATGGGGGCCGGGCGGGCCCTGCCGTCCGTGCTCACCCCGCCCGCGCTGGCCATGGGCGCCTTCGTGTTCACGGCCCTCATGCAGATGTCGTTGGGCCGGACGGAGACGTCCTCGGCGACGGGGCTCCCGAGCACGGAACCGAACCGGATCTCCCTGCTGTCACCGGCGCTGTCGGACGTGCGCGACGCGTTCGTCACGCTCTCCGCCTCCGTACACGTCGGGCAGACGATCTGGCTGCTCGCCATGGCCGCGACGGGCTTCGCGCTGCTGGTCGCGGCGACCCCGCGCACCCGGCTGATCGCCCTGGTGCCCCTGCTGGCGGGCGCGGTGATCGCCCTGCTCGTCCTTCCCTCCGACCCACGCCGGATCTATGTCGTCGACGAGGCCGCCGCGAAGCTGGTCTGCGACGGCCCGGTGTGCGTGACGAAGACCCAGCAGGCGCGACTCGCCGACCTCGCGGGCCCCGGTAAGGAGGCGCTGCGCCTGCTGCGCGGTGCCCTGGGCAGCCAGGCGCCGGTCTCGGTCCGGGAGAACGCCACCATGCTGCCGGACGGCGCCACGCCGCGGTGGTCCCGCACGACCGTGCTCTTCGACTTCGACGACGACATCATCGCCGCCGCGAAGGGCGACGAGCTGACCCGGGTGCTGATCGCCAAGGGCATGGTGCCGGGGTGCGCCCCCGCCGGCTGGAGCAGCTTCGGGGTGGACGAATTCGCGCAGGCCGTCGCGGCGGGCTGGGTCCTCGGGGACCTCAAGCCGCTTCCCACCGCCTTGTCGGCAGGTCTGCGCCGCGAGGCCGAGGCCGAGACCCGCCCGGTGTGGAAGCAACTCACGGCGCTGCCGCGGGCCGAGCAGCTCTCGCGGATCAACGCGATGCGCGCCGCCGCGATCTCCTGCAAGGGCGACCCGTTCGACGTACTGAAGCGCGGGGCGTCCCGATGAGGTGGCTGACGCTGTACGCGCGCTCACGTCAGGTACCCGCGTCGCTCGCCGCGGTGGTGATCAGCGCCGTGGCGGTCTGCGCGCTCGCCCGGGACGGCGGCGGGGGGCCCGGTGATCCGCGGCTGCCCGTACTCGTCCTCGCCACGGGGGCGATGGCGGCCTCGGTCGGGCTCAGCGGGCAGGACCTCGCGCTGGACCGGACGGCCGCGATCCGCTGGGCGCCCCGCAGAGCGGCACACGTGCTGCTCGGCGGGGCGGTCGTCGGCACGGTGCTGCTGGCGACGCAGGCGCTGGGCGAGGACAGGGCGAGCACGGCGTTCGTCGTCCGGGACAGCGCGGGCCTGATGGGACTCGTCGCCCTGGGCGCGGCGCTCTGGGGCGGCCAGTACGCCTGGACGCTGCCGTTCGCCTGGCTGTCGTTCTCGTTCATCGCCCCGCCCCCGACGAGTGCGGCGACGCGGGTGGCGAGCTGGATGCTGCTGCCGGCCGGTACGGCGGTGGGCACCTGGACGGCCCTGGTCCTCGCGGTCGCCGGTACCGCGGCCTACGCCGTCGCGGGACCGCGACGGTGACGTCCGCGGCGCGGTCGCACCAACTTCCCCGCGCCGGCTGTGGTTTGCTGAGTTCATGATCTCGACGACATCGATACCCGGTGTCGCGGCCGTGTCCCTCGGAAGGCGGGAGCCGGGTGGCGGCCGTGGCTGTGTGACTGCTTGTCAGGGGGGCGCTTCGTGAGCGGCAGCCGGGACTCCGCGGTCTCCCGGAGAGCCGCGGTACGGACGCCTCCACCGTTCGACCTGGAGCTGGGTGCCGCTTTGGCGGCCCTCAATGACCTGGCTCGGGAACGGCTCACTCCTGAGAACCTCGCTGTGCATCGGCGGCGGGACGTCGCGAGCCGACCCCGGCCGACGGTGGCCGAGCTTCGTGCGGAGGGTCTCTTCGCCGTCGAGGAACTGAGCGTGCCCGGCGCCGGGGGCGGCCCGGACGTCACCCTGGTGTACGCGCGGCCCGCCGGTGCGACCGGTCAGCTGCCGGTGCTGTACTACCTGCACGGTGGCGGGCTGATCATGGGAAATGCCTGGTCCGTCCTGCCCAAGATCCTCCGCGACTGGTCCGCTCCCCTCGGCATGGCCGTGGTGTCGGTCGAGTACCGGCTGGCGCCGGAGACGCGTTATCCGGGACCGCTGGACGACTGCCACGCGGGACTCCTGTGGACCGTCGCCCACGCGGACGAACTCGGTCTGGACGCGGAGCGTGTGATCATCGGGGGCAAGAGTGCGGGCGGGGGGCTCGCCGCGGCTCTGACCCTGCTCAACCGGGACCGGAACGACGGGCCGACGCCTGCCGGGCAGTTCCTGCTGTGCCCGATGCTCGACGACCGCCTCGACACCCCCTCCGCGTACCAGTTGGAGGGGATCGGCCTGTGGGACAGGTCCTCGACCAGCGTCTGCTGGCAGGCGTACCTGGGCGAGCGCTACGCGGCCCCCGACCTGTCGCCGTATGCCGCACCCGGCCGTGCCACCGACCTGAGCGGTCTGCCTCCCACCTATCTCGACGTCGGTTCGGCGGAGACCTTCCGGGACGAGGACATCGCCTACGCGCACGCGATCTGGCGTGCCGGTGGCGACGCCGAACTCCACGTCTGGCCCGGTGCCTTCCACGGCTTCGACTCCTTCGCCCCCACCGCGGCCCTCACGCACCAGGCCCGTCACGCCCGCACCCAGTGGCTGACCCGCCTCCTCGCACGACCCCGGCGAGGAAGCTGACCCCCGCCGGTACAGGTACGGCCCGAATGGACGTGGTCCGCGCGCGCGAACTCCGCCCAGCCGCAGGCGACTTGGGGCGCCGGAGCCGTCGTACGGCCGGCACGCGAGGTGACTATGATCAGACCATGCAGATCCGTCACTCGACGCTGCATGTTCCGCGGGTGCCGCACCTGATGCGACCAGCGTCGTCGGAGAATCGATGGGTCGTGGCACGTGCGGAGCCGGGCGACCTGTGACAGCGACTTGGAGGTCGCCGCATGCAGCCGCTCGATGAGTCCGATCCCCGGGAGATCGGCCGCTACCGTCTCGTCGGCCGCCTGGGCGCGGGTGGGATGGGCAGTGTCTACCTCGGCCGGACACCGGGAGGGCGTCCCGCCGCCGTCAAGGTGATCAGCGATCACTTCCGTGCCGATCCAGCGGCCTTGGAGCGGTTCCGGCGCGAGGCGGAGACGCTGCGGAGGGTCCGCAGCGCCTACACGGCGGCCCTCATCGACGCCAGTATCACCACTCCGCCCTACTGGCTGGCCACCGAATACGTGCCGGGGCCGACCCTCGACCGGGTGGTCGCCGGGGGCGGCGCGCTGCCCACCGATCTGTGCTGGGCGCTGCTGGCCGCCCTGGCCGAGGGACTGGGCGACATCCACGACCTCGGGATCTGGCACCGGGACGTCAAGCCGCAGAACGTCATCCTCTCCCCGACCGGCCCGCAGCTCATCGACTTCGGCATCTCCCGCAGCTCGCAGCAGAGCGCTCTGACGCAGGCCGGCCATGCGATGGGCACCCCCGGCTACACCGCGCCGGAGACCCTGACGCACAATCAGGTCGGCGCGGACAGCGATGTGTTCGCCCTCGGTGCGACCCTCGCCTTCGCCGCCACCGGACGAGCCCCGTACGGCGAAGGCATCCCCACCGCCATCGCCTACCGCACGGTCCATGGCGACATCGACCTTCAGGGCGTGGATCCAGCCCTCGCGGAACTGATCTCCGCCTGCGTCGCGCGTGACCCGCGGGAACGCCCGCGTCCGGACCAGATCGTCGCACGCTGCCCGGCGCAGGCGTCTCTCGTGGAGCATCCCGCCTACGAACACGTCCTCACGTCCTTCCCCACCACGACACCCTTGTCCACGCCACCGTCGGTACCGGTCGTCCCCGGCGAAGATCCGACCGTGCTCCAGCACACCCCGATACCGCCACAGACACCGTCGGGACCCGACGCGGCAACCACGGTGCTGCCCGCCGCCGTACCGCCCGCCGGCCCCCTGCCGGCCACAGCGGTCCTCGCGGTTCCAGGCGGAGACCCGAATCTCCCCGAGCAGGGTGCGCCCGCAGGCCCCGCCCGTCAGCGCCGTGGCCGCCGCTACCTCCTGGCCGCGGCCACGGCGGCCGTGGTCGCCGTCACGGCCGTGGTGATCGTCACGCAGGACTCCGGGCAGGGCGACACACACGCCAAGGGCGTCTCCCTCGCACGCTCTGCCCCCACGGACAGCGGCCACGTCAACACCCCTCAGCCGGACAGTACGACGGCCGAGGGGCCGGACGGCGCGCCGTCCGCGACCCCGGACGAGGATCCCGACGCATCCCCGCCCGTCGAGGGCCAGGACGGCCCGGACGAAACCGGGGACGTCACCGTGGTCAACGGGCCGACGACCCTGAAGGGAAGCGAGTCCGTCGAGAACACCAAAGAGAAGCTGATCATGCAGGAGGACGGGAACCTGGTCGTCTACGACAACGGCAACCAGCCGGTGTGGGCCAGCAACACCAGCGGGTCCGGCTCGTACGCCGTCTTCCAGGAGGACGGCAACCTTGTCGTCTACGACAAGGACGACACGCCGGTATGGGCCACCGACACCGCTGGACACTATGGCGCCGTCCTCACCCTGCAATCCGACGGCAACGTCGTCATCTCCTTGGACCAACAGCCGATCTGGGCCACCGGCACACAGTTCTGATTTCCGGCGGACCGCGCGGTCCTTGCTCCGCCGGGATCAGGGACGGGGCGTTCTTCAGCATGCGCGCCCCCGGGTCCGCGTCGCCCGACGACGCTTCGACTCGGCAGGCCGGCGCTACCCCGACCCCGCTCCCACGAGAGGAAGCCGGCTCCTTCCTCCCCGACCGGCCGTCGACGGCGGGACCGTCCGCGGACGCCTGTGCGGGCTCAGGGAATCACGGGATCATGAGCCATGCGCCCAGATACCTGGCACCTCACCGAAGACATCGACGACTTCCACGCCCGTGCCGCAGACTTCCTGCGCTCCCGCCCCGCCCTGCACAACACGCCGCTCACCGTGCTGGAGAAGTGGCGAACCCACCCCGGCGCGTTCGTTCCCGGAACCGTCCTCTTCGGCCGACTGGAGTCTGATGGCGATACCCAGGCGATCTTTTACCGCCCTGCGTCCCGTCGGCTGACCCTCACCCCGCTCTCTCCCGAGCGGGCCGACTCCCTCGCCGCCCAACTCGCCGGCCTCGGCCACACCCTCACCGGCGTCACCGCGGACCACGACACCGCGACCGCGTTCGCCGAAGCCTGGCAGGGGTACACCGGCGCGACGCCGACGCTCCCCGTCCGGATGCACCTGTACCGCCTGGACGCACTCACCCCTGCGACGCCGCACCCGGACGGCCACAGCCGCCCCGTGGGCGAGCAGGATCACGAGCACCTCATGCGCTGGTGCCGTGAACTCGCCGCAGACCTCGGCGAGATCGTCACCATCAA
This sequence comes from Streptomyces sp. NPDC056161, assembly GCF_042268025.1. NCBI lineage: Bacteria > Bacillati > Actinomycetota > Actinomycetes > Kitasatosporales > Streptomycetaceae > Streptomyces > Streptomyces sp. NPDC056161. Next base: position 124,779 of record NZ_JBHJUV010000017.1, read on the forward strand.
CGCCGAGTCCTGGGCCGGCACACGCTTCGCCGAGAAGCGCTACACCTTCTGGCAGACCCCCGACGGCACCCCCGTCTCCATGGCAGGGCTCAACCCGATGACCGCCGGTATGGTCCGGGTGGACCCCGTCTACACCCCGGCCCACCTCAGGGGGCGCGGCTACGCGGCCGCCGTCACCACAGCGGTGAGCCGGGCCGCGCTCGCTGCGGGCGCCACGGAGGTCGTGCTGTTCACGGACGCGGGCAACCCCACCAGCAACGCCCTCTACCAGCGCCTCGGGTACCGCCGGATCGCCGACTGGGCTCCGTACGAGTTCGCCTTCTCCACACCGGAAGCCGGCTGGAAGCCGTCCCTGAGCGCGTTCCGCTGTCAACTCGGGCTTCATCAGAGGTAGCACGACGGGACGCGCCACGCACGCGCGGCCGCCGGCGAATCGAGGTTCAGCGCGTGGTCATGCTGCCGCCGCGGCGGCGCAAACTCGCCCTCATACGACTTGAGGCCGACACGGCGGACACGAGTCGTCCGCCCTCGGATCACATGGAGCCATCATGGGAAGTTTCACCAGACGGAAGTTCATCGGCCGACTCGCCCTGGTCGGCGCTGCCGTGGCGGCGGGACCGGTGGCGGTGGCATCGGTGGCAGCGGCGACACCCGCGCAGGTCGAGACGTGGGAGTTCATCGGCAAGGACGTGTTCACCGGCGATGCCGAGAGCTCGCGCGGCCAGGGCGTCACCACTGACGGCACCCACTGGTACTTCTCCAGCACCAACGGGCTGGAGATCACGGACATGCAGTACAACACCCTCTTCAAGAGCTCGCCGGCCATTCCGTCCGCATTGGCCGACCCCTCGCCGCTCGCCCACAAGGGCCTGAACCACATCGGCGACATCGACTACGCCGACGGCAAGCTCTACATCTCGCTGGACACCAGCACGCGCGATGCGGTTACCGGCAGCCGTTACGACACGCCCGTGTTCGCCGTCTACAACGCGGCCGATCTGAGCTTCACCGGCCAGGCCGCCGCCCTGAACCCACCGCATGGCGTGCAGGACATCGCAAGCTGGGTGGCCGTCGACGCGCGCAAGGGCCTCGCCTACGGCATGGCCTACGACAACGCGACGGAGATCGCCGTCTACAACCTGCGCGACTGGACGTTCAACAGATACATCCCGCTGTCGCAGACGATCGACCAGGCCCAGGGCGGCAAGATCCACGACGGTTGGATGTACTTCGCCTCGGACGACGAGGGGAAGCACATTTCCCGCGCCAACCTGACGACCGGCGAGGTCCAGGTCCTCTTCGACCTCAAGGTTCCCTACGACCAAGAGGTCGAGGGCCTGTCGTTCCTGGAGACACGGGACGGTCTGACCCTCAACATCCTCAACCGGGAGCAGCCGGATCCGAACGGTCCCGGCAACGTCACCTTCTATCACTACCGGCTGAAGGTGACGGGCACGCCGGTCATCAAGGGCTCGCCGAAGGTCGGCGGGTACGTGACGGCCGACCCGGGCAGGTGGGTGCCGGACGCGAGGTTCAGCTACCAGTGGCTCGTGAACGGCGAGCCGGTGGCGGGCGCGAACCGGGCCCGGTTCCACCTCGTGGGAAAGTACCTCCACGACACGGTGACCGTCCGGGTGACCGGCACGTGGGCCGACAGCACGTCGAGCACCGTCGAGTCCGGGCCGGTGACGGTCGTGTCCGGCTCCTGAGCGAAGCGGTGCGGGGTCACCCCGTGGGCTGACCCTCGGCACGGCGACGTGGCCGGCCGGGCCCCACCGCCGCCGCGTCGCCGCCACTGGATTCCTTGGTTGCGTCGAGGCGGTCAGGGATCAGCCGGCCAGGGCGTCGAGTTCCGCGATCTGCTGCGGGCTCAGCCGGACGGTCGCCGCGGCGACGTTCTCTTCGAGGTGGGCCATCGAGGCGGTGCCGGGGATGGGTACCAGGTTCTCGGAGTGGGCCAGTTGCCAGGCCAGTGCGATCTGGGCCGGTGTGGCGCCGGTCTGCGCGCCGATGGCGTCGAGGGGGCTGCCGGGTTGGGCGAGCGCGCCGATGTCGAGGGGGAACCAGGAGATGAAGGGGATGCCTTCACGCGTGCAGTGGTCGAGCACGTTCTCGTGCTTGCGTGTCGTGACGCTGTACTGGTTCTGGACGGAGGCGATGTCGACGATCTGGCGGGCGGCGACGATCTGGTCGACCGTGACCTCGTTGAGGCCGATCGCGGCGATCTTGCCCTCGTCCTTGAGTTCCTTCATCACGCCGATCTGGTCCTCGAACGGGACGGTGGGGTCGACCTGGTGCAGCTGGTACAGGTCGATGTGGTCGACGCCGAGGCGGCGCAGGCTCAGTACGCATTCCTGCCGCAGGTATTCCGGGCGGCCGAGCGTGGCGTAGGAGCCGGGGCCGGACTGCGTCTGGCCGCCCTTGGTGGTGATCAGCACGTGCGCCGGATAGGGGTGCAGCGCCGCGCGGATGATCTCCTCGCTGACGTGGGGCCCGTAGACGCTGGCGGTGTCGATGAAGTCGACGCCCAAGTCGATCACGCGCCTCATGAGCTGGATGAACGGGCCGCGGTCGGCCGGCTCGCCCCAGACGCCGGGGCCGGTCAGCCGCATGGCTCCGAAGCCGAGCCGGTGGACGGTCTTCCCGGCGATCTCGATCGTCCCGGACGCGACGCCCTCGCCGGTGCTCGCGTGATCGGAGGAGTGCAGGTCCATTATTCCCTTTTCTTTCCCGGTTCTTTCCGGTTCTTTTCGGTTGATTCCGGCTAGTTCCGGTTGATTCCGGTTCTTCGCGGTGGTGCCGGACGGTCCGGCACCATCCCTTTCCGAGCAGCGTAGGACGTCCGGCCGGCGGCACACTTGGACGACAGCGTCATAGGGTCGGAAGATCAGTGCCACCCGTTGGCGCCGGAGCAACGAGTACGAAACGCGTGTGACGCGAGCGTGAGGAGTGTGGCCCGCCGATGACCAGCACGAGGCAGCAGGCAGACGAGTCGCGTGGCGCATTCTCCCTGGACACCATGGCCCGGCGTGCCGTGCCGCAGGGATTCGACGCGTTCCTGTACGCGTGGGAGACGCAGATCGGCGATGATTTCCCGATGCCGGCCTTCAGCCCGGCCATGGCAGGGGACTACCGGGTCAGGGCCCGTGCCGCCCGGGTGCGCGATGTGGCGATCGTCCAGGCCCACAGCGAGTCGCCGATGCGGACCGCGGACACTCCGCACGGTGTTGAGGACCGGGTACGGCTGTACGTGGTGCGACGCGGCTCGTGGACGTTGGGCGCTTCGCGGGACCACGCCGAACAGACCGTGTCGGCCGGGCAGTTCCTGCTCCGGCATGTCGGACGGTCGTCGCCGTTCGAGACGGTGCCGCACACGGCGGCGCTGGTCGCGGTGCTGCCCGCGCCCCCACTGGTGCCGCTGCTCGGGAACCGGACGGCGACCGGGTCGGCGGACGCGGCCGAGGTGCGGCTGCTGGTGGCCCACACCAAAATGGTCAACTCCACCGTGAACGATCTCGGCCCGGCCGGTGTGCAGGCCGCGCACAGCACTTTGATCGAGTTGGCCAAAGGAGTGGCCGGGGGCCGGTTCGACGGCGCGGAGCCTCTGCTGGCGCCCGCACTGGCCCAGGCCGCGAAGGATCTCGCCCAGCGCCGGCTTGCCGATCCCGAACTGTCGCCGGCGATGCTGGCCCGTGAGCTCCACGTCTCGGTGCGCACTCTGCACAGGGCGTTCGCCGCGGGGGGAGAGTCCGTGGCCGCGTACATCCGGCACCGGCGGTTGGAAGAGGCGCGGCTCACACTCGCCGCACCGTCCAATGGCGCGACCGTCACGGAACTCGCCGCCTACTGGCAGTTCGCGGACAGCAGCCATTTCACCCGGGCCTTCAAGGCGCACTACGGCCAGACCCCCACCGATTACGCCCGCTCCGCCGACCCGACCGGCAGGCACCCGCGGGCGTAGCCGGTGACCGCAGCCGAGCCCGCCGGTCCGGACGCGTACGAGAGGGTCCCGCCGGCCACGGCAACTGGCGGAGCGCACTGTCAGTCCTCCAGCACTGCCAGGGCGTCGATCTCCACGAGCAGTCCCGGCGGGAGCCGCATGTAGACGGTGGTGCGGGCGGGGAAGGGCTCGCTGACGGCCGCGGCGTATGCCTCGTTCATCTCGGCCAGGTGGGCGGGATCGGTGAGGTACACGCGCAGCATCACGAGGTCCTGCGGGCCCGCGCCGCCCGCGTCGAGTACGGCGGTGACGTTGCGCAGGGTCTGTGTGGTCTGCTCGGCGACCGTGGTGCCGACGACCTCGCCCGTGACGGGGTGGAGCGGGAGCTGCCCGGAGACCTGTAGGACGGGCCCCTTGCGGATGCCTTGGGACAGCGGGGCCGGCAGGGCGGGTGCGTGCTCGGTGGTGATGACGGTTCTGGGCACGGTCTGTCCTTTGAGGGGGTGTGGGCGGGCGTGTACGGGGGTCAGTTCCATGCCTGCCGTTCCTGGCCGCGGGGGTCGTCCTCCTGGGTCCACTCGGCATCGATGCGCATGGTGGGCCTGCGCTCGGTGTCGTACGGGGCCCAGCCGGGGTCGCCGGTCCTGGCGAACCGGACCCAGGTCTCGTGCATCCGGGCGGCAAGACCGGCGGGGGGTTCGTCCGGGCCGAGCAGGGCGGCGGGACCGTGGAGCCGGGGCTGGTGCGCGACGTCGAAGACGAAGGGCAGCTCGACCGCGTGGGTGGCGCCGAGTTCCCCGTCCAGGGCGTGGGAGCGCCAGGCGAACCGGTAGGCGTAGGTAGCGGACCGGGGATGCGCGGCATGGGCGTCGGCCAGGGCCCAGCTGCCCGCGCCGAACAGCGCGTCGCCCATGATGGCGGAGCGCAGCGCGCCGAAGGACGCGCCGGGGCGGGTCTTCCGGTAGGTCTCGACGAGCCGCGCGGGATTCGGGTGCGAGCGCGCCGCCGTGTCCTCGACGTCCTCGGCGGTCGAGGTGGCGTACTTGTCCACGGGGACCAGGTAGAGGTTCCCTTCCTCGGTGTTGGTCCCGATGAGCAGGTCGACATCGGCGCCGGCGCCCGCGGTGACGGAGTGGGCGGGCTGGGTGTCGAGGACCAGGCTGAAGGGGCTGAGTCCGATCAGCGGGTCGTGGTGCGTCTCGGTCCGCAGGTCGATGCCCGCGAGCCGGGAGGCCGCCGCCACCAGGCGCTCGTCGGAGATCTCCGCGAAGGCGTCGGCGTGGGGTTCGATGCCCAGGATCCCGGCCGCCGCACGGGTGACGCGGGCGGCCTGCTCGGTGGTGAACGCGCCCAGGCCGCTGCCGCTCTGCACGATCGCCCTGCGGAACAGGCCCGTAGCCTGCGCGGCGGCGAGGACGCCGCCGACGACGGTCGCCCCGGCCGACTGGCCGAAGAGGGTGACGTTGTGCGGATCACCGCCGAAGGCAGCGATGTTCTCCCGGACCCAGCGCAGCGCGGCGACGACGTCGAGCAGGCCGCGGTTGGCGGGCGCGCCGGGGAGATCGAGGAAACCGGCGATGCCGAGCCGGTAGTTGAGGGTGACGAGGACGACGCCGTCGCGGGCGAAGGCGGAGCCGTCGTACAGCGCGGACCGCGTCGATCCGGCGACGAATCCGCCGCCGTGGACGAACACCATGACGGGCCGGCCGGGTTCGGGGGCCGCAGGCGTCCAGACGTCGACCGTGAGGTGGTCCTCGCCGCGGCTCCAACCGGCCCCGAAGTAGGGGGACATGTCGATGCTGCCGAGTCTGCGTTCGGACTGCGGCGCGGTGGGTCCTGGCACGGTGGCGTCTCGTACGCCGTCCCACGGCTGGTGCGGCCGCGGCGCCGCGAACCGGGCGGCGCCCCGGGGCGGGGCGGCGTAGGGGATGTTCAGGAAGACGGCGGTGTCGCCCCGGCGCAGGCCGCGGACGGCTCCCTGCGCCGTGGTCACGACGGGGTCACAGTGGCTGCTCATGTCTCGTGTCCTTCCGCGGGCCTCAGGCACGCTCGGTGTACGGGGCGAAGGGCGCCCAGCCCTTGACGGCGAACTTGCTTCCCTCGCGCACCACTTCGGCCCCACCGTGGCCGCCCAGGTGTGCGGGGATCACGAGTGCGTTGTTGTCGGCGGCCCAGCCCAGCACCTTGCGGCGGGTGGCGCGGGCACCGGCGGGGTCCTCGCAGAAGCAGCTGTTGGCGTCGGGTTCGAGGATCTGCACCGGGCTGTGCAGCAGGTCGCCGACGAACACGGCGCGGTCCGTCCCGGAGGTGAGGGTCAGCACGGAGGAGCCGGGGGTGTGTCCGGGAGCCGCGTCCAGGCGCAGGCCGGCGTCGATCCGGTGGCTGTTCTCCCACAACCGTGTCCGGCCGGCCTGGTGCACCGGGGCCACGCTGTCCTCGAAGACGTTCTGGTTGCCGCGGCCCAGCAGCGGCTCGTGGCCGTTCTCCGGGTTCCAGAAGTCGAAGTCGTCCTTCGGCATCAGATAGGTGGCGTTGGGGAAAGTCGGCACCCATTGCCGGCCGTCCAGATACGTGTTCCAGCCGACGTGATCGATGTGGAGATGTGTGTTGATCACTATGTCCACGTCCTCGGGCTCGACCCCGGTCCGGGCGAGATTCGACAGGAAATCCGTCTTGAGGTGGCTCCAGACCGGTGCGTACGGGCGCTCCTTGTGGTTGCCGACGCCGGTGTCGACGAGGATGGTCCTGCCCTCGCTGCGCAGCAGCCAGGTCTGGATCGCGGAATTCACGGTGTTGGTCCCGGCGTCCAGGAAATGCGGGGTCAGCCAGGAGGCGCCGTCGTCCCACACGTGCTTCGGGCTCTCCGGGAAGAAGGTGTCGGGTGTCATGTCGACGGAGCCGAAGTATTCCCAGACCCGGATGATGCTGATGTCGCCGAGCGTGATGTGGTCCATGGCGCGTCCTTGGGAATGTGGCGGATTTCCTGGAACCGTACGAGCGGCCCTGGTGAGGGCGGTATCCGTAACGTGACTGCACCCGCGCGCGCTCCGGGCACCGCGTCCGGCCGCTTGTAGCCTGGGTGGGCGGGGCAGACGGCTCCCGTGCGAAGAACCACACCTCCTGGAGACCCCGTGGACGAGCAGGCAGGCGACCTCGGCCCGGTCACGGGACCGGATCCGGGAGAGCCGCTCGTCGGCCGGGACACGGAGCTGGCGAGCCTGTTTCGCGCGGTGGACCCGGCGTCGGCCGACCCGGTGGTGATGCTGGTCGGTGACATGGGCACGGGGAAGAGCGCGCTGCTGGACCGTGCGGTGCGCCGGGCCGCGGCCGGCGGTGCTCGCGTGCTGCGCGCCGAGGGCAGCGAGTCGGAGTCGAGCCTCGCGTACTCCGCGCTGCATCAGCTGCTGCGCCCGCTGCCAGCCGAGGTGGAGGGGTTGCCGGAGCGACAGCGGGCGGCCCTGCACACCGCCTTCGGCACGGGACCGGCCGTCCCCCGGCAGGCGAGCGCACCCGACCTGATGCTGGTCGGGGTCGCCGTCCTGAGTCTGCTGTCGGCCCTGGGCGACCGGCGTCCCGTGCTCGTGGTGCTGGACGACGCGCAGTGGTTCGACCGTGCTTCCCTGGACGCGCTGTCCTTCGCCGCCAGACGGCTGGCGGGCGAACCGATCACGATGCTGATCGCGGCACGTGCCGGCGATCACCTGCCGGGATTCGACCGGCACGTGCCCACGCTCACCCTGGGACCGCTCGACGAGGCCGCGGCCGGCCGGCTGCTGGACCGGCAGCCGAAGCGCCCCACCGGCCGCACCAGGGCGCGGATCCTCGACCAGGCAGGCGGCAACCCGCTGGCACTGGTGGAACTGACGAGAGCGGCCACCGCCCACGACGCGGCCGTGTGGTCGGGGTCCGAAGGCCCGCTCCCCCTCAGCGACCATCTGGAGCGGGTCTTCGCCGCCCGCCTGCACGGCCTTCCCGCCGCCACGGCTTCGGCCCTGCTGCTCCTGGCCGCGATGGACAGCGTCGACTCCCCGATCGCCGTCCCGGCCGGGCCTGCGAACACCGAGAACGCCGAGAACGCCGAGAACGCCGAGGACGACCCCTGGCGGCCCGCCGAGCAGGCCGGGCTGGTCCGGCGGACCGGCCGGGACCTCCGGTTCCGCCACCCGCTGATCAGGTCCGCCGTATACCACTCCGCGCCCTTCGCGACGCGGCGCGAAGCCCACCTCACACTCGCCGAGCTGCTGCGGGACGAACCGGACCGGCGTGCCTGGCACCTGGCCGCCGCGTGTCCGGGGCCGGACGCGGCCGTGTCGGCGGAGCTGGAGCGGACCGCCGAACGGGCCCGCCGCCGCGGCGGCCACGCGGCCGCGGCCAAGGCCCTCCAGCGCGCGGCGGAACTCGCGCCGCGACGCGAGGACAGCGCACGGCTGCTGGTCGAGGCCGCCGCGGCGGCCGTGCTCACCGGAGACCTCGCCTGGGTCGAGGAACTGACCGCCGCGGCGCGTGCGCGCACGGACGACACCTCGCTGCTGGCGTCCGCCACCGTGCAGGCGGGACGGCTGGCGGTCCTGACCGTGCGCCACACCGTGGTCTTCTCCCGGCTGACCGACGCCGCCGAGGAGTTGGCGGCCGTCCGGCCCGCCGCCGCACTGGACCTCCTGGCGAGCGCCGCCGTGGTCCGCTTCTACTCCGGACAGGACAGCCGGCGCCACCGCGTCCTCGACATCCTGGGGCGCCTTCCCGAGGACACCTCGACCGCCGGCTTGCGCACCTGGGTGAGGGCCGTGTCCGACCCGTTCCACGACCGGGCCGAATTCCTCTCCCTGCTCCCCCAGTCGCTCTCCGCGGCGGAAGCCCGGCCGGAGCTGCTCACCACCGTCGGGATCATGGCGTGGCTGCTGGACGAGACCCCGCGGGCCGTCCGCGCCTTCGACGCGGCGTTCGACCGCTGGGCGGCGCGGGGAACCCTGCCGGAGGGGCTGAGCGGCGCGGTCGCCTGGGCCTATGTGGAACGAGGACGGTGGGACCAGGCCCGTGCTGCCTGCGCCCGCGTCATCGCGGTCGGCCGGGCAGCCGGCCTCGACCACGCCGTGGCCTGTGCGGCCACCGTGGACGCCACTCTGCTGGCCTACCGGGGTGACGCGACCGCGGCCCGCGCCCGTGCCGAGGAGGCGTTCGCCCTGATCGATCCGCTGGAGAGCCGCTCGGTCCGTGTCTATGCCCGTCGTGCGCTCGGTGCCGCGGCAGCCGCGGAAGGCGCGTACGAGACCGCGTACGAGCACCTCCGCATGGCCTTCACGGCGGACGGCGCGCCCGTGCACTACCACGCCTCCTACCCGGCCCTCGCAGATCTGGCCGCCGCCGCTGTCCGCTGCGGCCGTCGTGAGGAGGCCGCCACGATCGTCGAGCGTTGCGCACGCACGCTCGCGGAGAACGCCTCGCCCCGGCTGCGTGCGCTGATCAGCCGGGCCCGAGGTCTGCTGGCCGACCCGGAGGACGCCGAGCCGCACTTCCGGGCCGCCCTGGCCGACCCGGCCCTTGAGCACTGGCCCTTCGAACGCGCCCAGACCCTCCTCGACCTCGCCGAACGGCTGCGACGCCGGCGGCGCATCGCCGAGGCGCGGGCGCCGCTCACCGAGGCCCTGGAGACCTTCCGCCGCCTGGGCGCACGTCCGTGGATCGAGCGCGCCCGAACCGAATCACGTGCCGCCGGCCTCGGCGTCACGGACACGGCTCCCGACGCGCTCGCCGCACTCTCCCCGCAACAGCAGCAGATCATCAGGCTCGCCGCCCGTGGACTGACCAACCGCGAGATCGGCGAGAAACTCTTCCTCTCTCCGCGCACGGTCGGCTCGCACCTCTACCGCAGCTTCCCCAAGTTGGGCATCACCGCCCGCTCCCAGCTCCGCGACCTCATCGAGGGCACCCTCGCGACGGCCGACCACCTGGAATGAGGGCGGGCCCGGCCGCGGGAGCAGCCACCTGACGCATGCTCGCCGCCAGGACCGGACGTGCACGAGACCCGGCGGCACGACCCACGCGTCGGCGCCCGTCGGGCGCGACCGGACCCGGGGGCGGGTCAGTCCCGCAGACCGCCGTCCCAGGAGCTGCCGAAGGGGCCGCTGTGGCTGTCGAGGAGGAGCACCAACGCCGCGGTGACCCGGGGGTCCCATCGGTCGTCGGCCACGGTGAGCTGGAAGGCGCCGGCCCCGCTCGCCCAGTCGAGCACGGTCCTGCCGCCGGCCCGCCATTTGGTGCGGCGCGGCGTTCCCATCAGGTCACCCTGGCCCGCGAGGGCGATGCCGACGAAGAAGACGGCTTGCAGGGGCAGGAGCAGCCACCACATGCCCCACCAGAAGGGGTTGCCCTTGCGTCCGACGGCGGTGGGGCCTCCGGTCGGCTGCACGGTCCAGCGTGTCCTGAATCCACCGTTCAGTGCCCGTTCGCGGACGATCAGCGCCACCGACTCACCGGTCGTGCCGAGGACTTCGTACGTCGCCGCCCTGCCCTTCGCGGCGGATCTGGTGACGACACGGGCGTGGACACCCTGCCGGTGACGGTCCGCCCAGAGGACGAAGGTCCGAACGCCCTCTTCGCGGGCTTTGCAGTACTCCTCCGCACCGCCGGGTGGCAGCACCCGCTCGGGATACGCCAACGCGGTGGCCTGTTCGCGGGCTTCGCGGGCACGGAGAGTGGCGTCGGCTACGTATATCTTCAGGCGTATTCCCCCGTCGTCCGGCTCCGACGCCTCGCCCTCGCTCGTCCAGAACGGCCGTTGCAGCCACACCTTTGTCTTCACCCTCTGCGTCCTCCTTCACGGCGGTCCACACCGGTACGCCGTCGAGAACGTATCGGCCGGGACACGGAATCGGGGGCCCCCCCGCCCCGGGGGGGCCGGGGGCCCCCCCCCCCCGGGGGGGGGGGGGCACGCCGCCCGCGGGGCGGCCCCCCGCCGGGCCCCCCGCCCGGTACCCCGTCCTAAATCTTAGCGCCGGCCACCCTCACGGCCCCCCCCGCCGGGGGGGGGGCCCGGGCCCCCCGCGCCCGCTGGGCCTGGGGGTCAAAGGCCACGGAGCGGACGGCCTCCGGCGGATCCGCCGTCCGGTGCTGTGATCAGGAGCCGGTCCTGGCGCAGTTGCCTGGCCATGTTCCACCCCAGTACCCCGGTGATCCGCTCCCGCACGCGGTAGTGCGCCACGAACTGCCGGTCAGCCGGTTCACCGTGCGCGATCTCCATCTCGCCGCCTGCCGGGAAGATGCCGTACGCCTGGATCTTCGCGTCGAACTGGTCGGTCCAGAAGTACGGCACCGGCGCGAACGGGACACTCGCGCCGAGCAGGTTGCGGGCCACCGCGATGCCCTGCTCAGTGGCGTTCATCCGGTGCTCGACCCGCATGCGCGTGCCGAAGTGCGGATTGAACCAGCGGGCCACGTCGCCCGCCGCGTACACCCCCTCGACGGCCCGGCAGGTGGCGTCGCACAGCACGCCGTCCTCCACCGGGATCCCGCTGCCGGTCAGCCAGTCGGTCGCCGGTGTCGAGCCGATCGCCACCAGCACCGCCTCGGTGGGCACCACCGTGCCGTCGGTCAGCTCGACTCCGGACACCTTGTCCTCGCCGAGCAACGCGGCCACTCCGACGCCGGTGCGCACCCGCACCCCCTGCTCCTGGTGCAGATCGGCGACCAGTCGGCCGATGCGGTCGCCGAACTGGCGGACCAGGGGCAGCGGCAGCGGATCGACCAGGGTCACGTCCAGCCCCAGTCGGCGGGCCGAGGCAGCGGCCTCGGAGCCGAGGAACCCGGCGCCGACGACCACCAGCGAGGACGAGCGCAGCAGATCGGCGCGCAGCGCCAGGGTGTCGTCGAGGGTGCGCAGCACGTGCACACCGGCCAGGTCATGGCCGAACGGCAGCCTGCGCGGGGTCACCCCGGTGGCGATGACCAGGCGGTCGAAGCCGAGTTCCTTCCCGCAGGACAGCTCCACCGTGCGGCTGTCCAGGTCCACGCCGATCGCCCGGGTGCCCAGCCGCAACTCGATGTTCTGGTCGCGGTAGACGGTGTCCGGGCGCAGCCGTGTCCTGCCCTGTTTCCACGTGCCCGCCAGCACCTGCTTGGACAGCGGCGGCCGGTCGTAGGGGAGTTGCTGTTCGTCGCCGACCAGGATGAGCTGCCCGGTGCAACCCTCTCGGCGCAGGGCCTCGGCGGTGGTCAGACCGGCCGCCGAGGCGCCCACGATGACGATCTTGTCCACGGACGCCTACTCGTCCGACGTCCGGATGGCCAGCGCCGGGCAGAGCAGCGCGGCCTGCTTCGTGGCCGCTGCCAAGGAGGCGGGCGGGTTCTCCAGCAACAGGACCACCATGCCGTCCTCGTCACGCTGGTCGAAGACGTCCGGGGCGGCCAGCACACACTGCCCGGCTCCGACGCACACCTCCACGTCGACACTGACCCGCATCATGCGTCGCCCTCCGCAACACCCGGCTTGTCCCAGGTGACCGGCAACGCGCGCACGCCGTAGACCAGCGCGTTGTCCTTGAACTGGATGTCCTCGAACGGCACGGCCAGCCGTAGCGTGGGGATCCGCCGGTACAGCCGGGCGAAGACCTCCTGCAGCTCGACCCTGGCCAGCTGCTGGCCGAGGCACTGGTGGATGCCGTAGCCGAAGGCCAGGTGTGCGGTGGCGTGGCGCCCGAGGTCGATCCGGTCGGGGTCGGGGAACACCGACTCGTCCCGGTTGCCCGAGGCCAGAGCGGCCACCAGCCACTCCCCGGCCCTGAGTGTCCCCTCACCGACCTGCGCGTCCTCGGTGGCGTGGCGCAGCAGCCCGAACTGCACGGGCGAGATGTAGCGCAGCATCTCGTTGACGGCGGTGCCGGCCAGCCCCGGATCCGCCCGCAGCGCTTCGAGTTGGTCGGGCTGGCGCAGCAGGGCCAGCGTGCTCAGTCCGATCATGTTCGCGGTCGTCTCGTGCCCGGCGACCAGCAGCGAGATGCTCAGCGTGGTCAGTTCCTCGATGGTCAGTTCCTGGCCGGTCTTCCTGGCGCGCACGATCAGCCTGCCCAGCAGGTCGTCGGTGGGCTCGGCCGCCTTGGCCGCCACCAGCTGCTCCATGAACTGCACGACCTCGGCGGACGCCTGCTCCAGCTCGGCCGGGTCGCGGTCCACGGAGAGCATCACGCCGGTCTGCCGCTGGAACCGGTCCCGGTCGGCGTAGGCGACGCCCAGCAGCTCGCAGATCACCATCGAGGGGATGGGCAGCGCGAAGTCGTGATACAGGTCGACCGGCCCGGTGCCGGCCAGCATCCCGTCGATGTGCTCGTCGACCAGACGCCGGATGTAGGGGCGCATGGCCTCGATGCGCTTGACGGTGAACTCCGGCGTCAGCAGCCTGCGCAGCCTCGCGTGCTCCGCACCGTCCATGTTCAGGATCGAGCCGGGAGCCACCGGCCTGTCGACGTCGCCGCCGACCACCACGTGTGTGGACGGGGCGGCGTGCGAACTGAGCCTGGGGTCGATCAGCGCCGACCGTACGTCGTCGTACGTGCTGACGACCCGGGCGTTGATCCCCGCCGGGCAGGAGAGCAGATCCATGGGGCCGTCCTGGCTACGCAGCTCGGCGTACTCGGCGGGCGGGTCGAACGGACACGTCCCGTCCCGCGTGACCGGGAAGCTGCCCACGGCAGCGGGGATGTCGGTGGTCGTCTCACTCATGGTGCCCAGCTCCTCGGCCGAAAGTGGCAGTGATTGCCATACGGCCAAGACTGTCAGGGGGCAGACACTGCCGCAAGGAAGCATTTCACGCCACTGTCAGGTGACAGCGACTGCCACTTGACAGTGCTAGGATCGCCGCGGTCGTCGCGGGCGGAGGTGGGGGACATGGGACTGCGCGAAACCAAGATGGAACGCACCCGGCAGTTCATCGCGGACAAGGCGTTCGAGCTGTTCGTCACGCAGGGCTACGACAACACGACGGTCGAGCAGATCGCCGCCGCGGCCGAAGTCGGCACCCGCACGCTCTACCGGTACTACCCGACGAAGGAATCGCTGGTCATCAACTTCGTGGAGGAGGGCCTGAACACAGCGCTTGCGGTGTTCCTCGAACAGCCCGACGACCTGCCACTGCCGCAGGCGCTCCACGCGGTGATCGACAGCGTCCAGCACACCATCACGGCCCATTCCGGACGGCTGATCGCGCTGTACGAGATCACCAACCGGACCGCCGTGCTGCGGGCGGGCCTCGCCAACCAGAACTGGCGCTGGCGTCAGGAACTGACCCGGGAGATCCTGCGCCGGATCGGCGACACCGGATCCGACGTGGTCGCCGCGCTGGCCGCCGCGGGGACCATGAACGTCATCGAGGTGATCCTGCAGAAGTGGGTCGACAGCGGCGGCACCGTCGATGTGGGCGACATCGCGCGCGAGACGCTGCATCTGGTGCACACCAACGCGATCCCGGTCCCCACACCCGCCTGACGGCGCCGTCTGTTCGGCCGCCGGGCCCGCGCCCCGGGCCGCCTCGGCTCAGCCCAGCGCGTCCATCAGCGCGGTGACATAGGCATCGAGCCGCTCCTCCACGGCTCGTGTCGTCAGCTCCGTCCTGCCCGCCTCCCGCCATGGCCGCGACACCAACCGCACTTCCTCCGAGAACGCCAGCCCGTCCCGCACCCGCCAGTACAGCCGTTCGCTCGCGGTCGCGGCCAGCACCCCGCCCGCCGCCTCGTACTCCTCGGCGAGCCGCAGACCCCACGCCGGGCCGTGCAGCAGCGCGAGGGTGGTGCAGCAGTGCGCCACATCGAGATCCGTCGGACCCCAGGAGGTCGCCGCCCAGTCGACGACGCCGGTGATCCGGGCATCTGCCGGACTTGGGGACGGCACGTCGAACAGCACGTTGCCGGGGTGGAAGTCCCGGTGCAGGAACCGCCCTTCATAGGGCGGCGGGGGCTTGCGGATCATGTCGATCGCGGCGGCCCACGCCGCCGCGTCGGCGCCTTTCGGGGTCACGACGGTGTCGGCGGTCGTCAACGCCACGTACGCCCGGGGCCGTTCGACGGGTCTGAGCGCGTGGATCGCCACGAGTTGACGGGCCAGCAGCGGGACGCGTGTCTCCACTCCCTCGTCGGCGAGGACCGTCCGGCCCGCCAGGTGTGTCATGAGGAGCGAGGGATACTCGCAGTGCTCGGCGGTCGGATCGACCGCGACCAGTCCGGGGGCCGACACGTCGGTCCCGGTGAGCAGGGCAAGGGCGCCGGCCTCCCTGTTCAGCCAGTCCTCGGCGTGCTCGACGCCGACGAAGGTCCGCAGCACCAGGTCACGGGTGTCTCCGTCCCGCGTGCCGATGGTCAGCCGCCGCATTTCGGCGGCGAGGCCGCCGTGCAGCGCCTCGATCCTGACGATCCGTTCGCCGACCTCCAGGTGGCGGCCCACCCAGGCCAGGGTCAGCGGTCGGACAGTCGCAGCCTCATCGTGGTTGAACACCGTGCCACCCCATCATCCGGACGGCGACCCGCGCAAAGGCTTTCCTGAAGAGTCGTTCCTGCTGGAAAGACCACTTCGCATCCGGCGTTGTTGTCAGTGACCAGCCGTTCTTCTCGACCGAGAGGACGACCGTCCCTCGATCGAGAGACCAACCGCCCTCCTGGTTCGCTACCTGGCCGACCGCACCGCGGCTGCGGTGAGGGTGGACGCGGTCCGTACGGCGCTGGAGACAGCCTCGTCGGGGCCCAGCCCGCACAGATCGGTGAGGGTGAAGAGCGCCTCGGCGCTCACGACCACCGCGAGGTCACGCTTCAGTCGGGTGAAGGCGTCCGGGTCCGTCACGCCGAGCGTCTCCTCCAGGGGGAGGAGCGCGTGCTCGATGAGCCCGAAGCGGATACCGGGACGCATGGGCACCGCCTCGGGCCGGGTGATGGTGGCGGCGATCATCGCCCGCACCGAGCCCTGGCGGGCGAGGACGCCGCGCAGCAGGAACTCGCAGGCGAAGGCGACGCGTTCGACGGGGTCGGCGGAGTCCGCCACCGGTGCGAGCGCCTCGGCGGGGGGCGGCCAGACACCGGCCAGCGCCTCCGCTATCAGAGAGGGCAGGTCCGGGAAGTACCGGTAGGCGGTGGCCTCGGAGACCAGGGCCGCGCGGGCGATCGCGGGCATGGCCACCTCGGCACCCGTGCCGATGAGTTCACGGGCGGCGGCCACGATCGCCATCCGGGTGCGCTGCTTCTGGTTGGTGCGGCCGGCACCTGTCTGCGCCGTCATCGCGCGACCCCTCCTGTCGACTCCCGGCAGAATAGCAGCAATCTCTCCTTATGAGAGTTCACTTGCATGACGAGATCGAACTATCTAATGTCGTGAGAGTCAGCTCTCACGAAGGAGGAGCAATGACCACGGTGTCCATGGTCGGCCCGGACGACGGCGAGACCATCCGGCTGGGACCGACACAGATACGCATCCTTGAGGACGGCGGCACCACCGCGCACCGCCTCGGCATCGCAGAGATCACCCTCGCCCCGCACACCCAGGGCCCGCCGCAGCACCGGCACGCCCAGCACGACGAGGGCTTCTACGTCGTCTCCGGCACCGTCCACTTCACCGTCGGGGAGACCGTCCACGCGGCGCCGGCCGGCACCCTCGCGATGATCCCGCCCGGCGCCCCGCACACCTTCGCCAACCTCGGCGACGAGCCGGCGGTGATGGTCAACACCTTCACGCCGGACCTGTACGTGCAGTACTTCCGCGACCTGCGGAACATGATCGCGGACGGCCGGGAACCGACCCCTGAGTCGACAGTCGCGATCATGAGCCGCTACGCCACCGTCCCCGCGACCGACTTCGCGTGACCGCGGCCCGACTTCCGCTCGGACCATCCGCTCAAGGAGCACGGAAATGACTCGCAGCACCCACACCCTCACGCTCGACCAGGGCGCCCTCGACATCGCCGTCGACGTCCACGGCGAGCAGGGGCACCCCTTCCTGCTCCTGCACGGAGGTGGCGGCCCGCAGACCGTCACCCCGTTCGCCGGTCTCCTCGCCGGACAGCGCCCGGCCAGGGTGTTCACCCCCGTCCATCCCGGCTTCGACGGCACGGTCCGCCCCGAATGGCTGACCGACGTCACGACCCTGGCCCAGGTGTACGCGCACCTGCTCGACGCGCTCGGTCTGGAGGACGTCGCCGTCGTCGGGAACTCACTCGGCGGTTGGACCGCCGCGGAACTGGCGGCGGTGGGCAGCGACCGGATCAGCAGCGTCACCCTCGTCAACGCGGTCGGCATCCCCGTCCCCGGCCACCCCATAGCCGACACCTTCTCCCTGACACCCCTCGAACTGTCCCGCCTCTCCTTCCACGATCCCGCGAAGTTCCGCTTCGACCCCGGCACGCTGACCGACGCGCAGCGCGCGGTCATGGCCGCCAACCGAACCGCCCTGCTGGTGTATGCGGGCCCGCACGCCATGGCCGACCCCACCCTGCCCGAGCGTCTCGCCAAGGTCACCCACCCGGTCCAGGTCGTGTGGGGCGCGAGCGACCAGGTCGTGGACGCCGACTACGGACGCGCGTACGCACAGGCCGTCCCGGACGCGGAGTTCCGTCTGGTGGAGGGCACCGGTCACCTGCCGCAGAGCGAGACGCCCGAGAAACTCCTGCCGATCCTCTGGGACTTCGCCGACGCCCATGCCACCGGCCGGCCACGGCACTGATCCCGGGGAGAGAGGGGTGTCACCCTCAGGGTGTCACCCTCGGGGACGCCGGCTGGGCCGAGTTGCGCGCCCCCCACCCGGCCCTGCTCGGCACCGCGCCGAAGGACGCCGACCCCGGCGCACTGAGCACCGTACGCGTGGCCGCCCTCCACCGCACCGGAGCCCGCCTCGAACACGGACAGCTCGTCGAACGCCCCGAAGCCCACGCAGCCCGACTGCTCCACAGGACTTGACCCATGCTCCCCCGGTCCGAATCGATGACTCAGACCACGCCGGCCGTCCCTTCCTGGACCGGCCGGAACCGGTCCGTAGCCGCCAGGACGGCCTTCGTCGTGGCGTCCCCCGACAGCCCGTGCCCCTCCTCGCCGATCAGTACCAGCTTCGCGTCCGGCCATACCTGGGCCAGCCGCCACGCGACGTCCGGGGGCCCGCTGATGTCCATCCGCCCGTGGACCATCACGCCGGGGATGCCGGCGAGCTTCCCGGCGTCGCGCAGCAGCGCCCCGTCCTCCAGGAAGCCGGCGTGCCGCCAGTAGTGCGTGACGAGGCGGGCGAAGCGCAGCCGGAAGCGGGGGTCCTCGTAGCGGGGATCCGGCCTGTATCCCCGGTGGGTGGACACGTGCACGTCCTCCCACCGGCACCACTCCCGCGCCGCCCGCTCCCGTACGGCCGGATCGGGGTCGGCGAGCATCCGGGCGTAGGCGTCCACCAGGCTGCCGTCGCGCTCCGGTTCCGGCACGGCTTCGCGGAACCGGGCCCATTCCTCGGGGAAGATCCGCCCCATGTCCCGGGTCACCCACTCCACCTCGCGGCGGGTGCTGTTGGTGACGCTGAAGAGGACCAACTCGGATACGCGTCCGGGGTGCTGCTCGGCGTACGCCAGCGCCAGGCTCACTCCCCAGGAGCCGCCGATGACCAGCCACTTCTCGATGCCGAGGTGCTGCCGCAACAGCTCGATGTCGGCGATCAGATGAGGAGTGGTGTTGGCGGCGAGCGAAGTCCGCGGATCGGCGGCGTCGGGCGTGCTCCGCCCGCATCCGCGCTGGTCGAGGAGCACGACGCGGTACGCCGCGGGGTCGAACAGGCGGCGCCAGAACGGCCCCGCGCCGGAACCCGGCCCGCCGTGCAGGACGAGGGCGGGCTTGCCCGCGGGATTCCCGCAGGTCTCCCAGTACACGCTGTTGCCGTCGCCGACGTCGAGCATGCCGTGCTCGTAGGGCTCGATGGGCGGATACAACTCGGCCATGTGAGACGCGCCTCCCGTGAATATGACAGCGCTGTTACATTAACAGCGTGAGCCATCATCCAGACCCGGCCGCCGTAGGCACCCTGCTCCGCCACGTCCTCGAACTGCTCGACGGCGACGTGGCCAAGGTCTACCAGGAGCAGGACATCGCCGAGTACCGGCCCCGCTTCTCTCCGGTCGTACGGGCCCTCCTGGCCGAAGGCCCGCTCCCGGTCCGCGACTTGGCAGCGGCGGTGGGTGTCACGCACTCCGCCGCGAGCCAGACGGCGGCCGAGATGGCCCGTGCGGGCCTGGTCACCCACACCCCCGACCCGCGGGACGCCCGCCGCCGGTTGATCGCGCTCACGCCGAAGGCCCATGCCCTGCTGCCGCAGATCGAGGCGGAGTGGGACGCGACAGTGGCGGCGATGGTGGAGCTGGACGCGGAGCTCTCCATGCCGCTGGCGGATCTACTGACGGAGGTGGCGGAGGCGGTACGCCGCCGCCCGTTCCGGGAGCGGATCGCGGCGGCGTACCGACTCTGACGGACCACCGTGTGGGGCCGCAGGAGGCGGCGGCGCTGACTGCGGCAGGCACTGATGCCGAATTGCAAAATTTCGCAATTGGTTAGATGCTGTATTGGCCGTGCTTGTAGGTAGTCGTGGGCACGGCCTTTGGTGTCCGCCCCGGGTGGGGCTCGTAGGGGAAGCCGAGGGATCGTGTCCGTTCCGCTGTACGAGGCGAAGGCCGAGTTCTTCCGGATGCCGGGGCATCCCGTACGGATACGGGTGCTGGAACTGCTACAGGACGGGCCGCTGCCGGTACGGGAGCTGCCGGCGGCCGTCGAGGTGGAACCCTCCCGCCTCTCCCAGCAGTTGGCCGTGCCGCGCCGCTCGGGGATCGTCACCTCGACGCGGGAGGGCTCGACGGTCGTCCACGCGCCGGCCGGCGGGGACGTGGCCGACCTGATGAAGGCCGCGCGGCGCATCCTCACCGGGCTGACGGCAGGGCGCAACGAGTTGCTGACCGAGCTACGGGAAGCCGAGGTCACGGCGCGATGACCATGCCATTGAGCCGGGTGCGGGCTCGCGTCGGCGCGTTGCTGCCCGCTCGCGCCGATCTCGCGGAGATCCGGCGCGATCCGCGCCGAGATCTGCTCGCGGGCCTCACGGTGGCGATCGTGGCGCTGCCGCTGGCGCTCGGCTTCGGCGTCTCCTCGGGGCTGGGTGCCGAGGCCGGACTGGCGACCGCCGTGGTCGCGGGCGCCCTCGCAGCGGTCTTCGGCGGATCGAACTTGCAGGTGTCCGGCCCGACCGGCGCCATGACGGTGGTCCTCGTCCCCCTCGTGGGCGAGTACGGGCCGACCGGTGTGCTCACCGTCGGTCTGCTGGCGGGCGTCCTGCTCGTCGCGCTGGCCGTACTGCGTGCCGGGAAGTACATGCGGTACGTGCCCGCCCCGGTCGTCGAGGGCTTCACCCTCGGCATCGCCTGCGTGATCGGCCTCCAGCAGGTCCCGAACGCGCTCGGCGTGCCCAAGCCGACGGGCGACCGGGTCCTGGTGGTGGCCTGGCGGGCGGCCGAGGAGTTCGTGAAGTCCCCGAACTGGACGGCCGTCGGCTTCGCGGTCGCGGTGGCCTCGGTCATGCTGGTCGGGGCGCGGTGGCGGCCGAGCGTGCCGTTCTCGATCGTCGCCGTGATCGCCGCGACGGCCGTGGCCCGGCTGGCCCACCTGGACGCGGCGCAGCCGATCGGCGACCTGCCGGCCGGGCTGCCCGTGCCGTCGTGGTCGTTCCTCGACCTCGGCTCGCTCGGCTCCCTGCTCGCCCCCGCGGTGGCGGTCGCCGCCCTGGCGGCCCTGGAGTCGCTGCTGTCCGCCTCGGTCGCGGACGGTATGACGGTGGGTCAGCAGCATGATCCCGACCGGGAACTGTTCGGGCAGGGGTTGGCGAACATCGCCGCCCCGCTGTTCGGCGGGGTCCCGGCGACAGGCGCGATCGCCCGCACCGCGGTCAACGTCCGCACCGGCGCGAGTTCCCGCCTCGCCGCGCTCGTCCACGCCGCCGTCCTCGCCGTGATCGTCTTCGCGGCGGCACCCCTCGTCTCCCGGATCCCGCTGGCCGCCCTCGCCGGGGTCCTGCTGGCCACCGCGGTCCGCATGGTCGAGGTCGGCTCGCTGAGGGCCATGGTGAAGGCGACGCGCTCCGACGCGCTGATCCTGGTCCTCACCGCCGGGGCGACCCTGGCTCTGGACCTGGTCCACGCCGTGATCATCGGCCTGGCCGCCGCCGGTGCCCTCGCCCTGCGCGCCGTCGCGAAGCAGGCCCGGCTCGACCAGGTGCCCCTGGACCGGGGCGACCACAGCATGGAGGAACAGGCGCTGCTGGCCGAGCACATCGTGGCCTACCGCATCGACGGCCCGCTGTTCTTCGCCGCCGCCCACCGCTTCCTGCTGGAGCTGACCGAGGTCGCCGACGTCCGTGTCGTCATCCTGCGCATGTCCCGGGTGTCGACCATGGACGCCACCGGCGCCCTGGTCCTGAAGGACGCGGTGGCGAAGCTGCACCGCCGCGGCATCGTCGTCCTGGCCTCGGGCGTACGAGCGGGTCAGCGCCGGGTCCTGGACTCCGTGGGCGCGCTGGACCTGCTGCGGGACGAGGGCCGGGAGTACGCCACCACCCCCGAGGCGATCCGGGCCGCCCGCGATCACCTGGAGACGGCCGGAGTCTGGTCCGCCCTTCCCGCGCCCGAGCCCCGCGCCTCCGTCCAGCAGGCACCGCGATGAGTACTCCGGCCGCCGTCCCGCGCATGGTCGAGGTCTCCGGGGCGGAGGCTTGATGTTCACGCAGTTGGGGGCCCTGCCCTACCGGCACGTGCTCACCATGCCCACCGAGCCGTCCGCGGTACGGACAGCCCGCGAGACGGCCGAGCAGGCACTCGTCGAGTGGGGGATCAGCCTGCGCCACCCCGTGGTGGGCCCGGCCCTGCTGATCCTCAGTGAACTGGTGACCAATGCCGTCCGCCACACCGCCGTCCTCTCCCCGCAGGTCACCGTGGTCTACGCGGCGAGCCCGGACCGTCTGGCCCTCGCCGTCCACGACCGCCACCCCTACCGGCCCGCGCTGTACGAGGCGGTCGCCCGCACCGGTACGGGCGGCCTGGCCACCGTCATGGAACTCGTACTCGCGGCGGACGGCACGGCGGTGGTCCGCGCCGACGCCGACGGTCAGGGCAAGGCCGTCTGGATCACTCTCCCCCTCTGACCCGAGCGCCTGGGACTCCCCTCCCCCGGGTCCCGCCGGCCGACGGAATCCGAGGTCGGCCGGGTCGTCACCGCTGGATTCGGCGGGCCACTTTCCCGGTACGGATTCGGCCTGGCCGGTGCCACGGGCGAGGATGGGGCGCATGTTCTTGACGAGTGGGTGGATGCGAGGCGCCGAGGCCCGGCCGGTAGTGCCGTGCCGCTGTATCGGGAAGGGGACGGCACGGTGAGTACGCCGCTGTACCAGCTGAAGGCCGAGTTCTTCAAAACCCTCGGCCACCCGGCCCGCATCCGGGTCCTGGAGCTGCTGAGCGAGCGCGAACACGCGGTCGCGGAGATGCTGCCCGAGGTGGGCATCGAGGCCGCGCACCTCTCGCAGCAGTTGGCCGTGCTGCGCCGGGCCAACCTCGTGGTGAGCCGCAAGGAGGGCTCGACCGTGTACTACTCGCTGACCAGCCCGCACGTCGCCGAGCTGCTGCGGGTGGCCCGCACCATCCTGTCCGGTGTGCTGGCCGGGCAGGCCGAGCTTCTCGCCGATCTGCGGGCCGCGCAGGGAGAGGCGAAGCCGCCGTCGTAGCGACGGCCTCGTGACCGGCGGCCGTCTCCCCCGGAACCGGACAGGGCCCTACGGCATGGGGGGACGGCCGCCTCCCCGGTCGGCGCGGGTACGCCGCAGTGGCGGAGCCGGCGACAACGTCGTAACTCCGGTCACAGGACGGCTCGTTGGTCAGTCCGCGGGCAGGTCCTCACCGTGGCGGGGAGGGAACTCAGGGGCCTGTTGCGCGAAGTCCGCACCACCGGGCGGGGGCTGCACCCGCCCGGCCCCGCCCGGACGGTGAAGCCCGCGGTACGGTGCGCGCGCCTTCACGTCGGGTCATTTCTGTGCGTGCTCGCCCAGGTGGAACAAGAGCCACACGAACCCGGCGAGCAGATGCGTACCGAAGATGTAGAAGCCCGCCCGGATCGCGACGCCCCGCTCGATCCACTGCTCCCTGTCCCTGGTCTTCGGTTTCCGCCTCCTACCCGCGGACGGGTCCGATGCCTGGTCCGGCGCCTGGTCGGATGCCTGGTCCGATGCCTGGTCGGTCACCGTGTCGTCTCCCTGCTCTCCCATGAAATCCGCTGATGTCCCCCGCCCCTACGACGGCATGCCGAACCGCACCCACCCGAACGGGCCGTCATGATCACGGCTCTCCGCCGCCGTTCAACGCGCGGGCCCCGCGGCACGCAGTTCGTCCAGCAGGTCCTGCCGGCCGGTCAGAAGGGTGGCCAGGATCCGACGGGCGGCGGCGAGCAGTTCGGCCACATCGCCCCCGGCCAGCTCGTACACCACCGTCGACCCGGTACGCGTCGCGGTCACGATGCCCGAGCGGCGCAGCACCGCCAGTTGCTGGGACAGGTTCGACGGCTCGACCTCGATCGAGGCCAGCAGGTCACGCACCGGCTTCGGCCCGTCCTGCAACAGCTCAAGTACCCGGATGCGCACCGGGTGGCCCAGCATCCGGAACAACTCCGCCTTCGCCTCGTACAGCGGAACCGGCATCCCGATCACCCCTCTTCCCTTTCTGGCTCATCGACGTCCAGCCCGTGCCGCCGCGCCAGCCGCACCGCGTCCTCCAACTCGTCCTGGGCCACGGCGACCTCATACGCGTCCCCGGCGCTCATGGCGGCCGTCAGGGCCGCCCGCGCCACACGAACCCGCGCCAGCAACGCCTCGGCGACCTCGTTCACTCCGACCTCCGGACAGTGGATCTAGGGACCACAGCAACTTACCAATTGAAAAACTCTTCAATTTGATTGTAGAGGGAGACCACGGAAGGTGTGGGCCGATGAGGCGGCGCGGATGCCCCCCGATGAGGCGGTGCGGATGCCTGACTACGCGCCCAGCCGCACGCCGAGCCCCGACAGCTTCCGCTCGATCGACGGCATCACGCGCGGTGCCAGTACGGCGACGACCAGCGCGGTGGCGACGCCGGCCCAGGCGACCGGGCCGAGCGGAGTGCAGCCGAAGAACTGGCTGACCAGCGGTGTCTCGATCAGGGCGGCCAGGACGGCGGCTGAGCCGAGGGCGGTCAGCAGCACCAGCGGGCTGTGCCGACGGCCGGTCACGGTCTGGGTGAGCTGGGCGCCGACCACCCCGCACAGGGCCATCGTGCTCGTTCTGCGCGCGGAGCCCGGTGTGACCGTGCCGATCAGCCAGGCCGTGCTCGCGCCGAGTGCGGTGACGACGCCCCGGTTCCTGATCTGCCGGCTCAGCGGATCGCCCAGCGCGGCGAGGCCCACGGGGATGCTGTCGGCCAGGGCGGATTCGTCGCCCGCCCGCGCGTCGGCCGTCTCGTCCCGCGGGGTCACCGAGACCGCCATCGCGGGGAACATGTCGGTGAGCAGGTTGACCAGCAGGATCTGGCGGGTGGAGAGCGGCGAGGAGCCGGACAGCAGTGTGCCGAGCACCGAGAAGCCGATCTCGCCGGTGTTGCCGCCGATCAGCACGCTGATCGCGTCCGCGACGCTGCGCCACAGCGCGCGGCCCTCGGCGACGGCGGCGACGAGCATCGACAGGTCGTCGCTGGTGATCACCAGATCGGCCGCGTTGCGGGCGGCGGCCGAACCGCGTGCCGCGATACCGATCCCGATGTCGGCGGCGCGGATGGCGGCGGCGTCGTTGGCGCCGTCCCCGACCATGGCGACCACCTGACCGGCCTCCTGGAGCGCCTCCACCACGTGCAGTTTCTGCTCCGGCGCGACCCGGGCCACCACGCCGCAGTCGCGCAGCAGGCGGGCCCGCCCGGACCGGTCCTGGGCGGCCAGTTCCTCACCGGTGACCACGGCAACGTCATCGGGCCAGCCGAGTTGTACGGCGACCGCGCGGGCGGTCTCCGGGTGGTCGCCGGTGAGCATGACGGGGCGTACGCCGGCCTCGCGCAGGTCGGCCACCAGCGGCGCGGAGCTGGGGCGCGGAGTGTCGGCCAGGGCGATGAAACCGAGCAGGTCCATGTCCGCGAGTGGCCGGCCGAGTACCTCGTCGGGCTCCTCGTGGGGCTTCAGCCGGTCACGGGCCACGGCCAGTACCCGCAGTCCCTCGGCGGCCAGGGTCCGCACGGTACTGTCGCCGTCGATGTCCCGGCAGCCCGCGAGCACGACCTCCGGCGCGCCCTTGACCACCCGGAAACGCTCGCCGTCCGCGTCGGCGCCGACGGCGGCGGCGTATCCGCGGCTGGCCTCGAAGGGCTGCATCTCCTCGGGTGTCCAGGGTGACCCCGGCGGGCTCGCGACGAGTACCGCCTCGTCGGTGGAGTGGGTGTGGATGCCCGCGTTCTGGCCGTGGGTCGGGCAGGTCAGCGCGGCGGCGTGGAGCAGCGGTGCCGCCTCGGCGGCGTCGGCCGGGTGCTCGGTGCCGTCGCCGGCGACGACCCGCACCACCCGGAGCCGGTTCTCGGTCAGTGTGCCGGTCTTGTCGAAGCAGATGGTGTCCATCCGGCCGAGCGCCTCCAGCGCACGGGGGGTGCGGACCAGGATGCCGATCCGGCTGAGCCGGCGGGCCGCCGCCAGTTGCGCGACGGTGGCGACCAGCGGCAGGCCCTCGGGTACGGCCGCCACCGCGACCGCCAGCCCACCGCGGACCGCCTGCCGTACCGGTCGACCGCGCAGCAGCGACAGACCGGTCACGGCGGCGCCGCCCAGCAGGGTGAACGGCAGCATGCGGCTGGTCAGTTCGTGCAGCCGGGCCTGCACGCCGGGCGCCGGCTGGGCGCGCGAGGCCAGATGCGCCGCCCGGCCCGCTTCGGTCTCGTCGCCGGTCCCCACGATCACCGCCTGGCCGTGGCCGGCCACCACCGTCGTACCTTCGAAGACCATGCAGCGGCGATCGGGCACCGGAGCCTGGGGAGTGGGATCGACCTGTTTGGCGGTCGGCAGCGACTCGCCGGTCAGCGAGGACTCGTCGACCTCAAGATCGTCCGCTGCCAGCAGCCGGGCATCGGCCGGTACCACGTCGCCCGTGTAAAGCTCGATCAGGTCACCCGCCGCCAGCCGTCGGGCCTCCACCAGGCGGGCCTCGTCCGCGCCCAAGTCGTCCATCCGGCGGGCTTGTTGGCGCTGCCCCACCCTGAGCCCGGAGAGCGCTCGCTCGGCGCGCAGCCGTTGCAGCCCGCCCACGAGCGCGTTCATGCCCATCGCCCCGAGCACCATCAGCGCGTCGACGGGGGACCCGAGCAGCGCGGAGGCCATCGCCCCGACCAGGAGCAGCGGAGTGAGCGGATCGCGCAGTTCGCCGCGTACCGCGGCGAACAGCCGGACCGTCAGCCGGGCGGGGGTGAGGACCGGCAGGCGGTATGCCCGCACGAGGGTCTCCCTGACGGGTTCGAGCGCGCCCGGATGCGCCGCCCGTGCGCGGGCTTTGAGCCGGGTCAGCACCTCCTGCGGTTGCAGGGCGTGCCAGGCCACCCGGGGCAGCGGGTGCGGCGCGCGGTCGGCGCTCACGCGCAGGGCCGCGCGCCAGCCGGACAGGAGCGCGGCCGCCGCGGCGGCGTTGACGGGGCTGACCCGGAATCCGAGCGGGAAGGCGAGGCGTTTCGCGCGGGTCCCCCGGGTGACCACCAGCAGCCCGGCGAGCGCCGCGCCCGCCTCGGCGAAGGTCTTGGAGTGCCTGCCGACGGTCCGTGCCGCCGGGATCGCGTCCAGCAGCCGCCATGCCCCCCGCAGCCCGTGCAGCAGGAGTACGTCCGCGGGCCACACCACCGCGCTGCGGTCGTCGGTGAGCGAGACCGCGATGTCGCTGCGCAGCAGGCCGGTGAGCACCTCGCGGCTCTCGTCGCTCAGTTGCTGCTCCACCTTGGCGTCCCCGCTGCGGACATGCGCGACCGTCAGTACGACGCGGCCGTCTCGCTGGAGTTCTCTGACCAGCTCGGCCAACGGGACCTCGGCGCCGACGAGTTCGTCCGCGAGCGCGCCGAAGTCACCGAGCGAGCCGTCGTCCAGCACCACCACGTACAGGCCGGCCCGGCGGGCCGCGTCCAGGGCGGCTTCGGCCAGCGGGTCGATCTCCCATCCGACCAGGACGGTGCCGATGTCCCTCCCGGCGTCCGAGGCGATCATCAGCCCGGTGTCCGGCTCGCCCCGGTCCGGTACCGGGCGCAGGTCGAGTTCCCCGCCCTGCCCCAGCGCGGCCGTCGCCGCCTGCCACAGCCGGTCGTGGTCCCAGTCGGCCACGTTCGGGTTGGCGTCCAGGACCGTACGGCGGGTGCCGCGCAGCGCCTCCGGGTGGAGCACCACCGTGTCGACGAGCTCCAGTTGCCTCAGCCGATCGAGGTTGCGGACCAGGACGCCTTCGCGGGCCAGCACGGTGCACAGCGCCGCGGCGAAGGCGGCCGGACCGTAGCGGGCGGCCTTCGGGTTGCCTGCGAGCAGTGCCTCCGCGGTCTCCTGCACATCGCGTGTGAGCAGCAGCGTTCCGGTCGCGCCGAGCAGGGTGCCGGTGATGGCCTGGTCCCGGTACCGCTCGCCCGGGTAGCGGTGGATCGGCGGGCGGGCGACCTGTCGGCCGGCCAGGCTCAGCCGCCCGGCCGCGCAGACCGTGTCGTGCGCGGCGTCGAAGGCGGCGGCCCGTGCGATGGCCTCGGTCAGCTGGCTCACCCGCAGGACGGCGTCCAGCGCCAGGGAGGTGGGCGACTGCCCGATGCCGTGCGCGGCGGCGTTGGCGGCGGCGAGCACCAGGTCGGTGGCGGAGCGGCCGAGCCGGTGTCGCAGCACCGCCCGGACCCGGGGGTCTTCACGCATCAGCGTGACACCGGCGGTGACGAGGCGCGGCGTGCTCTTGAGGCGGACGGTCCGCGCGGCGACCGCTGTCGTGATGCCCACCATGTCGCAGACCACGGCGAGCGCACCGGAGCGGATGCCGCCGGTGTGGCCGGGGTGCACGGGTTCCAGCACGTCCTCGTCCGGGCGTTCCAGTTTCTGCCGGGCCGCCAGCTCGGTCGCCCGGTCCACCACCCGGTCGGTGACCGCGTCCTGGGTCGTCTGCACCACCAGCCGGGCCAGGCCGCCGTCCCAGTAGGCGGCGAGCACGTCCGGGCGCCTGGCCAGCGCGGCCGCCACCTGCCGTGCCGCTGTCTCCACGTTTTGGACGGTGGCGCCGCGGCATGGGCGCAACGGAAGCTGTAGCCGGGAACCCGCGTGCCAGTACCCGCGGCCGGGCGTGAGCGCGTTCAGGCCGACACGGCCCACCCGCGCCGCCGACGCCGACACCGCGGCCGCCCCGCGCGTGCTCGTCCGCACGCCTGCCTCGGCGGCATCGACCACTCCTCGCACGGCGGCCCCTGCCGTCGGCACGACCCGCCGGGTCACCCGTACGGGTGCCGCCAGCGCGAGGTCGAGACCCGTCACCGGCAGCCGGGTGAGCAGGCGGGGGATCATTACGGCCTCGTCGTCCTGGTCGTCGCCGTCTTGGCCGCCGTCGTCCGGGCCGCCGTCGTCCGGGCCTCGCCCGGTTTCGCCGCCGCACGCCGCCCGGCTGAGGGCTTCGCCGCCGCGGGACGGGTCTCGGCCGCCCTGGCCCCGGCCTTCGGAGCGTCCTTGCCGCCGGTACCCGGGCGGGACTGGGTCAGCCACACGACTGCGGCGCCCGTGGCCGCCACCGGCCACTCGACCACCCCCGCCGCGCCCAGCACGCCCGCGCCCGCGTAGGCCGCGATCCGGCGCGAGCGGGGCGAGACGATGCCGACCGTGTCCAGGACACTGTCGAAAGCCCCCTTGACCGTGGCGGCGCCGGGCACGTGACTCACGGTCGTCTTCACCATGTCGACCGGGCGCAGCAGCATCTCCGCCGGCGACAGGGACGCCGATCGGGACGTGGACGACGCTCTACTGTTCTCACTCATGGTCTATCTCGCCTCCCATACTTCACATACCCGGCATATCGGGGCGGCAAGCGAACCCGTCTCTCGACCCACCCTGTGACGTGACCACGGCGCATCTGGCAGAGCCCGGCCCGGCGGGAGGACAGCTCCTGATCATCAGGAGTGCGGGGGCACCCGCACGGCTCACGCGCCTCGGACGCCGTCCGGCGCGGCACCAGCGCCGCTCAGGCGCCTCGGGCGCCGTCCGGCGCGGCGCGACCGTGGGGCGCGGTGATGCGGCGTACGGCCTCGATCAGTGCCGCACGGTGCTCCGCAAGGCGTTCGGCCGCGCGCGGCTCCGGGCCGGCGACGGCCTGGAGGCCGGGCGGGGCGTCCAGCCAGCTCTCGGTGATCCGCAGCACCATGGCGAACAGGTCGACCGCGGGAAGGGAGTCGTCCATGCGGCCCGCGCGCTGGGCGGCGGCGACAGCGTCCACCTTGACCTGGTATCCAGCGATTTCGGAGGGGGTGAGGTAGTCGCGCTCGAAGCGGCGCCAGGCGGCCAGCCGGGCGGTCTGCGGGTGGGCGAGCATGTAGTCGAAGTGGGTGGCCGCGAAGGCGACGAGGTCGCCGTCGACCAACGGTGTCCCCTTGGCCAGCTTGCCGACCTCGTGCTGGAGCACCGCGTCGAAGAGCTGGTGCTTGTCCCCGAAGTACACGTACAGCAGCCGCTTGTTGGCTCCCGCCCGCTCCGCGATGCGATCGATCCGGGCCCCGGCCAGACCGTACTGGGCGAACTCGGCCGTGGCGGCGGAGAGCAGCAGTTCCTTGGTCGCCCGGGAATCGCGCGGGCGGGGGGCCTGCCGGTCCGTGCCGTTCGGTCGCGTCGTCATGATTCCAACCTAGCGTAAGTAACTAGTTTTTGACTTGCACGGCCACCCGGCCTACGGTGTATCTATCCAGTTAGATACGACTGGACGGCAGACCTCTAAGGACACCGCGATGACCACGAACCCGACCTTTCAGACGTTGACCCTCGCCGACGACCTGACCATCACACGTATGGGCTACGGCGCCATGCAGTTGGCCGGACCGGGCGTCTTCGGACCGCCCAAGGACCACGACCAGGCCGTCGCCGTACTGCGCGAGGCGGTCGAGCGCGGCCTCACCCACATCGACACCAGCGACTTCTACGGCCCGGCCGTGGTCAACGAGCTGATCAAGGAGGCGTTGCACCCCTATCCCGCCGGCCTGCACATCGTCACCAAGGTCGGCGCCCGCCGGGACGAGAAGGGCGGCTGGATCCCCTCGCTGGAGCCCGCCGACCTCAAGGCCCAGGTGCACGAGAACCTCCAGCACCTCGGCCTGGACACCCTGGACGTGGTCAACCTGCGCACCGCCGCTCTGGACGGCGGCAACGGCGACTCCGTCGCGGAGCAGTTCGGCGCTCTGGCCGAGCTGCGCGAGCAGGGGCTGATCCGCCACCTCGGGCTGAGCGGGGTCACCGAGGCCCAGCTCACCGAGGCCCAGGGCATCGCCCCCGTGGTCACCGTGCAGAACCTGTACAACGTGGCCCACCGCGCCGACGACGCCCTGGTGGACCGCTGCGCCGCCGAGAACATCGCCTACGCCGCGTTCTTCCCGCTGGGCGGTTTCAATCCGTTGCAGTCGCGGACCCTGACCGACGTGGCCGACCGCCTGGGAGCCTCCCGCCAGCAGGTCGCCCTGGCCTGGCTCCTGCACCGCTCGCCGTCCATCGTGCTGATCCCCGGTACGTCGTCGGTGGCCCACCTGCGCGAGAACATCGCCGCCGCCGAGCTGACCCTGCCCGCGGACGCGGTCGCGGAACTGGACGCCATCGGCCGGTGACCCCGGCCCCGCGGCGGGCCGGGTCCAGCTCAAGGCGGAGGCCGCCTCCGTCAACCCGATGGGCTGGAGGATCTCCTACGGAGCATGGGCGGGCGGACGGCCGTGCCCGCGTCTTCCCGGTGATCCTGGGGTTCGACGCCGCCGGAACGGTCAGCACCGTCGGGGAGGACGTCACCCGGTTCCAGACCGGCGACCGGGTCTTCGGCCGGCTCCTGGACGACCCGATCGGGTACCAAGCGCGAGGACTTCGCGAAGTCCCTGGTGGACAGCGGGCGTTCAAGGAGTAGAGCACCTGTGCCGGGTTCCGTGAGCCCCGTTCCACGACACAGGTGCCTTCTTCTCCTGCCTTCTACTGCCTTCTCCTGCCTTCTACTGCGCCCGGGACGGCCGCGGTTCAACGGGCGATCGTCGGATGCTGCTGCTGGTCAAACTCATTCGCGTCGGTCGTTTCGATGTCGGCCGTTTCGGTGTCGGTTCGCCTCGGCGTGCTTCGTGCGGGCAGCTTGGCGCCTTCGATGTCGACGTGCGGGAGGAGGGCCCGCAGAGCACGGGGGAGGCGCCAGGCGTGCCGGCCGAGCAGCGCCATCGCGGCGGGGACAAGGGTCATACGGACCACGAACGCGTCGACCGCGACACCGAACGCGAGGGCGAAGCCGATGGACTTGATGATCGGATCGTGGTTGAAGACGAACCCGCCGAAGACGGCGGCCATGATGAGGGCCGCCGCGCTGACGACCCTGCCGCTCGCGGCCACCCCGTGGACGACGGCGTCGGCCGCGTCGCCGGTGTGCTCATGGTGTTCGCGCATCCGGCTGACGAGGAAGACCTCGTAGTCCATGGCGAGTCCGAACAGGACGCCGATCAGCAGGACGGGCAGGAAGCTGGTCACCGGGCCCGCGGACGGAATGTCGAGCAGGCCGCTCAGGTGGCCCTGCTGGAAGACCCATACGGTGGCGCCGAGCGACGCGGCGACCGAGAGCAGGAAGCCGAGAGCGGCTTTGACGGGGACCAGCAACGAACGGAACGCGACGGCCAGCAGGAGCAGCGCGAGGATCACCACGATGGCCACGAACAGCGGCAGTGCGCCGGAGAGTTTGCCGGAGACGTCGATCCCGGCGGCGGTGGAACCGGCGATGTAGAGGGTGCCACCCGTTTTCGCGATGTCGGGCGCGGTGTCGCGCAGGCGGTGGACAAGATCTGTGGTGGCCTGCGCGTCGGGGCCGGTCTTCGGCACGACGGCCATCACCGCGACGGTGTGCGCCGGGTTGGTGACCGGTGCGGAGACGGTGGCGACGCCCGGCTCGGCGGCCAGTGCCGTGTGCAGGTGCGTCAGGGTGGACTCGCGTTCGGCGCCGGGTATCGCGGCCGTGTCGACGATGGCGCTGAGCGTGGCGTTGAAGCCGGGGCCGAAGCCTTCGGTCAGCAGGTCATAGCTCTTGTGCTCGGTGCTGTCGGCCGGCTGGGAGGCGAAGCTCGGAAGGCCCAGGCGCAGCTCACGTGCGGGTACCGCGAGGGCCAGCAGCCCGATGACGCCGACGACGAGGACGATCACGGGCTTGCGTGTGACGGCCCGCGCCCAGGCCATGGCCCAGGAGTCGCGGGTACGGTCCTTGTCGCGGCGACGACGCGGGCGCAGCCGCTCGCCGAACAGGGCGAGCGCGGCTGGCACGAGGCTGACGGCCACCAGGACGGCGATCAGGACGGTCGCGGCGGCGGCCAGCCCCATCACGGTCAGGAAGGGGATGCCGGTCACGGCGAGGGCCGCGAGCGCGATGATCACAGTGGCACCGGCGAAGACGACCGCGCTGCCGGCGGTGGCCACGGCTCGTGCGATGGAGTCCTCCACCTCCTGCTCGGGGTCGGCGAGTTGTTCGCGGTGGCGGGAGATGATGAACAGCGCGTAGTCGATGCCGACGGCAAGGCCGATCATCAGCGCCAGCACGGTGGCGGTGCCGGTCATCTCGACGAAGCGGGAGACGAACTGCACGCCCAGCACACCGACGGCCACGCCGACCAGCGCCGTCAGCAGCGGCAGTCCGGCGACGATCAGCGAGCCGAGGGCGAGCGCCAGGACGGCGAAGGCGACGACGACGCCGACGATCTCGGCGGGGCCGCCGACCTCGGTCTTGGGCTGCATCGCGGAGCCGCCGAACTCGACCTCGACACCGGCCTGGCGCGCCGCGGTCATGGCGTCGGACAGGGAGTCCTTGGCGCTCTGCGGTACGTCGGGCGCCGGATCCTTGAACAGGACGTCCGCGTAGCCGATGCGCTCGTCCGGCGAGATCGTACGGGTCTCGACCGGATCGGTGACGCGTACGACGCCCCCGACCCCGGCGGCCTTCTTCAGGCTGGCCCGTACGGCGTTCTCGGGCCCGGACCCGGTGAGTTCGGTGCCCTTCGGCGCGGCGAAGACGACTCTGACGGTGCCGCCGGCTGCCTGGGGGAACTTGTCCTTGAGCAGGTCCTGGGCACGCTGTGACTCGATGCCCGGCACGGTGAAGTCGGTGGTGACCTTGCCGTGCAGCGTGATGCCCAGGCCACCGACCACGGCGAGCAGCAGCAGCCAGACGGCTATGACCCGGCCGCGCCGCCGTGTCGCCCAGCGCGCCCAGGTGTAGAGGCGTGACGCCATGTTCTGTCCTCGTCCTTGTCTAGTGCGAGCATCTCCGGTTACACCCTAAGGTATTTTTACACTCGATGGTAAATTCGCTTTCGATGGTAAACTTTGGGTCATGAGCGACGGGGTGAGAGAGCTGGGCAAGGCCCGGCGCAGAGAGGCGATTCTGCGGGCGGCGATCACGCTGTTCGCGGAGCGCGGCTTCGAGGCGACGACCATCGCGGACATCGCGGAGCGCGCGGAAGTGTCCGCACGCACGGTCACGCTGTACTTCCCGTCGAAACTCGACCTGGCGCTGACCCAGGTGACATCGATGACGGAGCGTCTGGCCGCCGCTCTGCGTGTCCGGCATGTCGACCAGATGGCGCTCGACACGCTCGAACACTGGCTGCGTGAGGAACTCACCAGCGGCAACGCGCTCGACGAGGTCTGCAAGCGCATGCTCGACCTGAACCCGGACCTCCAGGCCATCGCCAACGCGCGGGTGAGTGAGGTCGTGGAGGAAGGAGCCCGCCGCCTCGCGGAGGAGACGGGGCGCACGCCCCACGACTTCGGGCCGCGCATGGTCGCCGCGGCGGCGGCCGCCATTGTCGCGGAGTTGCTCCGCACCCGCGACACAGCCGACATCGAGTCGGCGATGGCCTTCCTGCGTGCCGGACTCGCCACGCTGTCGGAGCGCTGACTCCCGCCGCCACCGCCGTCCGCAGAGTGGTCACGCCCCTCGCCCCGGCGTCGTCGGCCCGGCCGGGGCAGCTGCGCTGCCGGGACGTCAATGGGTGGTCATGCGGGGGCAGCGGATCGGCGACCCTTTCAGCAGCGTCCTCGCCGGTCACGACGGGGCGTGGGCCGCTGGGTCGACCGGCTGAGGCGCGGTCGCTGACCAGCGGACACCCTGTTGTCAGTAGAAACCGTGTTGTCAGTAGAAGTGGTCGGTAGGGGTGGTCGGTAGCGCTCGTCGGTAGCGGGAACACGTGCCGTACCGGGCCCCGTGGTGCTCCCGGCGGATCGTGTCTGCCGGCGAGGGCTGCTCGCCGGCAGACACGGTACGGCCCGGCCGCCGTGGGGCCCGGTACGCGGCTACGGTGCCGCGACGGCGCGCGGTGCTGTGCGGATCATGGACCAGGAGACCGGCGGGAGTTGCGCGGACAGACCGGTGGGCTCCACCTGGTGACGGGTGGAGCTGCGCGGTTCGACCCGGCGCGGCGCGGTCCTGGAGTTCGTCGCGAGGAGGTCCTGCCCGCCCAGGAGGACGTGCTCGACGACCTCGTGCTCCTCGCCCGCCATCCGCAGCCGCAGGGTGGCCGGCTGCCGTTCGTCGCGGTTGACCGCGAAGATCGTGGTCTCGCCCGTCTCGGGGTTGCGGGTGGCGGTCACGTCGACCGCGGCCACGTCGCCGAGCGTGGTGGAGTGCAGCATCGGGGAGACCGGCTCGACCCGCAGGACCTCGCCCACGGCGTGCCGGGCGGTGAGGGCGAAGGGGTGGAAGATGGTCTGCCGCCAGGCCCCGGTGTCCGGCTCCGTCCTGATCGGCGCGATGACGTTGACGAGTTGGGCGAGGCAGGCGATGGTCACCCGGTCGCTGTGCCGCAGCAGGCTCATCAGCAGGTTGCCCAGTACGACCGCGTCCTCGACGGTGTACTCGTCCTCGATCAGCCGCGGCGCGCGGGCCCACTCCGGTTCGTCCTGGCCGGTGAACCGGTTCTCGTACCACAGGTTCCACTCGTCGAAGGCGAGGTTCACCTTGCGCGGGGAGCGCCGCTTGGCCGCGATGTGGTCGCAGGTCGCGACGACGCCCTCGATGAAGGAGTCCATCACCTGCGCGGAGGCGAGGAAGCCGACCCGGTCGTCGCCGTGCTGTTCGAAGTAGGCGTGCAGGGAGATGTAGTCGACCACGTCGTACGCCTCGTCCAGGACCTGGGCCTCCCAGGTGCCGAAGGTCGGCATCCGCACGTTGGAACTGCCGCAGGCGACGAGTTCGATCGTCGGGTCGATACGCCGCATGGCCTTGGCGGTCTCGGCGGCCAGCCGGCCGTACTCGGTGCCGGTCTTCTGCCCGATCTGCCAGGGACCGTCCATCTCGTTGCCCAG
Organism: Streptomyces sp. NPDC056161; assembly: GCF_042268025.1. NCBI lineage: Bacteria > Bacillati > Actinomycetota > Actinomycetes > Kitasatosporales > Streptomycetaceae > Streptomyces > Streptomyces sp. NPDC056161. The sequence goes on from NZ_JBHJUV010000017.1 coordinate 160,296, forward strand.
GCACCAGGTCTTGATGCGGTGCGGCTCCCGCACACCGTGGGAGATACGCAGGTCGGAATAGTGGGTTCCGCCCGGGAAGTTGGCGTACTCCAGGAGGTTGCAGGCGTCCTGCACGCCTCGGGTGCCGAGGTTGACGGCCATGATCGGTTCGATGTCGGTCTGCCGTGCCCACGCCATGAACTCGTTGAGGCCGAACGTGTTCGGTTCGACGGACCGCCAGGCCAGGTCGAGGGTGGCCGGGCGGTCCGCGCGGGGACCGACGCCGTCCTCCCACCGGTGGCCGGACACGAAGTTGCCGCCGGGGTAGCGCACGGTGCTGATGCCCAGCTCCCGGGTCAGTTTGATGACGTCGAGCCGCAGGCCGTCCACGTCGGCCTCGGGGTGGCCTGGTTCGTAGACCCCTCCGTAGACGCAGCGTCCCATGTGCTCGACGAACGATCCGAACAGGCGCGGCGGCACCGGCGCGATGGTGAAAGCGGGGTCGATGGTTGCAGTGCAGGTGAACACACCTGGCTCCGATTTCTCTCCGAACGGGCGGAAGGTCACTTGATACCGGTGGTCGCGACGCTCTGGACGAAGTGGCGCTGGAGGACGAGGAAGGCGACGGCGAGGGGGCTGAGGGAGATCGCGGCGCCCGCCATGAGGGCGGCGTGGTCCACGCCCGACTGGCTGGAGAACACCGTCAGGGCGGCCGGCAGCGTCTGCATGCTGATGTTGTTCGCCACCACCAGGGGCCACAGGAAGTCGTTCCACAGCGCGGCGAACTGGATGATGAACAAGGAGGCGAGGACGGGCTTGGCGTTGGGCAGGATGATCCGCCAGAACAGGGTGAAGTCGTTCGCCCCGTCGATCCGCGCCGCGTCGTCCAGCTCACGAGGGAGTTGCCTGAAGAACTGGCGCAGCAGGAAGATGCCGAGCGCGCTGGTCGCGCGGGGCACGATCAGCCCTTGGTAGGAGTTGAGCCAACCGAGGTGGAACAGGGTGAGGAAGACCGGGACCAGAGTGACCTGGAAGGGCACCATCAAGGTGGCCAGGATCAGCAGGAACAGCGCGTTGCTGCCGCGGAACCGCAGCCGGGCCAGTGCGAACGCCGTCATCGAGTCGAACAGCAGCAGGAGCAGGGTCGAGCCGCCGGCGAAGACGAAGGTGTTGACGAGGAGCCGGCCGAACGGGAGTTGGTGGAGCACGGCATCGACACCGTGCAGGGTCCAGTGCGCGGGCACCAGGCGTGCGGGGTCCGCGTACAGATCGGCGCTGGTGCGGAACGCGACGCCGAGCATCCACAGGAACGGCACGATCGTCGCGAGGGCGCCGACGGTGACCACGATCCAGGAGACGGCCGCGCCGCCACGGGCGAGGAACCGGCCCGCGGACAGCAGGCGGGCCGTCCGCGGGGAGCCGGGGCCGTCGGCGCGGAAGCCGCCGGTGCGCAGGGAGGCACGGGGCCGGAAGGCGTCAGTCGACATCGCGGTACCTCGACAGTCGCAGCTGGACCGCGGAGATCACGAGGATGACCGCGAGCAGGACCCACGCGATGGCGCTCGCGTAGCCCATCTGGAACTCGACGAAACCCTTCTGGTACAGGTACATGACCACCGATTCGGTGTGGAAGATCGGCCCGCCGCCGGTCATGGCGAAGACCAGGTCGAACAGTTGCAGTCCGATGACCGTGGCGATGAGCGTGGTGAACAGCAGGGCCGGCCGCAGGGCGGGGAGGGTGATGTGCCAGAAGCGCCGCCAGGGGCCCGCGCCGTCGATCGCCGCCGCCTCGTACAGTTCCGGCGGGGTCTGCTGCATGCTCGCCAGCAATACGATCATGGTGAAGCCGACGTTCTTCCAGATGCCCACGGCGATCACCGTCGGCAGCGCGAGCGAGGTCGACTGGAGCCACTCCGGGGGTGTGACGCCCGCCTTGGCCAGCCAGGCGTCGACCAGCCCGACCCGCGGGTCGAGCAGGAACTTCCAGACGATTCCGCTCACCACCAGGGACGCGATGAACGGGAAGAAGTACGCCGTGCGCAACAGCGCGGTGTACCAGGTGGTCCGTCGCAGGCGGGAGGCGATCGCCAGACCGATGAGCGTCTGCCCGACGGTGACGGCGACGGTGTAGACCACCGTCACCCGCAGGGCGTTGAAGAACCGCGAGTCATGGAACAGGGCGGTGTAGTTGTCCAGGCCGACGAACGGGTGGTGGGAGTCGCCGATCATCCAGTCGTGCAGGCTCATCCAGCCGGACTGGACGATCGGCTCGGCGATGAAGACGCCGATGAGGACGACGCTCGGGAGGACGAAGAGGTAGGCGCTGTTGAGGCGCGGGCGCCGGGTGCGGGCGCGCGGGCGGGCGCGGAGGAGGGGAGGGCTCGACATCGTAGGGCTCAGTCCTTGTGGCATCCGGTGAGCGAGTCGATCGTCTTCGCCGCCGAGGCGGCGGCGGACTTGACGTCGGCGCCGCGCTCGATCCTCTGGATGAGCGGGACGTAGACGTCGGTGTCGATACGGGTGGCGTTCGCCTGACCGGCGAGGTAGAGCTTGGCGTGCGGCAGCGCCTTCACGAACTCGGCGGTGGTGGGGTTGCCCGAGACGGCGCCGCCGAGGTCGGTCCTGGCCGGCGGGAACCCGGAGATCTCGGAGAACCGCGTCTGGGCGGTCCTGCCGGTGTACCAGGCGAGGAACTCCTTCGCCTGCGCGGCGTGCTTGGTGGTGCGTTCGATCATCAGCGGGGCGGTCGAGGCCAGGGTGACGGGCCCGGCCGGGCCGACCGGCAGCTGCGCGATGCCGAGATCGACACCGGCCGCCTTGAAACCGGCCGCGGCCCAGGGGCCGTTGATCTCCATCGCGGCCTTCTGGGAGGCGAACAGTGTGTCGGCGTCGGCGCCCGCCTGGCCGACGGGGCTGACGTGGTCCGCGTGCACCAGCCGGCTCCACCTGGTCAGCGCGTCGATGCTCGCCGGGCTGTTGACCACGGCGCAGCCGTCCGCGTCGACGATGTCGCCGCCGTTCATCCACTGGAGGACGGGCCACATCTGGATGGTGTTGTTGTCCGCCAGGGAGAGACCGTACTGGCTGGGCCTGTCGCCCGGCCCGGTGGTGAGCTTCCTGGCGTCGGCGACGAACTCGGCCTCGGTGGCGGGCGGCGCGGTGATGCCCGCGGCGGAGAACATGCGCTTGTTGTAGTAGAGCACCAGCGTGGCCATGTTGGCGGGCACCGCGTAGAGCCTGCCGTCCACGGTGAACGCCGACTTCACGGCCGGCGGGAAGGCCGCCGAGTCGATTCCGTGCGCGCCCGTGCCGGCCGCGGAGTCCAACGGCAGCGCCGACTTGGTCCGGACGTAGGTGTAGATCGAGCCGGGGTCGGAGCTGGGGGTGGCGAGGTCGGGGCCCTGACCGGTGGCCCACGCGGCGGGCAGTTTCTGGCCGATGGCGGCCCAGGGCTCGGTCGTCATGGTGACGTGGATCTTGGGATGGGAGGCGTTGAACTGTTTGACCAGCGCCTGGTACGACGGTGCGTCGGGCCCGGTGAACCCGGTGAGCATCGTCAGGTTCACCACGCCGTCGGCGGACGTACCGTCGCTCGCGCCGTTGTCGCCGCAGCCGGCGAGGAGCAGTGCGACCGCACCGGTCGTGGCCACCACCGCGGCCGCTGTGCCGCGACCGCGGTGTCGTCGACGGCCGAGGTGTCCTTTGTGACTGACGTGTTCTCTGTCGCGGATATGCCTTCTCTTGCCGGCGTTCATGCCGATCATTCCCCTCGGTCCGGTGACCGGTGGTCCGGGGCGGGAGAGGCGACGGGCCCGTCTCCCGCGGCGGTCCGGTCGGGGTGGCTGCCGCAGGAATCGCGGATCACGAGGTCGAACGGCAGCACGGTGTGGGCGGGGTCGGGAGCCGTGCCGCCGAGGAGGTCGAAGAGGACGGTCGCGGCCTTGCGTCCGAGGGCCTGTGCCGGTACGCGGACGGTGGTGATGCCGGGCGTGGTCAGCCGGGAGACGCCGAAGTCGTCGTAGCCGGCCAGCGCGATGTCCTCGGGGATGCGCAGCCCGCGCGAGCGGATCTCCAGCATGGCGCCGTAGGCCATCTCGTCGTTGGCGGCGAAGATCGCCTGGAGGTCGGCCATGCTGTCCAGTACCTGCCGCGCGCACTCCCGCCCCGACTCCTCGTTGAAGTCGCCCACCGCGAGGGTGTGGGTGCAGGGCCGCCCGGAGTCGGCGAGCGCGCCCCGGAAGCCCTCGTAGCGGTCCACGGCCGTCTGGTGGTCGAGCGGTCCGCTGATGTGCGCGATACGGGTCAGCCCGTGGTCCCGCACCAGGTGGCGGGTGATGGCGGCGGCGCCCGCGATCTCGTCGACGCCGACGCTCGCCGCGTGCGGCAGCTGCGCGAACCGTCCGACGAGCACCACCGGCAGGGTGGCGTCCACCATCCGCTTCACGTTCGGGTCGCTGATCGAGGCCGAGGCGACGATCGCCCCCGACGCGGCCTGCGAGCGCAGCACCCGTTCGTAGGCGGCCACGCCGTGGGTCTCGTCGGGGTTGGTCGACACCATCAGCGTCGCGTCCCGCGCGTTGGCCTCGGCGGTGACCCCCACCAGGAGGTGCATGAAGTACGGGTGCCCGAAGACGTGCTGGCCGGTCTGCGGGACGACCATGGCGATGGATGTCGAACGTCCCGCGCGCAGCGTCCTGCCCGCGGAGTTCGGCACGTAGCCGAGCCGGGCCGCGGCGGCGCGCACGGCCTGCTTCGTCGGCTCGCTGATGCGCGGGTGGTCGGCCAGTGCCATGGACACCGCGCTCTGCGAGATCCCGACGGCCGTCGCCACGTCCCTGAGTGTGACGTTGGCCCGTCCGGCTGCCGTCATGGTCGTCCTGCCTCCGGTGAGTCGTTTCCTGGCCGTGTCCGTCGTAGGGCGCCCCTTTCCGCCTCTCCCGTCGTGTCTCCGGCCACGTCTCCTGCCACGTCTCCAGCCACGTCTCCCGTCGTGGGCGGCGATCGTGGGCGCGGCAGGGCCCGGCATCCGGGCGGCGGCCGGAGGAAAGGGGTCGATCAAGTGCTGCAACGTTTCAGCGCCTTGGACGGTAGGTGCCCGCGCACACCCCGTCAAGCCTCTGGACGCACCTTTGTCCGGGCGGAGTTCGCGGACGATCCGACGGGTACGAGGGGTTGACGGCCCGATCCGGCGTCTCTAGCTTCAGATCCGCTGAATCGTATGAGCACCGGTTCGGCGCCCGCGCGGCACAGGCCGCCGCCGGCTTGCGCGCTCGTCGCAGATCGCCCGCTCCTCACCACCACGTGTGCGTGGCGCCCACCCGCCGCGCCCGAACGTCCGCGTCCGCACCGCGGACGTCCGTACCGCCTGGCTCCCGACGGAGAAAGGGTCGACGATGACCGAACACCCACCACCAGTCCGCCTGCGCTCGGCACTGAGACGAACCCGGCGCGCCCTGCTCGCCCTCTGCGGGGCCCTGGCCCTGACGGTCGGCCTGCTGCTGGGCGTCACCGGACCCGCGACCGCCGCCGACTCCCTGCCCTGTGACGTCTACGGCGACGCGGGCACGCCCTGCGTGGGCGCCTTCAGTACCGTCCGCGCGCTGTACGCCTCCTACGACGGCAGCCTGTACCAGGTCACCCGGGTGCAGGACGGCGCGAAGCTCGACATCGGGCTGCTCGCGCCCGGCGGCTACGCCGACGCGGGGGCCCAGAACGCCTTCTGCACCGGTGCCGCGTGCGTCATCAGCGAGATCTACGACCAGTCACCGCGCCACAACGACCTGCCCATCGCCGGCGCGGGCACCGCCGGTGCCGCCGACGTCGGTGCCCTGGCCAACGCGCTGCACGTCACCGTGAACGGCCACTCGGCGTACGGCGTCTACATCGCGCCGGGGATGGGGTACCGCCATCCCGTCGGCTCCGGCGTCGCCACGGACGGGCAGCCCGAAGGCATGTACATGGTGACCAGCGGCACGCACGTCGACCGTGACTGCTGCTTCGACTTCGGCAACGTCGAGGCGGTCGCGAACGACACCGGCGCCGGCCACATGGACGCGCTCAACATGTCCACGATCCCCGCCTGCAGTCCCTGCACCGGCACCGGACCGTGGGTGCAGGCCGACCTGGAGAACGGCATCTTCCAGGCGGACACCAACGCGCACAGCACCAACGGCGGCAACTCCAGCCCCTTCGTCACGGCGCTCCTGAAGAACAACGGCCAGACGGCCTTCGCGCTCAAGGGCGGCAACTCCCAGTCCGGCTCCCTCACGACATGGTGGAACGGCCCCTTGCCCCCGGGCTACGCGCCCATGCAGCAGGAGGGCTCCATCGTGCTGGGCACCGGGGGCGACAACAGCAACAGGGCGGTCGGCTCCTTCTTCGAGGGCGCGATCACCGCGGGCTACCCGTCCGACGCCGCCGACGACGCCGTCCAGTCGAGCATCGTCGGCGCCGGCTACTCCGGAGACACCGCCGGGGTCGCACCGTCGACGATCGCCGCGCCCGGCGGCAAGTGCGTCGACGTGACCGGCAACGACGTCGCCGGCAAGACCGCGGCCGTCCAACTGTGGGACTGCCAGAGCGGCTCCACCGACCAGCGATGGACCCACGACGCCGACGGCTCCCTGCGCACCCTGGGGCGCTGCATGGACGTCGTCGGCAACGTCACCACGCAGGACGCGCAGATCCAGCTCTACGACTGCAACGGGGTCGGCGGGCAGAAGTGGGTGCAGCAGGCCGACGGCTCCCTGCTCAACCCGCAGTCCGGGCGCTGCCTGGACGCGCCGGACGGCGCCACCGCCAACGGCACCCGGTTGCAGATCCACGACTGCGACGGAAGTGCCGCCCAGGCATTCACCGTCGGCGGCGGCTCGATGATCACGGGCCCGGCCAAGAAGTGCGTGGACGTGAGCGGCGACGACAGCGGCGGCAACGGCACCGCGGCGCAGCTGTGGGACTGCCAGTCCTACGCGCGGGACCAGCACTGGGTGCACACCTCCACCAACAGGCTGACCACGCTGGGACGTTGCCTGGACGTGGCCGGCAACGCCACTGCGCAGAACACGCCCGTACAGCTCTACGACTGCGACACCGCGGTGGGCGGCCAGGTCTGGGTGCAGCAGGCCGACGGCTCCCTGCTCAACCCGCAGTCCGGACGCTGCCTGGACGCCACGGGCGGTGCCACCGCCAACGGCACCCGGTTGCAGATCCACGACTGCGACGGGACCGCGGCGCAGAAGTTCCCCCTGGTGGGCTGACCCGAACGGCCCCGTGTCGGGCGGACCCTCCCGGGGGTCCGCCCGACGCGCGGCGGACCGGGCGTATACGCCGCCGACCCGCCCCGGGGAACAGCCTCAAGGCGCCAGCGGTCGTCTGCCACCGACCGTGGACTCCCGCTCCTCCAGCCAGTGCGGGGCCACATGCACCTCGAACGGCAGGCGTTTCTCCGAACGGATGCGGGCCGCCAGACACTTCACGGCCAGGGAGGCGACGGCCGTCAGATCGGGAACCACGGTCGTGAGGGACGGCGTGCTGTACAGCGCCTCCTGCGACCCGTCGACGCCCGCCAGCGCGATGTCACCCGGGACGTCCAGGCCCGCCTCGTGCACGGCCCGCTGTGCGCCGACGGCCAGCGTGTCGCTGAAGCAGAAGACCGCGTCGGGCCGTACGTGCGCGGGCAGCTCGATGAGCGCGCGCATCGCCAGCAGGCCGTTGCGGCGGTCGAACTCCTTGACGGGAGGGGCGAGTCGCGGGTCGAAGGACAGTCCGGCCGCGTGCAGCGCCTGCTGGAAGCCCTCCAGGCGCTGCCGGCTGGTCGCCGATGCCTTCCGGTCCGCGCCGATGGCCGCGATCCGGGTGCGGCCGAGACCGGCCAGGTGCGCGGTGGCGTCCCGCGCCGCGGCGACGTTGTCGATGAGGACGTGGTCGACGACCAGGTCAGCGGGTTCGTAGCTGCGTTCGCCGAGCAGGACCAGGGGGAACTCGTCCGCGACCGGGGCGAGTTCGGCGGTCGTGACGTGCAGCGGCGAGAGGATCACGCCGTCGAGCAGGGAGGCGCCGACGCCGGTGGCCAGGCGCAGTTCCTCCGCCGGGTCCCGGAGCGTCTCCTCGATGAGGACGGTCAGCCCGAGCGCGGTGGCCTCCGTCCGGACGTGGTGGGCGAGGTCCGCGAAGTAGGGGGTGGTCAGCTCCGGGACGGCGAGGGCGATCAGGCCGCTGCGCCCCGTGCGCAGCCGGCGGGCCGACGGGTTGGGCCGGTAGCCGAGTTCCCGCACGGCGCGCATCACTCGTTCCCGCGTGGCGGGGGACACCCGCGGGGCATCGCGTACAACGTTGGAAACGGTCTTGATCGACACCCCCGCGCGCTCCGCCACGTCCTTGAGTGTCACTGCTGCCACCGAACGGTCCCCTCACTCGCCTTTCCCGCGATTATGCACGCCCGAGCCGCATCTGTCAGCGATCTTGACGAGCTTCCGCTGTTTTCGGACAGAGGGTTGACCGCCCGGATACACGGCAGTTACAACGTTGGAACCGCTAGCAAGCGGTTGCTGGCGCCGTCGCAGTCGGAACGACGGCCGGGGTCCTCGGGGCACGGCCGCCTGCCACTCGCCGTCGTGCCAACCGCCGTTCTCCACCTTGCCTGCCTCACGAGAGGGACCGTATGTCTCCGCATCGTTCGAACGCGCCGCTGCGCACAGCCGTGGTCGGCACAGGAGGTATCGCCCGCTCCAGCCATCTCCCGGCCCTGCGGACGCTGGCCGCGGAGGGGGAGACGGAGGTCGTGGCCGCGGTCGACGTGGACGGCCGTGCCGTGCGCGCGTTCGCCGACGAGTTCGGGATCCCCCATGCGAGCACCGACCTCGACGGGATGCTGGCCCAAGTACGTCCCGACCTGGTCGTGTTGTGCACGCCGCCCGCCGTGCACCGGGAGCAGTCCGTGGCCGCGCTCCGCGCCGGAGCCTGGGTCTGGTGCGAGAAACCGCCGTGTCCCTCGCTGGCCGACTACGACGCCGTCGAGGCCGCGGAGAAGGGCGGCGACGCGGACCCGTACGCGTCCATCGTCTTCCAGCACCGCTTCGGCTCGGGCGCCCGGCACGTGCGCCGCCTGCTGCACGGCGGCGCGTTCGGCAGGCCGCTGGTGGCGCACTGCCAGACCACCTGGTACCGGGACGCCGCCTACTACGCCGTACCGTGGCGGGGCCGTTGGGCGACCGAGGGCGGCGGCCCGGCCATGGGCCACGGCATCCATCAGACGGATCTGCTGCTGGACCTGATGGGCCCGTGGGCCGAGGTGCACGGCATGGCGGCCCGCCTCGTCCACGACGTGGAGACCGAGGACGTGTCCACCGCACAGGTCCGCTTCGAGAACGGCGCCGTCGCGACGGTGGTCAACAGCGTGCTGAGCCCGGACGAGGTCAGCCGGATCCGTATCGACTGCGAGCTGGCGACGATCGAACTGACCCACCTGTACGGCTACCGCAACGCGGACTGGCGCATCACCCCGGCTCCGGACGTCCCCGAGCCGACCGCGGCCGGCTGGCGCGACTTCGGCGCGGACGAGCCCAGCTCGCACCTCGCCCAACTGCGCGCCCTCGTCGCCGACATCAAGGCCGGCCGACGCCATGCCACCAGCGGTCCGGGAGGCCGGCGGACGCTGGAGTTCATCACCGCCCTGTACAAGTCCGCGTTCGCCGGCACGCCGGTCCGCGCGGGCGACATCGGTCCCGGTGACCCCTACTACACCGAGTTGCACGGCGGTGCCCCGGGCTGGGCACCGGCCGACTCCCGCGAGGAAGAGGACCACGCATGACCCTGGCACTGACCCATGCCCACGGGGACCGGATCACCGTGGCCCACGAGGCCACCGGTACCGAGCTGTTCGCCTACGTGTACCGGCCCGAGGCCGCCTGGGAGGCCCCCAAGCCCTACCTGCACCCGGTCCGCACCCTGTCCGGGGCGGTCGTCACCGACTACCGGCCCAACGACCACCGGTGGCACAAGGGCCTGCAACTGACCGCCTCCCACTTGTCGGGGCAGAACCTGTGGGGCGGCAACACCTATGTGCACGGCGAGGGGTATCTCGCCCTGCCGGAGAAGGTCGGCTCGATGGCGCACGTCGCCTTCGAGGAGGTCTCCGTCGCGGGCGAGGGCGCCGTCATCGCCGAGCGGCTGACCTGGCACCCCCACGACGGGGAACTCTGGGCCGAGGAGGAGCGCCGCCTCGACGTGTCCGACGTCGACCCGGAGGCCGGGAGCTGGTCGCTGACCTGGACCTCCGCCGTCGTCAACCGGCGCCAGGAACCGCTGCGTTTCGGCAGTCCGACGACCCACGGGCGCCCGGCGGCCGGCTACACCGGCCTGTTCTGGCGGGGCCCGCGGGCCTTCCGGGACGGACGGGTCTTCAGTGCCGAGGCCGACGGCGGCGACCTGATGGGAACCCAGGCGGACTGGCTGGCGTACGTCGGCGAGCACGACGGACGTGACGGCCACGCCACGATGATCTTCGAGCACGCCCCGGGCAACGACCACTCGGGCGACAAGGGGACGCACCCGGCGCACTGGTTCGTGCGCAGCGACCCCTTCGCGGCGGTCGCGCCGTCCTGGGCGTTCCACGAGGAACTCGTCCTCGCCCCCGGCGACACCCTCACCCGCCGCTACCGCGTGACCGTCGCGGACGGCGCCTGGGACCGCGGACGGGTCGCCGCACACGTACGAGGACACGCCTGGTGAGCGCCACCTACGACGGCTTCCCCGGGGCGGTCGCGGTGTCCCGGCTGCGGGTGTACGACTGGCCCACCCCCGACGGCCGGCCCGGCGGCGGCACCCCGCACCTCCACCTCACGTGCAGCGAGGGGTACGTGGTGACGGCGGGCCGGGGGACGGTGCAGACGCTGACCACCTCCGGCTACCGGGAGACCCCTCTCGGGCCGGGCACCGTGGCCTGGTTCACGCCCGGCACGATCCACCGCCTGACCAACGACGGCGGCCTGGAGATCACCGTCGTGATGCAGAACAGCGGCCTGCCCGAGGCCGGCGACGCGGTGCTCACCCTGCCCCAGGACCTCCTCGCCGACCCCGATACGTATGCGGGCGCGGTGCGCATCCCCACCGACGTTCCCGAGGCCGAGCAGGCCAAGGTCGCGCGTGCCCGCCGGGACCTGGCGACCCGCCGTTTCCTTGAGCTGCGCGACGCCACCGAGAACGGCGACCCGCAGCCGCTCGCCGACTTCCACCGGGCCGCCGCCGAACTGGTACGACCCCGACTCGACGCGTGGGAGCGACGCTGGCGCGAGGGCGCGCTCGCCGCCGCGCGGGCGACCGGGGCCCAACTCGACGCCCTGCGCGGGCAGGACGCGCGCCATCTGACCGAGGCCCGGGTCGTCTCCACCGGAGCCACCGTGCAAGGACGCTTCGGCATGTGCGGCCGCCTGGACGTCTACCCGGGGACCTGACCGGGCGCCCGCCCCGGGGCCCCGGCCCGCCGCCTGCCTCCTCCGGGAGCCAGGAGCCGGCCGCGGGCCCCACCACTCCCCCGTCCCATCGCTCCCCCGCCCCATCACTCCCCCGTCCCATCGCTCCCCCGCCCCATCACTCCCCCGTCCCTCACCCCGTTCCCGTTCCCCCATCCACGCCCCTCCGGAAGGCCCCTTATGCCCGAGCCCCGAAGAAGCGGCGGGCACCGACTTCTGAGCCGCCGTACCGTCCTGGCCTCGGCCGCCGTCGGTCTCAGCACCGCCCTGACCCCCGCACTCTCCGCCTGTTCCGCCGCGAGCGGTGGCACGTCCGGCGGCATCACCCTCAGGTTCTCCTGGTGGGGCAACGACGACCGTGCCGCGCGCACCGAACAGGCCGTGCGACTCTTCGAGGAGGAACACCCCGGCGTCAAGGTCCGGACGTCGAACGCGGACTTCGGGTCGTACCTCCAGAAGCTGGCCACCCAGGCCGCCGGCGGCGGCCTGCCCGACGTGGTCCAGCTCGACTACCGCCAGATCTCCCAGTACGCGGGCAGCAAGGCCATCCTGCCGCTGGGCGACGCCATCGACGACGGCACGATCCGGACCTCCGAGCTGGACGCGGGACTGCTGCGCACCGGCAGCTACCAGGACAGGCAGTACGCACTGCCCATGGGCCGCGGCATCACCGGATACGCCTACGACTCCGCCCTCTACAAGAAGGCCGGCATCCCCACGCCCCAGCCCAGTTGGACCTGGGAGGAGTGGGCTAAGGACAACAGGAGGATCGCCGACCTGCGGCTCAGATCCCCCGACGGGCGGCCCGTCACCGGCGCCAACGACGGCGGCGGCAACGAGGACGTCTTCGAGGACTGGCTGCGCAGCCGCGGCGGGCAGCTCTACGCGAGCCAGACCCGCCTCGGGTTCACCGAGGACGACCTCACCGGCTTCTGGACGTTCTTCGACACGCTCCGCAGACAGGGGGCCGTCGCCGCCGCCCGGGACACGGCACAGGCGAACAGCACCGAGACCTCCCCCATGGGCCGGGGCCTCGCCGCCGCCGACTTCACCTGGGACGCTCCGTTCCCCGGGTACACGGCACTGCTCGGCGACGGCACCCACTTCGCGCCGGTGCCCACGACCGACGGCCACGCCGGCGCGTACTTCAAGCCCTCGATGCTCGTGGGCGTCGGCGCGCACACCGCACATCCCAAGGAGGCGGCCCAGCTGGTCGACTTCCTCGTCAACGACCTGCGGGCCGGCGACGTCCTCGGCTTCACCCGGTCCACACCGCCCAACCGGACGGTCGCCGGCCGCGTCGCCAAGACCCTTGAGGGACCGGAGCTGGAGATCTACCAGTACGCCGTGAAGATGGAGAAATACGGCCTGAGCGCCCCGCCGACCGCGCCCCCGCGGGGCGATCTGGCGATCCAGACCGCTTTCGGCCGGGAGTACCAACGTGTGATGTTCGGGCTCGCCACCCCCCGGCAGGCGGCGCGCGAACTCATCGACGAGGCAGGCAGGGAGCTGAGGTCATGAGTACGGTGTCGACCAGGGCGCCCGCGCGCGCCGGCCGTCCGCAGGAGCCACGGCCGCCTGCCAAGCGCCGCCGCGGACGGGAACAGCAGTGGCCCGCCTTCGTGTTCCTCTCACCGTGGATGATCGGCGCGGTCGTCCTGACCCTGCTGCCGATGGCCGTGTCCCTGTACCTGTCGTTCACGGACTACAACCTGTTCGACCCGCCGCACTGGGTGGGCCTGCGCAACTACACCGACATGCTGACCCAGGACCCCCGCTACTGGCGCTCGGTCGGCACCACCCTGCTGTACGTCGTGATCGCCGTGCCCCTCAAGCTGGCCGCCGCGCTCGGCGTGGCGATGCTCCTGAAGAACCTCGGACGCGGTCGCTCCTTCTACCGCTCCGCGTTCTACGCGCCCTCCCTGCTCGGGGCGAGCATGTCCATCGCCCTGGTGTGGCGCGCGCTGTTCAACGACGGCGGCTCGGTCTCCCACATACTGGACGCCGTCGGCATCCACGCCGGCGGCTGGGTCGGCAACCCCCACCTGGCGGTGTACGCGGTCGTCCTGCTGACGGTGTGGCAGTTCGGCGCCCCCATGGTGATCTTCCTGGCGGGGTTGCAGCAGATATCCCCCGACCTCTACGAGGCCGCCGCGCTGGACGGCGCGAGCCGCCTGCGGCAGTTCCTCTCCATCACCGTGCCGATGCTGTCCCCGGTCGTGTTCTTCAATCTGGTGCTGGAGACCATCCAGTCCTTCCAGGTGTTCACCCCGGCCTTCGCGATCAGCGGCGGCGACGGCGGTCCCGCCGACTCCACGATGTTCTACACGCTGTACCTCTACGAGCGCGGCTTCACCGCCTCGCACATGGGCTACGCGGCGGCGATGGCCTGGCTGCTGCTGATCGTGATCGGCATCGTCACCCTGATCCTCTTCAGGACCTCCCGGTCCTGGGTCTTCTACGCGGACGAGGAGGGACGATGAACCTCGCCCCCAGACGATGGCTGCCGCACACGATCGCCGTCGTGAGCCTGCTCGTCCTGCTCTATCCGGTGGCCTGGCTCCTCGCCACCTCGCTCAAACCGGCCAACGAGGTGGTGACCAGCCTCGACCTGTGGCCCAGCCACCTGGAATGGTCGAACTACACGACCGCCCTGGACGGTGTGTCCGGCGTCTCGGTCACCCGGCTGCTCGGCAACACCCTGCTGATCGCCGCGGGTGCCGTCGTCGGCAACGTCCTGTCCTGCTCACTGGCCGCCTACGCCTTCGCCCGGCTGCGCTTCCGGATGCGGGGGCCGATGTTCGGCTTCATGGTGGCGACGCTGATGCTTCCCCACCACGTCGTCCTGATCCCGCAGTACATCATCTTCAACCGGTTGGGCATGGTGGACTCGTACTGGCCGCTGATCCTGCCCAAGTTCCTGGCCACCGAGGCGTTCTTCGTCTTCCTCATCGTCCAGTTCATGCGCGGGCTGCCCCGCGAGCTGGAGGAGTCGGCCCGTATCGACGGCTGCGGCGCGTTCCGCACCTACTGGGCCATCACGCTGCCGCTGACCCGGCCCGCACTGATCACCACGGCCATCTTCACGTTCATCTGGACCTGGAACGACTTCTTCACCCAGATGGTCTATCTCTTCTCGCCGGACAAGTTCACCATCACCCTGGCGCTGCGCAGTTTCGTCGACCAGTCCAGCACCTCCGCGTACGGCCCCATGTTCGCCATGTCGGTCATCTCCGTGGTGCCGATCGTGCTGTTCTTCTTCGTCTTCCAGCGCTACCTGGTGCAGGGCGTGGCCACCTCGGGACTGAAGGGCTGACGACACATGACCCAGGTCTCCTCCCCCTCCGCCCGGGGCCGCCGGGAGCCCGGCGAGGTCTTCGGGAACGGCTTCACCCTCTTCGCCGACATGCTGCTCGTGGGCCTGCTCACCAGCGCCGCATGCCTGCCGGTCGTCACGGCGCCCGCCGCGTTCGCCGCCGCGTCGGCGACGCTGCGGCCGGCCGCCGGCCACGGCGCACCGGTCAGGGCCGCCGCGTACCTCGCGCACCTGCGCGCCCGCCTGTCCGTCGCCTCCCTGGCCGGTGGACTGCTGCCGCCGATGCTCGTGGTGATCCTGCTGATCGACGTAAGTCTGCTGGGCAGCGCGCTGCCCGGCGCGCCCGCCGTGGCCCTCGCGCTCGTCCTGCTGGTCCTCGGCGCCGCCGTCGTGGCGCTGCGCGCCACGGCCTTGCAGGACCCGCACCGCCTGTCCGTACGCGAGGGTCTGCTCCGCTCGGCCGCCGACCCGCGCGGCACCCTCCTGCTGGCGGCCGGCGTGCTCCTGGCCGGGCTCCTCGCCTGGTCGATACCGCTGCTGATCCCCCTGCTGCCCGGCCCGCTCGCCTTCGCCGCGACGGTCGTGGACATCCGCTCCGCACCGCGCCACGGCTCCGGCTGACCCGCCCCGGCTCCCCATCCCTGGCCCCCGAACGTCCGCGTACGACACGACCGGAGTTCCCGCATGCCCATGCCCCACACCCACCTGGACGCCGCCGGCCATCCGAGGCCGCAACTCGTCCGGGATCCCGACTGGCACGATCTGAGCGGACCCTGGCAGTTCGCCCACGACGACGCGGACCGCGGCCGGTCGGAGCGGTGGATGGCCCCCGGCACCACCGAGCCCTTCACCGCGACCATCACGGTGCCCTACCCGCCGGAGTCCGAGTCCTCCGGCATCCATGACACCGGCTTCCACCCCGTGCTGTGGTACCGGCGCACCGTGGAGGTGGCCGCGCCCGCCCCGGGCCGCCGTCTCCTGCTGCACTTCGGGGCGGTCGACTACCGGGCCGAGGTCTGGGTGAACGGCCACCCGGTGGGCCGGCACGAAGGCGGACACACCGGTTTCACCTGCGACCTCACCGACGCCGTCGACCAGGACGGCGCCCAGGTCGTCGTGGTCCGGGCCGAGGACCAACCGGGCGACGCCGCGCAGCCCCGGGGCAAGCAGGACTGGCGCCCGGACCCCCATGTCATCTGGTACCACCGCACCTCCGGTATCTGGCAGCCGGTGTGGCTGGAGGACGTCCCGGACGAGCATCTGACGGCGGTGCAGTGGACACCGGACGTCGCCCATGCCCGCGTCCGCTGCCAACTGCGCCTGAACCGCCTGCCGAGCCGGCCCCTGCGGGCGACGGTCCGCCTGGCACAGGGCGATCGCGTACTGGCGGAGCAGCGTGTCCTGACAGACGGCCAGGACACGGTGTTCGACGTCGCGGTGCCCGCCCTGCGCCACGGCCAGGAACTCGACGACCTGCTCTGGAGCCCGGAGCGCCCGCACCTGACGGACGCGACGGTGGTCCTGAGCGACGCCACCGACGACACGCCCGTCGACACCGTCAGCTCCTACCTAGGGCTGCGCGACCTCGGCTGGGACAACGGCGTCTTCCTCCTCAACCACAGGCCCTACTTCCTGCGCTTCGCGCTCCAGCAGGGTTACTGGCCCGCGTCCCATCTGTCCGCCTCGGCCGACGAGTTGCGCCGCGACGTCGAACTGGCAAAGGAGATCGGCCTCAACGGGCTGCGCATCCACCAGAAGATCGAGGACCCGCGCTTCCTCTACTGGGCCGACCGGCTCGGGCTGCTGCTGTGGGAGGAGATGCCGTCCGCCTACGTCTTCGGCACACCCACCGTCCAACGTGTGATCAGCGAGTGGACCGAGGCCGTCACCCGCGACCTCAGCCACCCTTCGATCGTGGGCTGGGTCCCGATCAACGAGTCCTGGTCGGTCCCGAACCCCGCTCTCGTCCCGGAGCAACGGCACTTCATGGACGCCCTCTACCACCTGACGAAGGCTCTGGACCCCTCGCGCCCGGCCGTCTCCAACGACGGCTGGGAGATCTCCGCCGCCGACATCTGGGGCGTGCACGACTACACCCAGCACGCGTGGGAGCTTCGTGAGCGCTACGGCCACGCGTCCCTGCGCCGGGGCGAGGTGGTCGAGCAGTGGCCCGGTGCCAAACGGCTGACCCTGGCGGGCACCCGGCACGAGGGCCAGCCCGTCGTCCTCAGCGAGTTCGGCGGGGCCACCTTCGAGCCGGCGCAGGGGGAGGCGTGGTTCGGCTACGACACCGTGGCCACGGAGCAGGAATTCGCCGACCGGTTGACCGGCCTGGTGGCGGCGGCGGTGGACTCGCATCTCGCCGGCTTCTGCTACACCCAGTTCACCGACACCTTGCAGGAGACCAACGGACTGCTCACACCGGACCGCCGTCCCAAGATCCCGCTCGCCGACCTGCGCGCCATCCTCACCCGGACCCGCAGGCAGTCCCCGCCCGCGGCATGAGGCGTTCCGCTCCCGCACCCGGCGCGTCAGGGTGCGGGAGCACGGTGGCGGGCGGTGCTGCCGACGGTCTTACCACACGCACCGGCGGAGGGCGGCTACTCGTTGTTGACTTCGGACGCCTCGTTGGAGCACCCGTGCCAGGTTCCGGCCGTGGAGTCGTAGATGCACGCCTGCCAGGCAAGCGAGCTTCCGGGGTAGCCGTAGTAGTTCTTGCTGCTCTGTTCGTAGTAGTCCTTGTTGCACACGCCCCACTTGCCCGCGCCGAGCTTGTTGACGCACGAGCCCTGGCGGTAGAGGATCCACGCCGATCCGTTCCACAGCGTGTTCTTCCACGAGGCGGTGGCCGAGTGTCCGTCGGGGTCGGTGTCCTTGACCCACCACTTGTCGCCGTACTTCTGGAAGCAGGCCGTACTGCCGGTCAGATCGACGCAGGCCATGCCGGACGGCGGCGACCCCGCCTCGGCGGTGTCCCATTCGTAGGGATGCACTTGGGCCCCGACGGGCGACTGCGGGACTGCCTGGGCGGCCGGAGCGGCGAAAGCGCCCGCCATCAGTGCAGCAACACCTACGAGAATGCCCAGTCTTCCGAAAACCCTCATGTTGTCTCCCACGAATGGCGTTGTCTCAGCTCGCACCGCCGCACCCGACCCGCACCCGCGCCGTCTTCGGACGGACGCCGTCCGGGAACGGCACGACGGCGTTCCTCCGGCGCATCTCGGTGTTCTCGCGCGCTGATGCCCCCGGCATCAGCCATGAGTACCGCCGGCCACTTCGCGCAGTGCCGCCCAGGTGTGGACGCCGACCTTTCCGTCCACGGTCAGACCCCCGTACCAGGACTGGAACCGCTTGACCGTGCTCTCCGTGATCGACCCGAACTCACCGTCGACCGTGATGCCGAGCAGACACTGCACCTCCCGGACCCTGGGCCCGAGGTCGCCACGGACGGTCAGCGCATTGCCGGAGTAGTAGCCGCACGTGAAGGCGGCTGCCGCCGCCGGCACACTGCTCCGGGATGCCTCCGACCCCGCCGCATGCGCTGCCGGTCCCAGCCCGAACGCCAGCCCACCCAGACACACCAGCGCGGCGCCGTACGCCGCCACCCGACGATGCGGTCTCTGCACCGAAACGATCACACGTCTACTCACACGCACTCCCAGCGAACGGACCTCGGTATGTTCTCGGGCCGACGGCCTGACCGACTCGAACGGATCACGACGGACCCACCCCGGCTTCGCCGTCGACGGGCCTGACAAGTCCCGGCTCGGGCACCGCAGTCGACGCCGCGGGAACTCGTACGAGGGGACACCGCTCGGCCGCGCCCCGCCTGCCCGAGCGCTGTCGCCTTTCACGAGGAAGCTACCGAAGGACACGCCGAGAAGACGTCGGCCCACAGCGCACGGCCGTTGGCATGGAGTGCACAGTCCGAGACGGCCGGCGCCCGTGCACGTACCGGAAACCTCGCCCGAGTCCGCCATCCGAGGTTTCCGTCCCGCCGACCGTTCAGGCTGGTGGTGGCGGTGGACGTGACCTCCCTCAGAGGAAAACCCTTGCGATGTCCAGCCACTTCTGGGTGTCCTCACCGACCGCCGTGAGGTCGGTCTCGGCTCGGGACCGGGTTCCGGTGCCGGGTCCCCCGAAGCAAGTCCGTGACGGCCCTCGCGATCTCGGGGACGGCGAGAGAGGATGCCTGCATGAGTGTGCGCCCGCTGCCCCAGAGCACCCCCGCCGCCCAAGGCGTCGACGCCGACGGAATCCACGCCTTCCTCGACGCCCTCGAAGCCGCCCCCGACATAGCACCCCACAGCCTGATGATCCTGCGCCACGGTCACGTGGTCGCCGCCGGCTGGTGGGCGCCGTACGCGCAGGACCGCCTCCACCTCCTCTACTCGCTGAGCAAGAGCTTCACGGCGACGGCCGCCGGCCTCGCCGCAGCGGAGGGTCTGATCCGGCTGGACGACCCGGTGATCTCGTACTTTCCGGAGTTCGAGGCCGACATCACCGATCCGCGCAGCCGCGCGATGCTCGTACGGCACGTGGCGTCGATGTCCAGCGGCCATGTGGCGGAGACCCTGGACCGCGCGCAGGCCGCCGACCGGGAGGAGTTGGTGCGCGGCTTCCTGCTGGTCCCCCCGGACCGTGACCCGGGCACCGTCTTCGCCTACAACCAGCCCGCCACCTACACGCTCGCCGCGATCGTCCAGCGGGTCACGGGCCAGTCGCTCATCGACTATCTGCGTCCTCGCCTCTTCGAACCGCTCGGCATCGGCGAGGCGGTCTGGCAGCGCGACCGGGCCGGACGCGACCTGGGTTTCTCCGGCCTGCACTCCACCACGGACGCCGTCCTCCGGCTCGGCGAGCTGTACCTGCGGGACGGTGTCTGGGAGGGCGAGCGCCTGTTGCCCGCGTCCTGGGTGGCCGAGGCCACGCGTCCGCAGGTCTCCAACGCGGACGGTTCCCCGGGCGGGACCGACTGGAAGCAGGGCTACGGCCTCCAGTTCTGGATGTCCCGGCATGGCTACCGCGGTGACGGCGCCTACGGGCAGTTCTGCGTGGTGCTGCCCGAGCACGACGCCGTGATCGCCATCACCGAGGAGACCGTGCAGATGCAGCAGGTGCTGGACCTGATCTGGGAGCACCTGCTGCCCGCCTTCCGGCCCGGACCGCTGTCCGGCCGGGAGCGGACGGACGCGGCCCTGGCGGAACGCCTCGCGGGACTCGCGCTGCCGCCCGCCGCGGGAAAGCCCGCGCCCGCCGAGCGGGCCGAGGAGTGGGCGACCGTCGAGTTCGCCCCGGGCGAGCCGCCGGCCGGGACGACCTCCGTGGAGGTCGCGACAGGGGCCGACGGCACACGCCTCACCCTCGTCGAGGACGGTCGCCGCATCGAACTGCGGCTGGTGGAGAACGGGTGGAGCATCGCCGAGGAACCGGTTCCGACCGCGGTGAGCGGTGGCTGGACGGACACCGGCACGCTGGAGGCGGACGTGATCTTCCTGGAGACCCCGCACCGGCTCACGCTCACCTGCTCCCTGCCCGACCGCACGTTCACCCTGCGTTGGCACACCCAACCGCTGCACCCGTTGCCCCTGCACGCGATGGGGGCGCCCCGCCGCTAGGGTCCTTCTGCTGGATCTTGGCTGGTGGGCGTGACGATCGAGGACAACGCCCGGCGTGCCCGGCCCCCCGTGCCGCGCCCCGGCCCCGAAGGCTGGACGCCACCCGGTGGGCCGGGGGAGGCAGATGGGCGGATGACGATCACTGCCGCACATGTTTCGGAGCGGTCGCCGCACGTTTCGAAGAGGTCGCCGCGCCCCACGTATGCTCCTGTTCATGAATGCTGTACAGCCTGCCCGCAAACGTGACGGTGCCGCGACGCGCGAGGCGATTCTCGCCGCGGCCGTGGTGGAGTTCACGGAGCACGGTTACGCGAGGGCCGGGGTTCGGCAGATCGCTGAGCGGGCGGGTGTGACAGCGATGATGATCAACCGTTACTTCGGGTCGAAGGAAGGACTCTTCGCCCAGGCGGTGGACCGGGCTTTCGGGCCGCCGACGGTCGTCGGTGACGATCGCCGGAGTCTGTCGCGAGAGATCGCGCACACGCTCGCGGAGCGCACCGCGCCCGGTGCCGAACGTCTCGATCCGTTCCTGCTGATGCTCCGTTCGGTGCAGGATCCCGAGGCGGTGGATGTCCTTCGCCGGGGCATCGAGGCGCACGTGGGTGAGCGCCTGGCGGGGCTGCTGGAGGGACCTGAGGCGGAGGTGCGGGCCCAGCTCGGGCTGGCTCTGGTCGCGGGAACGTGGCTGCTGCGTACCGTCGTGGGTACGTCCGCCCTCGCCGAGGCCGACAACGACAGCCTCGCGGACCTCCTGACGGGCATGCTCCGACCGGTCACCGGGGAGGCGGATGCCGGAACTGCCTCTGCCGCCGACGCCTAGTGCCTCGGCAGGCAACGTTTGCCCGTCAAGGAGCGGCGTTCGGTGCGTGGCCCCCACTGCCCTGGACGGGCGTGGGAGGTACCCCCACTCG